>NZ_JAOEAL010000001.1:4273808-4579080 GCF_029835735.1 Shewanella sp. GD04112
ATTCAATAAAAATAATACATTAGGCTAACAAGCCTTCGCCTTAGTTGTACTTTTAGCTCGCCCATTGGCGGCAAGATTACCCTTTGTAATCACGGGATAAGGAGATCATTTTGCAATTTGCAGTTATTTATCGGCCCTTACTTAGCCTCGTTTTCCTATTACTCAGCCTCTTCCCCAGCTTAGCGCAGGCTTTTTCAAGCTCTGAGTGCATCATTACCATGGGTTATCGCACCAGTGAGCGCCTTCCCTTTATCCAACACGAACCCAATAACCAAGGGTTTTACCACGATATCTATCAAGCCGCCGCCGAGCGGATTGGTTGCAAACTCAGGATCACCCGCGCGCCTAAGATGCGGATTTTGCGGGATTTAAAACTCGGTAATATCGACTTTTACCCAGGCCTGAGTTTTAGTGAGGAGCGCGCTCAATTTGCCTTTTTTATTCCTAATGGCCTGTCGGAGCGCGCCATCGGCATAAGCCGTGCAGGAGCCGCCGATATACGTTCGTTAGAGCAGTTGTCCCAAAGCGGGATGACACTGTTAATCGCCCCCGGTAGCTACGACTTTAACGGCCTCCCCGAAACCATGTCGGTACGTAAACCGCCAGAACTCGATGTGCCTAAGGCCTTAGATTACCTGCTTGCCAGCCAAGGGGATTTTTTTATCTACGATCAGGCCACCATCAGCTACTACCTTAAACAGCGGGACATGAGCCAATTTAAGCTGCACCCCAATTGCTGCCAGCAGCCTCAGGCCATGTATCTGGGCTTTTCGAAAAAAAGCCGCCATTTTCGCGGGCAACATAACCCCAATTACCGAGCAGACTTACCCGTCAGCCCAGATAACAGCCCCAACAGACTCGCCGAAGATTCAAAGGCCTATGAGTTTGCCAAGGCACTCGCCGCCATGGACGCCGAAGGGGAAACCCAGCGTATCTACTTCAATCACTTCGGTTAATCCAAGGGCGTGTTAAACCGCGCCGCTTGTAATCCTCACCTTGGCGCTAACTTATCTTCATCTTGGCGCTAGCGAGCACTTAAGGCCGTTATTTCAGCTTTGTCTTTATAAGCTCTGCGACAATATGCCGCACCTGTCACACTGTGATGATCTTTATAATGCAGCGCAATTTATCCGAGTGAATGGAAGACAATAAGATGGCTGCAAATACTTCAACTATCCCCCACTGCTTTAAATGCTCCGCAATCGCCAGCGCACTGACCTTAGCATTAGGCGCTTCGGTTGCCTCACAGGCCATGGCCGACGAGACAAATCAGACGCAAATTGAACGTATTCAAGTCCATGGCGAACAGAGTATTGGCCGTAACACCTTAGGCTCGGCCGATGCCTTGCTGAAAGACCAAGGCGTGGATTTCTCCGAAGCGGGCGGCGTTTCCGCCTTGCCCGTGCTGAATGGCATGATGGGCGATCGCATTAAAGTGTTAGTCGATGGCGCGGATATCACCGCCTCCTGTGCCAACCAAATGAACCCACCACTTTCCTACGTTTCCGCTAATCAAATCAGCTCGGTAGAAGTGGTCGCGGGCGTGTCCCCTGTCAGTGCGGGCGGTGACAATATCGCCGGGGTGATTAAGGTTAATAGCCTGAATCCTAAATTTAGCGACAGCGAAGACCTCAGCTTCGAAAGCGGCGAGATTTCATCGGGATACCGCAGCACCAGCGATGCCTTCTTACTCGGCGCTAAGGCTGGAATTGCCAGTAAGAACTTAAGTTTCAGCTATCAAGGCGCCTATGAAGATGCCAATAGCTACCACGATGGTCACGGCGATAAAGTGCTCGATACCCTCTATCGTGCCCAAAACCATGCGTTAACAGCGGCATGGCGTGATGACAAACAACAACTGGCGATTAAGCTAACGCATCAGGCGATCCCTTTCCAAGGTTTCCCGAACCAATACATGGATATGACAGATAACAAGAGTTACGGTGCCCTAGTCCGTTATCTGCGTGATTTAGACAACGACGGTGAATTTAGCGCCCAGTTAAACTGGCACAGTGTGAAGCATGAAATGGGCTTCTTCACTCCGGAAAAAACCGGCAAGATGCCGATGAACACTGAAGGCAGCGATTACAGCTACCAACTGCATTGGCGCTTACCTATGGGCGATAACAGCACGTTACTCGTCGGCCAGGAATTTTATAACTATCAACTCGATGATACTTGGCCAGCAGTGCCCGGCACTATGATGGCCCCCAATGACTATATCAATATCAACGACGGTGAACGCCGCCGCGCCGCAGTTTATGGCGAGTGGCAGCAAAACCTCACGCCAGTCTGGTGGTTGTCTGCCGGGGTGCGTTATGAATATGTCACCACTGATACGGGCGAAGTGCAGGCCTACAGCAATATGCCCATGATGGGCATGCCGAATATGGATGCCGAAGCCGCAAAAGCCTTTAATGCTATGGATAGAAGCCGAGACGATAACCTTATCGACGCCACGCTGCTGGCGCGTTATCAGCTATCGGCCAAACAACAATTGGAATTTGGCTTAGCCCGTAAAAACCGCGCGCCAAACCTGTATGAGCGTTACAGCTGGGGCCGTGGCGTGATGGCAACCACAATGATCGGCTGGTATGGCGACGGTAACGGTTATGTGGGCAATCCCAATCTAAAGCCTGAAACGGCGCACACCCTGAGCGCGGCCTACAAGTTTGCGGGCGATGAATGGCAATTCTCGACCACGGCTTGGTATAGCGCAGTGACAGACTATATTGATGCCGAGGTGATTGGCAGCTTTAACCGTAGTGGCCTTGCCAACGGTAAACGCAATATCCTTAAATTTACCAACGAAGATGCCCATTTATATGGCGCTAAGTTGAGTGCGAACTACCTATTAGCCGATACCGACAGCGGTAAATGGCAGATGCAGGGCAAGCTGAATATCACCCGAGGCGAGCGAGATGAGGGTAACGAGCCGCTTTATCAAATCAAACCGCTACAAACCGAGTTAGCCCTTAGCCATCAACTAGGTGATTGGGAAAACCGCCTGTCATGGCAATGGGTAGCGACTAAGGATAAGGTCGATGATCGCCGCTTAGAAAATGAGACCGACAGCTATTCGCTGTTAAATCTAAGCAGCAGTATCAAATGGCAAGAGCTGAGTTTAACCTTTGCGATCAACAACCTGTTTGATACTTACTACGAACTACCGCTGGGTGGTGTCAACCTTGCCGAATTTAAGGCTGATAGCAGTGGTGGCTTTAGCCAAGTCGCAGGCTCGGGTCGCTCATTTGAATTAGGTGCTAGCTATCGCTTCTAATGCTAGCTATCGCTTCTAAAAAGTAGAACGACATAAAATCAAAAGGGCAAATGCAGTTGCATTTGCCCTTTTGTTTAAAGCTCATTCCGTTAACGCCGAACCGTTAGACTGAATGGCTCAATTGGGTCAACTCAATCAGTTACCCGCAACCTTCATCTCGGATAATAAGATCCCGCCGGTGCGGATAGACGAACGTAAATCGAAGTCTTTACTGACCGCCTGAATACCACGGAACATATCCTTCAAGTTGCCCGCGATAGTGATCTCTTCGACGGGGAACTGCACTTCGCCATTTTCAACGTAAAAACCGGCAGCGCCGCGGGAATAATCCCCCGTTACCATATTCACGCCCTGGCCCATCACTTCAGTGACAATCAAGCCAGTGCCCATGCCTTTGACTAGCTCATCGAAACTTTGGCCGGTGTGAGCCAGCGTCCAGTTGTAGATGCCACCCGCATGACCTGTGTTGGTTAAGCCTAGTTTGCGCGCCGAATAGCTGGTCAGCAGATAGCTTTCTAACATACCCCGGTCGATGATGCGTCTATCTTGCGTCGCTACACCTTCGCTATCGTAGTTGGCACTGGCAAGCGCGCCCAGCAGATGCGGCTGTTCTTCAATGTTGAACCAATCGGGGAAGATTTGGGTGTGAATCGCATCCAACAGGAAGCTGGATTTACGGTACAGGCTGCCACCGCTGATCGCGCCGACTAAATGGCCGATGAGCCCTGTGGCGATTTCAGGCGAAAGCAGAATAGGTAAACGCGAAGTCGCAATCTTACGCGCACCTAAACGACTCACTGTCTTTTGTGCGGTTTTCAAGCCAACCGATTCGGGAGATAACATCTCACTGAATTTACGGGCGATAGTGTAATCGTAATCCCGCTGCATGCTGCCGTCGCTGTCTTCACCGATCACACTGCAACTTAAGCTGTAGCGCGAGCTGCAATAACCATTTAAGAAGCCGTGGCTATTGCCGTAAACCTTGACCGAAGTGTGGGCGTTTGCGCTGGCACCATCGGAGTTATTGATGCGCGGATCGGCATCGAGCGCCGCGGTTTCGGCGCGAATCGCCAATTGGGCTAATTCGTCGGGAGAAATATCTTCAGGATAATAGAGCTTAAGATCGCGGATCTCGGTCGCCATTAAGGCTTTGTCGGCTAAACCGCTAAAGGGGTCGGCCGAGGTGTAACGGGCGATATCGTCCGCCGCTTTCACCGCCAAGGCAATGGCTTCAGGGCTGAGATCGGAAGTCGATGAACTGCCCTTGCAACCATCGCGATAAACCGTAATCCCTAGGGCGCCATCTTTATTAAATTCAACCGTTTCCACTTCTTTTAAGCGGGTTGAAACCGATAATCCCTGTTGTTTACTGATCGCCACTTCGGCGGCATTTGTCCCTAATTTATTGGCATATTCGAGGGCCACGGCAACCGCATCTTTCAGCGCGGCCAATTCACTATCGATTCTGTTCAAAGACACAAAGCTACTCTTTCGTTGTCGGCAATGGCGTTAGCATAACAAACACCCATGCCATTCTCATTATTTATTGCGCGCTTATTTCGTCAATCTCAGCCATGGCGCACGCGCTTTCGTTAGGCGATTTTTGGCGGGAGATGTTATTATTAGGCCGTTATTTAACTGAGGTTTTATCTATATGAAGATTGTTGGTGATTCAGAGCATTTTAAACAACCCTATGACAGTGACGAAGAGTATGTCAGCAAAACCGAGGACAAGCGTGACTGCGAAGCTGCTCAAAAAGTCGGTATGGAATTGGTGTCGCTCAGCAAGACCCAGCTAGATAAAATCGAGCTGGACGAGCACTTATACGACAGCATCCAGCAAGCTCATAAGATTAAGCCGAAGACCGAAGCCTATCGCCGCCATATGCAATATATCGGTAAGTTGATGCGTAACGTCGATGTGGAGCCGATTAAAGCCGCGCTCGCTATCGTACTGAACAAAAACAACAACGAAACCGCTAAGCTGCAAATGTTCGAGAAAATGCGCGAGCGTTTACTGAGCCAAGGCGACAGCGAAATTCAAACCTTAGTGGAACATTACCCACAGTTGGACAGACAGAAGCTGCGTACCTTAGTGCGCCAAGCCACGAAAGAGTTGGCAAAAGGCCCTGAGTCCAAATCATCAAAAGAGCTGTTTAAATACCTACGCAGCGAAATCCAAGACTAATTAACTCAGCACCAACAAGGATGTTTGCTTATGCGATTTAGCAACACGTTTTGCAATCTTACTTTGCTTTCTATTGGTTTATTTGGACTTTGGGGCTGTAACGGCCCCTCTGACGAAGACAACGGTGGCACAGATGCCAGCGACGGTATTTACAAACTGTCTATCGACTTTAAAACCTTATCGGGTAGTCAATGCGGCAGTTTTACCTCACTTCAAAGTTTCCCTAAAGACGCAGGTTTTTGTGCTGTCGCCAAGTTAAACAAAGGTTCTGCAAAGGTCAGCAACCAGAGAGTTAACTTTACGACCGACCTTGGGGCGTTAACACCGGAAAGCAAACTCACGGATAGCAATGGTGAAGCCATTGTTATTGTGAGTAATCCAGATTTGCTTATCAATGCAGGAACGATTACGGCAACCACCACCCCAAGTGATTCCAGCACAGCGCTATCGGCGACTCGCAACTTTGAATTTACAGGCACTATCGACGGCACTGGCGCATCCATAGCCCCAAAACTGAGCGCCAGTATTCAAAGCGGCGCGAATGTAGTGACTCGCTTTAAAGTTGATGAAGCCGTACAACTGCAAGCCATTTTCCTCGATGCCGAGAGTAAAGGTATTGCCGATGCTAAGGTCAGCTTCAGTGCGGGGTCAGCGACCTTAACCCCGGCCAGTGCGCTAACCGATGAGCAAGGTATTGCCCAAGTCACTTATACCCCAAGTGCCACCGAATTAGGCGCCAACGCCTTAACGGTAACGGTGGATTATCAAGGGCAATCGCTACAAAGCAGCAGCTTGTATGAAGTGCTCAGCAAAGATGCAGTTAACGAAGCCGGCACTCTAAAATTAGGCTCCTTTAATGGCGGCAGTTTTACGGAAGGAAAACTGGCCAGTACGTTAACGGCGCAGGCCGATGGCAGCTATAAAATCAGCGCCGGCGGCAGCTTTGGCGTGACCGCAAGCTTAGTGTTAGAGGCTAGTGATGGCACTGTCACTCGCGTACAGACGCCGTCATCCATCAGTTTCAGCTCTGACTGCACCAGCAGTAATAATGCGAGCTTAGACTCGCCTGTCACGACGCTATCGGGCAATGCCAGCTCGACCTTCCAAGACACCAGTTGCAGCGGGAATAGCGAGCGTAACGATCAAATCGTCGCGACCACAGTCGTGGGTAATCAAACGCTGACGGCGAACTTCCCCTTTACGCTTCAACGTCAAACCTTAGCCAGTCTGAGCTTTGAAGCGGCCGAGCCCAACCAAATTCGTATTAAAGGCGCAGGTGGGACTGGGTCGAGCGAATCATCACTGGTGAGCTTTAAAGTCACCAGCGCCAATGGCCAGCCAGCCGCGCAGCAAAAGGTTAGTTTTAGCTTAGATACTGTGGTCGGCGGTTTAAGTTTTGCCAATGGCAGCGCCAGCGCAGAGAGCCTGACAAACTCCCAAGGTATCGCCAGTGTACGTGTGCTTTCGGGTACTGTGCCAACCCCAGTTCGCGTGGTCGCCAGCGCAGTGGATGCCGATACCAAGGAAGTGATCACTAGCCAATCTGAGCAATTAACGGTTAATACTGGCCTGCCACAGCAACTTGGCTTTAGTCTTTCGACGACGATATTTAATCCCGAAGCGGGCGATTATGACGGTGAAACCGCGACTATTACCGCCAGACTGTCGGACAGCTTTGGTAACCCAGCGCCCGATGATACTACGGTTAACTTCAACACCGAAGGTGGCCAAATCGCCCCAAGCTGCCTAACGCAAAATGGCGCCTGTAGCGTGACTTGGACTTCAGGCGCTTATCGCCCTCAAGATCACCGTATTACCATCTTGGCCTACGCCTTGGGTCACGAAACTTTCTTCGACACTAACGGCAACAATCAGTTTGATAGTGCCGATGGTGGCGCTATCACTAACGCCTGCTTATTCAATGGTGTAGCAACTCACTGCAGCGGCAATGGAATGGATGTGGAAACCTTCCACAATAGCGGTTTTAGCGACTTACCAACGGCGTTTCGCGATGATAATGAAAACTTTAGCCGCGACAGCGGTGAACCTTATTTCGATAACCTCGCCCGCGAGACCTATCCCGCCGCCGATGGCAAGTTTAACGGCCCTCAATGTGAAGGCAGCCTCTGTGGCACTGGTCAAGCCAACAAAACCTATGTGCGTAAGGCTTTGGTGTTAAGCATGTCTGGTTCGCAGGCTTATATCAGTGTGCAGCAAGACGGTGTGTTACTCGCAGGCGTTAATGATATTAAACCCGTTGCCGCAGGTAGCGAGTCTAAGTTTGTGGTGTTTGTACATGACAATGCCAAACAAATTATGCCTGCTAAGACCCAAATCGAGCTCTGCGTCGATTGTAACGGTACGCCAGATACCATTGAGGTAGCCAACACTCTCACCGGCAAGAATGGCTTAGGCACACCACTCAGTTTCACCGCCTCTGCGGGGAGTCAAATCAGCGTAGTGACCACTACGCCCAAGCAAGTTAAGACCTCCCTCAGCTTTACCGTGCCGACACTGTAAAAACCAAAAGACCCGCAACAGCGGGTCTTTTACTTTCTAGCTCAATTTGCGAGTTAATTCTGTAACTCTACCGCCTTGCGTAAACGCAGGCTTCGCAGTGCCAAATACAAGATCCCAACTGCCGCCCAAATTAAGCCAAGCTCTAGGGACTGAGGTTCAAGATTAAGCCACAGTACGCCAATCGTCGCCGCGCCGCACAAAGGTAAGACGAAGTACTGCAAGTGCTCTTTCAAGGATTGGTTACGTTTCTCTTTGATATAAAACTGCACTATTACCGACAGGTTCACAAAGGTAAAAGCCACCAGCGCCCCGAAGTTGACAAGCGCCAATGCCATTTCGAGATCGAAGGACACCGCAGAAAGCGCCAGTAATCCCACCAGAATCACGTTAAATGCTGGCGTGCGCCATTTGGGGTGAATATAGCCAAAGCCTTTATTGGGCAGCATATTGTCGCGCCCCATCACGTAGAGAATACGTGCCACACCCGCATGGGCGGCCATGCCCGAGGCCAACACCGCAATGGTGGTTGCCACCAGCACCACTGACTGGAATAAATTACCGCCCACATACAGGGCAATCTCAGGCAGCACAGCATCTAACTGCTGGAAGCGAGAAATATCTGGGAAAAACAGCTGCAAGAAATAGGACACGCTGACAAAAATCACGCCGCCAATCAAAGCAGTTAGCACGATAGCGCGGGGGATGACTCGCTTAGCGTCCTTGGTTTCTTCACTCAACGAACTTAAGCCATCGAAACCTAAGAAGGAGAAACACAGAATGGTCGCGCCAGTAAACAGCGGCGCAAGGCTTATCTCTTCGGAATAGAATGGACGTACACTGGCAATCACACCTTCGCCTTCGCCAAGGGACAGGCTGTGGGCCATTAGACCGATAAACACTAAGATAATGGCAATCTGGGCGAATACGATAACGCCATTAAAATTCGCCACTAAATCTATGCCCCTCAGGTTTAATACCGTCATCACAGCGACTAAACCAAAGATAAAAATCCACGGCTCGACGTTAGGGAACATGGCCGTGAGGTAAATCTTTGCCAGCAACATATTGATCATCGGCATAAACATATAATCGAGCAGCGATGACCAGCCCACCATAAAGCCGACATTCGGGCTAAAGGTTTTTTGCGCATAGGTATAGGCCGAGCCCGCATAGGGATATTTACGTACTAAGTGACCGTAGCTAAAGGCGGTAAACAGGATCCCCGCTAACGCGAGCAGGTAAGAGGTGGCCACATGGCCTGAGGTGATCTCGGAGACAATGCCAAAGGTGTCAAACACGGCCATAGGCGTGAGATAGGCTAATCCCATCACAACCACTTGCCACAGACTAAGGCTTTGCTTTAAGCCTGGATTTTGTTGGCTCATATACAACCTCCTTTTGCAGCAGGTGGAATTGCAAACGCAACAGATTGATTTACGGCAACTACCGAACATCCGGTAAACAACAGCCCCATTGAATTGTCCTCAGTAAAGTAGGTTCAAACGAACCTCATATCATTTCCGGATGTTTACCGGCCTCAATTGGTTTAAAACCTATACACACAAAAAGAAAATAACCGGGATACTGAATACCCCGGTTATTTTTGCGGCGCGCATTCTCCCCCAAAACAGAGTCGAAGACAACCCAATAAGGGCATTAAGTTGCCTATCTGTGTCGTCTGTACGGTAAAGAGAGCAAAGATATGTAAAAATGCCCGCGTGTTGAGTCGAACAGCGTGAATAAACTCAACCCTAGTGGCGCGTGAGGAGGACTTATTTTCTTGAGACTTTAGCAAAGAGACTTACCCCGGCATGGTCATTGTGATGACCATGGGGCAAATACAAGATACAGGGGCCATGTAGCGATATGTGGGATGCTTAGAAGTACAGGCTTTCGACGATTTTACCGTTAACCAGCATGTCGCATTTATCGCCAGAGCTAGATTTCGTCGATTGGATCACCCCAGCAATCGCACCAAATGCGCCACCTTGGCTGCTCAGCACTGAGCCGAAATAACATTGGCTAGAGATGGTGTAACCCTTGTATTTACCGCTGAGGTTTTGGGTTGGCGTGTAAGGTGGGAAAGTGCCTTTCATCACTGAGTCGCCATTCACCGACAGTGAAATATTTTTGCGTTCAGTATCGTAGCTACCACCAAAGACGAGGTTGATACCATCGACTTCAACGGTTTTTTCTTGTGCAACGATGGGAGGTTTAGCGGCGCAGGCGGCCAACAGACAAGTACCCATGGCCAAAGAGAGTAAAGTAATTTTACGCATTTCATCTTCCTTTTGATGCGATAAAAAATGAAGCAACTGCTTCGAAATTAAACGGCCCCTGTTTAATTTTTTGCCGGACGATTATATCTATATCTGCCTAATATCCAATAACAAATTTAATACAAACATAAAAATCAGTATTCTGTCGGTACGAATAACAGCGCCGTCTAAGATGTACTGAGTTCAGCCAATGCCCGCGCCCGACGTTTGATCCCCAACATCGCAAGACCAAAAAACAGCACAAACAAGCCCCAAAGCTGTAACCATTTTGGCAGCACACTCGCCCAGCTTGCGCCCATTTGGTTCAGCTCCAACATCCCCATAATGGCAGGCACCGCAGGAATTATCTGCGAGCCCAGCACCAAAGGCTCGGGAATTAATGCAATCGGCCAGACAAAGCCGGAGACAAACAGAATCGGCATAGAAATCAACAGCAATACTTGAGTCGGTAGGTCACGGCGGCTAAACAGCGTGCTCATCGCAACCCCAGCCGCCGCCGTCGCCAATAAAAATGGCAGCAACCATAGCGCTACTAAACCAAGACTCGCCTGAATACTCACCTTATACCAGTGGTAGCAATACCCTACATAAAAGCTGGTAAACACCATATAAATCAACATAAAGGCGAGAATACGACCGCAGACCAATTGCAGCGGCGACACCTGCTGCCAATAACTGCGGTTGCGCCACTGCCCCGCACCGAGGATCCCGGTTCCAATCAATAAGGTTTGATGCAGGATAAGTAAGAACAGCCCTGGCACCACGTAGGGGGTATAACCTAGGCTAGGGTTAAAGGCAGGCACGCTGTTTAAGTGCAGCGAATTCAGGTTTTGCTCGGCTTCTTTCGGATTTTTCCCCTGCGCGAGCATTCCAATTAATTGCACTTGCTTACCCGCATCCATTCCCGCGCTGACAAGTCCCTCGGCCACCGCCGAATAAATCAAGAAGTAACTGGCATCACCGCCGTAGCTTAAGGTCACGCCCTTGCCCAGCAGCAAGTCGCGGCGAAATCCTTCAGGGATCACCAATAAACCATGGGCTTTGCCGGTTTCGATAAAACGCTTCGCCTCGGTAATGGAGCCCACTTGGCCTATGACTTGGATTTTAGCGCTGGCATCCGCATGACGAATAAGTTGACGACTCAGGGAGGAATGGTCTAAATCCACCACGATAAGCTGTTGTTCTGTTGGGACTTGGTGCAAGTAAGGCAAGGGATAGAGCACCGAATAAAACAGCACTCCGCCGAATAGGGTCACGGCAATCGCCTTGTCGCTCACAATCGCCTTTAATTCTGTCAGCACTAACTGCCATAAATTCATGTTATTGCCCCTTCGCAGGCAGAGGCGCCGCGTGGTATTCCGCCGCTTCAGCCTGAGCTTTTACCGTCATCGGCAGTAATTTGTGAGCCAAGAGAGAAATCAGCGGCAATAAACCGATAAAACCCCAATAACTACTCAATTGCTGCGCTACCGTCGGCCACGCCGCGCCATAACTCACCACGCTCACATGGGACTCAATATAATGGCTCGATGGCATGATGAGTCGCCACCACTGGGCGAGTTGCGGCATTTCATGGGTGGGGAAAGTGATCCCCATAAAAGCAAAGGCTGGCGCAAACAGCGCAGTACAAAAACTGATGACCCGCGCGCTATCACGCATCAGCACAAAGATAAACAACACAAGGCTCCACACCGCCAGCAGCATGAACAACTGAGCAAATAGCAGCAGTGCTAAACTGCCCGCAAAAGGCAAAGCCAGATACAGATACAACCAAGCGAGGATAAACCCGCCTTGGAGCATCAATATCGGGGTAAATAACAGGATTTTAGCCAACACTTTAGGCCAAAAATGCTCGGTCAATCGATTGGAGAGCCCCTCCTCTGAATGCGCGGCATTAAGTTGCAACTCGCGATTTAAGCTGTTGGCCATCACCAACATGGATAATAACTGCCACAGCGCGACCAATACCGGCGGCACTAAAAAACCTATGTAGTTATTGTTACGGTTAAACAGTGCGGTCGTTTGGCTTTTCACTGGGCTTAAGTTCACCGCCACTTGGGATTTTGGCGTGCCCGTCATCAGCTGCTTAAGGCCTGCGACCTGCAACAATCCATCGCCTAGACTCAACTGAATTTGACTCGACAACAGCTTACCCACCAGCAAAAACTGGCTGTTGTAACGCACATCGATTGTTGGTTTATGACCTGTGAGTAAATCCTTTTTCATATCATGGGGAAACACCACTACGGCGTAGACCTGCGCCTGCTGCATAGCCGCAACAGCCGAGGGGAGATCGGTAAAACTTCGCGGCTCGGTGACAGGGTTGGCTTTGAGTTGACGGGTCAACATTCGGCTCAGCTGGCTGTGGTCTTGGTCAACAATCGCCACGGGTAATTGCCGTGGTAGCCCAGCACTAAATAACCACCAGAGACACAAGATGCCCAGCAGCGGGATATAACTGATCAGGGCCAGTTGCCAAGGATCGCGCCATAGCGCCCTAAGCTCGCGGCGCACGAGTGCCACTAACTGCGCCAGAAAGCCAGAGGATGCTGGATGCGCCGCATTCTGAGGCCCATTCAACGGCTTAGGCTCGCTCACATGCGTTTGCTCACTCGGTGACTTGGCCACAATCGTTACTCAGCACTGAGCAGCACAGACATACCGACACGCAGATCGGGGATCGGCGCAGTTGGGCGCAACTCCACCTCGAAGGTGCGCATATCAAAATCGTGGCCACTTTCGGTTGAACGCCAAGTCGCAAAGTCGCCCATCACACTAATATGGGCAACGGTGAACTCCACGGTTTTATCCAGCGCAGGAATGGTTAATGGCAGTTTATCACCCTTTTTAAAACGTTTGAGTTGATCTTCACGCACTTGGAATACTGCCCAAGCGTCCTGCATGTCGATAAGGCTGACCACAGGGAAGCCACTCGGTGCCAACTCTCCCGCTTGCAACAATACTTCGCTGATTTCCCCAGACTTAGGCGCACGCATTTGACTGTCAGCCATGATGGCACTGACTTCTTTCACCGCGCCCTCGGCCATACGAGCATTACCCGCCGCTGCGGCTTTGGTTTCGACCCGCGCACCCTCTTCGGCCATTTGATACATGGCTAATGCGGCCTGCTCTGTGTACTTGGCCGCTTGCCACTGAGTAAAGGCTTCATCCCGTTTTTGTCTTGCGGCAACCCCTTCATTGAAGAGATTTTCCACTCGGGTATAGGTGGTTTTCGCCAGCGTTGCCGCCGCTTGCGCCTTGAGCCATTGCTCTTTAGCCGCCATCACCTCTTGGGTACGGGCGCCGTTATTCGCCTCCTGTTGCAGAGCTTTGGCCGCATCGCGACCGCCTTCAGCCTGCATCAACTTGGCATCCAGTTCTGGACTATGAATGGCAAATAACAAATCGCCTTCGCTGACGCTATCGCCACGGCGCACAAGCACCTGCTCTACCCGTCCTGGCACCTTAGAGGATACATTATACTCACGGGCTTCAATTTGCCCCTGTAACAGGCTCGGCGCTGGGCTGTAAGCCAGTTTGAGTCCATAGGCTAAGATAAGGCCTAATGCGACCAACGCCGTTAGGGCAAGGATTCTGTTAGCGCGCATTGATAATCTCCTGCGATTGAGCGCCTGTGGCACTGCGACCGATAAATTCATCTAATTGACCACTGATGGCCATTAATCTGGCATAGGCTTGCACATAGCGATAACTGGCGCCAAGCTGCTGAGTTTTAACGGCGCTCAGTTTTAATTCGGCATCGACCCTGTCGATAGAAGTGGACAGCCCTTGGTTAAAGGCAATTTCCCTTAAACGCAGGTTTTCACTCGCCAGTTCGAGTGAGGTATTCAGTGCCTTGACCTCTTCCTCAGCCTGCAATAACTGGCGGTAACTTTGGTCTAGCAGCAAACTTAAGTCTTGGCGGGTCTGCGCCTTAGTGTAACGGGCTTGCAGCAAGGCACTCTTAGCCGCTTCCACTTTACCGCTGCGGCCATCGCGACTCAGCAAGGGCACTTTTACGCCGACACCCACCATCCAGTCCGGCTCCACCTTAGAAAATAAGCTGTCATCTTCGTATAAGGTGTAATTACCAAAAAGGAATACAGTCGGGTGGTATTTACCTTTCTCTAAGGAAACCAAACCATTCGCCTGCGCCTCTTTAGCCTCCAGCAGTTTAAGTGCAGGATGCTGGCTCAGGGTCACTTGGGTCAAATCCCCCAATGACGGCGCCTGTGGCAACACAAATAAAGGTGAGTTAGTGCTGACATCGCTCTGCTGCAACATGCGCGATAGGGCGATCACAGCCATTTCATGTTGACGGCGGGCGCTGCCTAAATTGACCTTAGCGTTATCTAGGGCAACTTGAGCATTCAGGCGCTCGACCTTAGCAATTTGCCCTTCGCGCTCCAGCGCTAGCGCGTGGTCAACATGCTTAGTTAAGGAGGCCACCAGCTCGGTTTGGGTGCTGACGAGGGATTGAGTCACATCGACGGCATAATAACGGTCAACCAACTGAGTAAATAAGTCGCGGGTCGCTAACTGTAATTCCTGTTGCTTCTCGGCCACCATGGCGGCATGAATACCTTGAGCCGCGGTGATCTGGCCGCCAGTATAAATTGGCCACATAGCCTGTAAGCTAGCGCGGAAAATATCTTGCTCGGTAAAAGGCGTGACAAATAATGAACCCGGAATACTCGCCAAGGCGCCGCCAAGTGCGGGAGGCAAGGTCGCTGGGTCAAGCGAGGCTAAGGGATTGAGATCCCTTAAATCTAATTCGATTGGTTTTTCGAGGTGGGTATAACTGCCATTCAGGCTGAGGGACGGCAGATTTAAACTCTCGCCCGCCTCTTGCTCGCCCTTGGCGCGATTAACCTCTTGGGATTGGGCCTGGAGTTTATCGCTCACCTTAAGCACTTGCTGCCAAGCCTCAGTAAAGCTACTGGGCTGGGCATTGGCCGCTAACGGCAATAGCGAGGGCAAAGGCAATAAACACAGCCATGCCAAACGTGATAGTTTCATTAACACCTCTAGAGTAGTTACTCTAATTTCCTTTGCAAATGATAACATCCATCATGGAAGGCGGCTAGAACCCACCGCCTTAAGTGCTGCCTAGACAGTAAACAAGCGGGTTATGCCGTACCCCCAACGGTTAAACGGTCAAGTTTGAGGGTCGGTTGACCGACACCCACAGGCACGCTTTGACCATCCTTACCACACACACCAACGCCCTTATCTAGGGCCATGTCGTTACCCACCATGGAGATCTGACTCATGGCCTCTGGGCCATTACCAATCAGGGTAGCGCCCTTAATCGCTTGAGTCACTTCACCATTTTCAATCAGATAGGCTTCAGAAGCGGAGAACACGAACTTGCCCGAGGTGATATCCACCTGACCGCCGCCAAAGTTAGGCGCATAAATGCCCTTCTTCACCGACTTGATGATCTCGCTCGGATCAGACTCGCCTGCCGTCATATAAGTGTTAGTCATCCGAGGCATAGGCAGATGCGCATAGGATTCGCGGCGGCCATTCCCCGTCGGTGCCACGCCCATCAGGCGAGCATTTAATTTATCCTGCATATAGCCTTTGAGAATACCGTCTTCGATTAACACGGTTCTCTGGGTTTGTACGCCTTCATCGTCGATGCTCAGTGAGCCACGGCGATTCGCAAGCGTGCCATCGTCCACGACAGTCACCAGTTTCGAAGCCACTTGCTCGCCGACCATACCACTAAAGGCGCTGCTGCCCTTGCGGTTAAAGTCACCTTCTAGGCCATGACCCACGGCCTCGTGCAGTAACACGCCCGGCCAACCATTACCCAGTACCACAGGCATCTCTCCGGCTGGCGCATCGATGGCATTCAGATTGACTTGCGCCTGACGCACCGCTTCGCGGGCGAAGGCAAAGCACATAGGTAAACCGGTTTCATCCGTCACCATAAACACGCTGTAATCGTGACGACCACCGCCACCGGCGCTGCCACGTTCACGCTTGCCATTTTCTTCTAAAATAACGCTGCAATTAAAGCGCACTAACGGGCGAATATCGGCGGCCAAAGTACCGTCACTGGCGGCAACCAGTATTTCTTCGTGCACACCTGCTAGGCTAATGACCACTTGGATAATGCGGCTGTCGAGGCTACGGATATAGGCATCGGCCTCTTTCAGTAGGTTGATTTTTTTCACTTCTTCCATGGCGGCGATAGGGTCGAGACTATCGTACAGCGCTAAGGCTTGTTGACGTTTGAAAGCCTGCACCTTGGCCTGCTCACCCGCCCCTGCAATACCACGCGCCGCCTCGGCCGCTGCGCTTAATGCCGCTGGCGTAATATCATCGGCATAGGCAAAACCGGTTTTCTCGCCGCTGATGGCACGTACACCGACGCCGCGTTCGATATGGAAGCTACCATCTTTAATAATGCCATCTTCGAGCACCCAAGATTCGTGGCGACTGCCTTGGAAATAGAGATCGGAAAAATCGACTTTATGTTGATGTATGGTGTTTAAATAACTCTGTAACCCATCGAGGGCTAAGCCACCCTTTAATAAACTTTGCTCTACTTGTGCTAAAAAAGGCATCGCGGTTCTCTCTGAAAGCTTGGCTAAAATTGGCAACTCACTCATTTTTAAAATAACTTAAATTCGCTGTGAGTCTATTTCATCTAAATCTGTTGAAGGCTTAATCTGTTCAAGGCTTGATCTGTTCAAGGCTTAAGGTTCGGTGCAGTAAAGCGATTATGTTGCGCCACAGGCATTTTACTGCGAATGCTGTGCACCTCGGTCACATCGATATCGGCATGCACCCAACCTGTACCGGTCTTCTGCTCGGCAATCACCTCGCCCCAAGGGCCTATCACCATGCTCTGCCCCCAGGTTTCGCGGCTACCTTCGTTATGGGCACCCCATTGGGCGGCAGCCAAAATAAAGCATTGGGTTTCAATGGCTCTGGCCTGTAATAACACCTGCCAATGGGCTTCTCCCGTGACCTTAGTAAAGGCCGAAGGCACGGTAATAATCTCGGCTCCCGCGAGACGCAGCGCCCTAAATAAGTCCGGAAAGCGTAAATCATAACAGATGGTCAAGCCAATTTTGCCAAAAGGGGTGTCGATGACGCTGATATGATTGCCGGGGCAGAAGGTTTCACTCTCGCGGTATTGCTTAGTGCCGTCGGCGACATCCACATCAAACAGATGTAGCTTATCGTATTGCCCTAAGGTATCACCTTTATCATCAAACAGATAACAACGGCTGTAGACGCGTCCATCCTCCGCCAGCGCAGGGATGGTTCCCGCCACCATATACACGCAGTAACGGGCGGCTAAGGCACTTAAGGCAGATTTTAACGGGCTAAGATGACTGTCGCCCGCATAGGCGAGTTGCTGACTCTCATGGCCACCAAACAGCAGGCTGCATTCTGGTAACACCACTAAATGCGGGGCATCTTTGTCCCATTGCAGGCGCTCACGGGTTAATTCCTCAAGCTGCGATTCGATAAACAACAGATTCGCGCTGACGTCGCGACTGCTCTGACATTGCAACAGGCTGATGCGCATGACTATCTCCTTGAATTGTGTTTATCGACAATACCATCTTGGGGCTCACTGGCTTAGGCTGTTCGGGTTCAACTTGGGATGACTCTAAAGGTTCTACCTTGGGGAGCGTTGGCGCTTGAGGCAATGCCTCTTCCTCGACCGCTTTTACTGGTTCCTCTTTAGGTTTATCAGCACCTGGCGCAGGCTGCTCATTGTTTTTTTCAGGCTCGACGGGCGGCGTAGCGTCTGTCTTAGTCGGAGCGCTATTCTTGACGGGCACCGCATCATTCTTAGGGTCTGCGCCCTCGGTTGGCGCAGGCAATTCGCCCCCCACCATAGGCAGAATCGACTCGGGGATTTCAATCTCTTTGCTCTTACGTTCGAGCTCTTCCACCACAGGATCGGACATAGTGCCAGTGACTCGGAAGCGGATTTCCGAAATCACCTCAATCACAGGTTCGAGCACTTTGGTCAGCGCAAACGCGCCAAGCCCCAGCGTCCACGCACTGGTACTGAGCAGCACCACGGTCGGCACACTCGACGCCAGCTGTGGCACAAAACGGATATCGTAGTTTAAGCTTTCGCTGGTGAGGTCCGTATAGCCGCGCACTTTCATATTGCCCGCAATCGCATCCATTTCGGTATCCGTGGTTTTAACCACGCCATTATCGATTTGCAGATTGCCGCTAAAGGAGTTGAAGTACATGCCCTGGCCGAACACGTCACTGAAATCTAAGGATAACTTACGTACTAAGGAGTCGAGGCTGAACAAGGAGAATATCCGCGCGCCCTTATCGCTCACCTGAGATAAATGCCCCTTACCCAGCTCAAACTTCACCTTGCCGTTTAAGGTATTGAGGGAGAAAGCATAGGGCGCACCTTGCCACTTAAGCTCGGCATTCACCTTCAAAGGCGCCTCATTCACACCTGGGTCGATGCCCAATTGCTGACTCAAATAATTAAACTGACTGGCGTTTAAGCTCACCGTTAATTCAGTTTGGTTTTGACCATTCTGCTGCTGCCAAATGCCGTTGCCCTGTAAGGACACCTCTGGCGTCGTTAACGATAGGGTCTGAATGCGATAGCCCAAAGGTTGCGGGCTCGCCTGCAAGACCAGCTTCCCGAAGGCTTTGTCGAAAAAGCGAAAATCATCCACATTCACGGCAACCGGCGGTAAATTAGTGAGCACCTGATCCGCAGCGAAATCCGCTTCCCCTTCGGGTTTCACTTCGGGGGAGAAATAAAACTTGCTGGCGTTAACTTTTAATCCTTGGGTCATCCAGTTGGGATAAAAATCGACCCAGCCTTCAAACTCGCTGGCCTTGGCATCGAAGCGCCAGCCATGTTCGTTCGGCTTAGCACTCAATCTAAGCTCTGTCAGTCCTTGGCCTAATAAATCAAACTTGCCGATATTGGCATCGATCCCAACCACCGAGGGGAACAAAGTCGAGTGGCTCGCCTCTTCGACTAAAATACCAGTGCGAGTGGGCTTGTTGTCTGTGCCGACAAAGGCATTAATTACAGGTAACCAATTGGCGAGCTTGCCACTGGTCACATCAATCTTGATATGCCCAAGCTCGGTATTAGGTACCTCGGCCGCATCGAAGAGTCGGCCCAATAACAAGTCAAAATAGCTAAATTGAGTGCCCTTTTCGGCCTCGAAGCCGCCAATAAACTCGGCCTGTTTATCCAGTTTTACCCTTAGCGTTGCCCTTTGTTGATCGCCAGAAAATTCCGCCATTAAGGGCCTTGGTTCATCTTCGGGTTTGGCAAAGGCGCCCGGTAATTTCAAGGTGGCACCAACCAGATCCGAGCCCACATTGGCTTGAATTTGATAACCTTTATCGTCGAACACCATATTCAAGTTACCGCCCCAAGCGAATTTACCTTGGTAAAAATCACTCAAGGGATTTTGCAACTCTTGTGGCAAACGGCTGAGATCCCAACGGCTCTTCATATCCACATTTAGCGCAAAGTCTTTGCCCTCGGGTTTAGTGGCAAAACTAAACTCGAAGGGCTGCTCAAATAGGCGGGATTTAATGCCTTTGCCTTCAACAATCTCATTTGCAAACTGCACTGTGCCCGTCACGGCCTTGAGCTGTAAGCCAGGTTGGGCAATAAAGACGGGGGTGTTATCAAAGGCTATTTGACCACGGATATCCTCGGCCTCACCCTCGTATAAGGGGATACTGATATCTAAATTCCCCGTCACCGCGCCCTGCACTTGCACGACGCCTAAGGTCTTGCCCACAGTATCGGCGAGCGGCGATGCCTGCAGCACTTGGGTGGCGGCGCTACCATTGGTGGCAAGATCGGCCTGAATTTTTAACAGCGAATGCTCGCCTAATTCGGGGATAAATACATGGGCGCCATCGGCCACCACATTCATCAATTTGCCTTGGTTAACCCAGATATCCATGCGGGCATTTTCAAATAAGGCGTCGAGGGAAAGCTCAGTGACTGCTGGCCAATCCGGTTGAAATTGGTACTCGGCGTTATCTAAGGTAAAGGCCGCTTGGAATACTCCGCTATTATCCTCAAAGGGAAAATGCGCTAGGGCGCCCTGCCATAACACCTGGGCATTTTGGCTCTGACCCGCCTTGATAGCGCCATCCAAATACTCCACCAGCGCCTCGCCCATGGCTTTGACAGGGAAGTATCTATCCGCATTAGCGGCATTTTTAACGGCCACATTGGCGGCGAGTGACATGCTGGCTTCGGCGCTAAAATCCAGTTTTAGGGCGGCAGACACGCCAATATCGTCGTTTTCGAGCAGAACCTCAGGCACAGATAAGGTCGCCCTTTGAGTATCGAAGGCACCGGTTAACTCAGCGCCATGCAGCACTAGAGGGGCTGAAAATTGATCGCCAAAATCGAGGGTATAGGTCTGTTCAGGTAGCGAAAACACTAAGCTGTCATTCTGCCACTGCAACTTAATGTCTAATGGGTTGGTGTTAGGTATGCCTTCAACTTTCTGCCAATGCAATTGCTTGATATGCGTACTGGCGAGTAAGGGTTGCTTGGCGCTTTGATAGAGGCGAATCGGCCCAACACTGCCTTCGGGCGCGAGATGGAACCATTGCTCAAGTACGGCTAAATCGACACCCGGAAATAATGGTAAGAGTGGAAATAAGGTCGGTAAATCCAAGCGGCTCACATAGGCATAAAAGGCATCATCTTGCTGCTTGGCCGCGAGCTTAAGATCGGGCCAATGCTCGCCGTTAGTGACAAAGTTAAGATCGGTGCTGCTGATTTCCCAGCCCGTATCCTTGGGAACCCAACTAATACTGCCGGACTGGATTTCAAACTTTTGCGGTGCATCCTCCATCGACCACTGCAACCAACTAGGTTCAAACTGCACCAGTCCAGCACTTAAACTGCGGTGGGCAAAATCAAACCACGCCTTAAGATTGACCACCCCTTCTAAGGGTAACTTTTGGCTAGGATCATAGGGATTAGGTTGGCGCGATGCCCATTCGCCCAAATCTAAGGACTGAGCCGCGAGATAGATTTGTCCCTTCAGGGTATCTGGCGCAGTTGCATCACCCTGAATATCGAGCTGCAAACTGAGGGACTCATTTACCGAAGCATTGTTATCGAGGTAAATTTCCCCCGCGCCGCGGTGGCGCTCGCCACTATTGCGCCAGTTAAGGTGGCGAATATGGATGGGTCGATATTCATGCTGCAAGCTCAACAGTTGCACCGAGGCATCCGTCAGCGAGAAACGCTCGAGCTGCTTTAACAGTAGCTTATACAGCCAATCGGTTTGCGCCGTTTGATTGGTCGCGCCCTGCGCTTTATTACCCGACAATTTATCGATATCGAGGGCAATATGAACGCCATCAAAATTCACATCTTCGATGCGCGGGCTGGTCGTTAGCAGCGATTGCCAAAAATCCAATTTAATTTGGACGTTCTTGACCAGCACAGTAACGGGGAGTTTTTCCTGCGGTGGGATCACCAGATTATCGACCGTCACCGCTGGGCCAAAGGCCTGCCACTGGGCGGATAACTCACCAACCTGCACATCAATTTGATATTCGCTTTTTACATACTCAACTAACTGCTGACGCACACCGTCTACTTGAGGCAATAAGCCGCGGATCAAGCTTACCGTCAGGGCAAACAAGACTAAGATCAGCGCCAGTAATTGCCAGCAAAAACGGCTGAGTTTTTTCGTAGTAAAAAGCGTTGCCACTACATCATCACCACGTCGTATTTGTGCTGGGAATACATGGGCTCATTTTGCAGGCGAATGCGTTTACCTATGTAGACCTCAAGCTCGGCGACCAGATGACTTTCATCGCCACTTAAGCTGTTATATACAGCGGGCGAGCAGTAAAGCAAAAATTCATCGGCATCATAGGCTCGATTCAAGCGAATGATTTCACGGAAGATTTCATAAGAAACCGTTTCAACCGTTTTCATGCTGCCCGTGCCCTGACAGGCAGGACATTCGCCGCACAGCACGTGCTCCAAGCTCTCACGGGTGCGCTTACGGGTCATTTCGACTAAGCCTAGCCCCGAGAAGCCACTGACATTCGTCTTGACTCTGTCTTTCGCGAGCGCGCTATTTAAGCTATTGAGTACCCGCGTTTTATGCTCGTCGCTCAGCATATCGATAAAGTCGATAATGATGATGCCGCCGAGATTACGCAACCTCAGTTGCCGCGCAATGGCTTGAGTGGCTTCGAGGTTAGTGTTGAAGATAGTTTCTTCAAGATTACGGTGGCCGACAAAGGCGCCGGTATTGATATCGACCGTGGTCATGGCCTCGGTCTGATCGATAATCAGGTAGCCACCCGATTTGAGCTCGACCTTGCGACCTAGGGCGCGCTGGATTTCATTCTCCACATCGTAGAGATCGAAAATTGGTGCAGGCCCAGAATAGTGCTCAATCTTGTCGGCGATTTCCGGCATAAACTCTTGGGCGAAGGCTTGCAGCTCGGCAAAGGTGCGGCGCGAATCGACTTGAATTCTATCTAATTCGGTTCCCACAAAGTCGCGCACAATGCGTACTGGTAGAGCGAGATCTTGATACAAGAGTGCCACACCACGGCGCTGACGACGCTCGGAGACCTTAGACCATACCCGGCGCAGAAAGGCCGCATCCTGGGCAAGTTCATCCTCACCCACGCCTTCGGCGGCGGTGCGGATAATAAAGCCGCCGTCTTCATCGACAAAAGGCAGAGTGATTTTCTTAAGGCGACTACGTTCTTCTTCCAGCTCAATCCGCTGGGATACCCCAACATGGCTTGAGCCAGGCATAAACACCAGATAACGGGAAGGCAGGGTGATATCAGTGGTCAGGCGCGCACCTTTAGTGCCGAGCGGATCTTTTACCACCTGCACCATAATATCTTGCCCTTGGCGAACCAACTCGGCGATATCACGGACCACAAAATGGCCTTTTTCCACATCGGCCACGCACTCGGTGTGCGGAACTATGTCGGAGGCATGTAAAAACGCGGCTTTATCTAAGCCAATATCAACAAAGGCGGCTTGCATGCCGGGCAACACACGGCTGATTTTGCCTTTGTAAATATTGCCCACTAGACCGCGCTTCATGCGCCTCTCAATATGGACTTCTTGCAGCACCCCATGCTCAACCAGAGCGACACGAGCCTCAGATGGGGTTACGTTAATCAGTAATTCTGAACCCATCTTGCGCTGAACTTTATTCGGATTTAAGCGACCGGTATTCACGACTCACCCCATTAGGGAAATTAAATTAATCTCAGTATGTTATAAGCCTGAAAACCAATATCACAGATGTTTGTCTTGCGGATACTCAACTAAGGCCGAGGATGACTTCCGTTAGCGAGTAGCCCAGTCTGTCGATTAGCGTATTCCCGCCTCGGATAACAGCTCACGGGTTTCCACCAAAGGTAGGCCTACAACGCAGGAGTAACTGCCCTCAATAGATTCGACAAAACAACCGCCCAAACCTTGGATCCCATAGCTACCCGCCTTATCCATCGGCTCTTTTGAGGCAACGTAGGCATCGATATCCGCGTCCGACAGCTCGCAAAAACGCACTAAAGTTTCAACTAAACGCACAGAGGTATGGTCAGCCTTTGCTAAGGCCACAGCTGTCATCACAGTGTGCGCCTTACCTGAAAGTGCGCGTAGCACACGTTTGGCATCGGCTTCATCTACAGGCTTACCTAATATTTCGTTTTCAAGCACGACGATAGTATCAGAACCTAATACGGCAGGCTGTGACATGCCTGAGCATAATGCAAGCCCTGCCTGGGCTTTTTCGGCCGCGAGGCGCTGTACATAGTCGCGAGGTAACTCACCTGCCCTCGGGGTTTCGTCGATATCCGGTGCCACTTGGGTAAAACGAAACTCGGCGCGGCCTAAACCAATATGAGTCAATAACTCTTTACGGCGCGGCGAGGTTGAGGCTAAGACTAAATTCACGACTAACGAACCTTATAATGACGTCGAACACGACGTAAAATCCAAAAAATCCATGGCCAGAATGCCAGCCCCGATAGTGCGGGTAAAAACAGATCCGTATGGAACTTAGCGCCATCCATCACAAACTCGACCCAGTAAATGATTAGGTGATAGATAACGATCAGCACCATCACCACCAGCGACTGTTGCCACTTAGGGAAGTTACGTAAACGCTGGCAATGCAAAATCGCAATATAAATCACCAGCGACATGGCCAGCGAGCGCACGCCTAAGGTGGCGCCGAGCAGAATATCGAGGGCTAATCCCATCAGCCAAGCCGTGAGAATGTTATATCTGTGGGGCAGCGCAATTGACCAATAAATTAAGATCATCAATAGCCAATCGGGACGCCAGGCTTCGACAATCGAAGGCAGCGGCATAATCTGGCTCAGGAGCCCGACAAAGAGGGTCAGCCATACCACGAGTCTGCCATTAGCAGCTTGTAAACTCATTAGTGCACCTCGGCTGGCGGTTGAGTGGTGGCAGCATTCGATGCACCATTAGCATTGCTTGGCAATGCACCAGTATTAGGCACTGTCGTATTAGGTGCTGTGGTATTAGGTGCTGCACTGCTAGGCGCGCTCGCATTAGTAGCCGCACCTTGAGGATTCGCATTGCCATTGCCCGCATCGGGCTTAGCGTCTTCTGCCGGATGATCCGCAGCTGGCACAGGGATTTGATTCGGCAAAGTCACGCCAGAATCAGGGGATGGCCAAATCAACAGCAGATAACGAATCCTATCGAGCGCCGCTAATGGCTGAGCCGTGACACGCGCATAACTCTGTCCATCTTCGGTTAAGACTTCCATGACCCGCGCCACTGGATAACCTTCGGGGAAGCGATTACCAAGGCCTGATGTGACTAATAAGTCTCCGACGCGAATATCGGTACTCTTGGCCACATGGCGCAGTTCAATCTCATCGAGCTCACCGGTACCGTTAGCCACTAAACGCACATCGTTACGGGTAATTCGCACGGGTAAACCGTGGGAAACATCGGAGAGCAAGAGCACGCGGCTGGTCATCTCACTGACCTGTACAACCTGGCCGACGACGCCCTGGGCATCAACTACGGGTTGACCGACAAACACTCCACTTCGCGAGCCGTGATTGAGTACCACATAATGATGGGAAGGATCGCTGGCCACCTCCATCACTTCGGCCACCATCTTGCGGGAGTCCTGATAGGCAGGCGACCCCAACAGAGCGCGTAAACGCTCGTTTTCTTGACGCAGATGTTCGAAGCGCTGCAGACGCTCACTCATTAATAATTGTTGCCTTAACAGCTCTTTATTTTGCAACGCCAACATATTGCGGGTAGCAAAACTCTCCGATGACCAATCGAGGATCGCACTGGGCACACTCGCAAGGTATTGGATGGGGCTTAAAGCAGTTGAAAGGGATTCACGGGCAGGCTCGAGACGGTGATTTGCGGCAAGCAAAATCACCGACAGGATAATTGCCAGTGTTAAACGGAACTGGTTCGAAATACCACGAACAAAAATAGGCTTCATAGGAAAGCTAAGGCGGTGATTAGCCGCCCCATACCGAAGTTAGATTAGGTTTCTTCGGAGAACAGATCGCCGCCGTGCATATCAATCATTTCGAGGGCTTTACCACCACCACGCGCAACGCAGGTCAGAGGATCGTCCGCCACCATGACTGGAATTCCAGTTTCTTGCATCAATAAACGGTCTAAATCACGCAGTAAGGCACCACCACCAGTTAATACCATGCCGCGCTCAGAGATATCAGACGCTAATTCCGGTGGCGATTGCTCTAATGCCACCATGACGGCACTCACAATGCCAGACAATGGCTCTTGCAGTGCTTCTAAAATTTCGTTGCTGTTCAGCGTGAAGCTACGAGGTACACCTTCGGCCAAGTTACGACCACGGACTTCAATCTCTAATACTTCATCGCCTGGGTAAGCAGTACCGATAGTGTGCTTGATGCGCTCAGCCGTTGCTTCACCAATCAAGCTGCCGTAGTTACGACGTACATAGTTGATGATGGCATCATCAAACTTGTCACCACCAATGCGTACAGAAGAGGAATACACCACACCGTTCAAGGAGATAATTGCGACTTCAGTGGTACCACCACCGATATCCACAACCATAGAACCGGTAGCTTCAGATACAGGTAAACCCGCACCAATTGCTGCGGCCATTGGCTCTTCAATCAAATAGACTTCACGGGCACCTGCGCCCATGGCTGACTCACGAATTGCGCGGCGTTCAACTTGCGTTGCGCCAACCGGTACACAGACTAAAACGCGTGGGCTAGGACGAAAAAAGCTGTTGTTATGCACTTGTTTGATAAAGTGCTGCAACATTTTCTCTGTCACATAAAAGTCGGCAATCACCCCGTCTTTCATCGGACGGATTGCTTGGATATTGCCTGGGGTACGGCCTAACATTTGTTTGGCTTCTGTACCGACAGCGGCAACAGATTTCTGACCAGAACTACTACGCTCACCACGTATAGCAACAACAGAAGGCTCATTGAGGACTATGCCTTCGTCACGAACATAAATTAAGGTGTTAGCTGTACCCAAATCGATCGATAGATCATTAGAAAAAATGCCACGCAGCTTCTTGAACATGTAACTAGCCTGTATTCTGTGGAGTCAGAAGAAAAGAAAAATCAGCTAACTTTATCAATGCCACCCTGATTCCACAAGACCGTTGAGGTTAACAATCGCTAATGGAGTGATTTTTTTTCAAATGTGCCGCTCAAAAACACTATTTAATCGAAAAAAGCGCTTTATTGGTGAAAAATCCAACAGTTAAAAACCACTCTCAATACAAGTTCGCAACATTAGTAAAACCTGTTTCTTGCATTTTTACCCTGTATCACACTTTGCAACGTCGCCCTAAAACCATCGCGCCATGATCTATCACCAAAGCAGAAAACCAATTCAGCAAAAACGAACTGAAAACCGCTTTAATTGACCTCTCGCCAGTAGATGATTCTGTCATGACCACGGTAACGACCAAAAAATGCACTCGCACGGGGATCGGATAAGCTGGTTGGGGAGACCCCATTCCAGTTCCAATACCATTCTAACCAGGTTGGTACATCTAAAGGCGCGGTGACTTGGCCGCGATATAAGTTGCCGCTGGAGGTCACTGCTCGCCACAGCAAATCAAATTGCCCCGCTTGAAAAGCCGATGAAGCGCCCGAGCGATTAATGCTTTGTCCTGTGGTCAAATCGGGGTCAAAGTTATAGCCAAGGGCTGCATTATCCACCTGCGACCCTAGGCCATAGGTAGCAATGGTACAGCTATCATCGCCATTTAATACCCAATTAGCCCCATTCCAATATTCGGCTCGGGTCGGCATCCTCAGGATTTCAGTCTCGGGGCCATAGGTATTGTCCATCACCACCCGGCCATGGCGTAAGATCTGCGTGGTGATTTTCTTGGCATTGCAGTTGGTACAATTGCCCGTCGTTGCCGCATCCATATCAGGCGAGGCCACATAGCTGTAAAGTCCATTTGGCCGAGGATCGTTATCCATCAACTGCACGCCAATATCGAGCAGCTCGAAGGGACCGTCTTGATACAGATTCGTCGCCACATTCGGGGTCACTCGGCTCAAGTTAGCGCGGTAAGCGCCATCGACCGTCGCTACACCTTGAACCCAACTCGCCGCGTTGACGGGCAAGGCACTTAAGCGACTCTGTAAATCGATACCATTGTTATTGTTCTCTCCCACCAATTTGGCGGTCGCAAGGGAGAATGGTGGGAAATAGTTCTGCGTCACCGCGCCGCCGATATTTAAGGCTTTGAGACTCATCGACATTGGGAAGGGTTGATCCATATAGCTAAAACTGCCGCAGGCGGGTAAGACGGAAATATCGCCCACTAAAAATCTATCGGGCACAAAGCGGCCAATATTGGCTGAATAGCCAATCGGAATATTTAAGCTGCTGGCCACACCGAGATAGTTAGGGCTTGCCTGCGCCGCGATTTGGAATACCCCCACTTCGCTAATCGTCTGATTGGTGATGCTATTAAGGTTATTGGCTTGGATAGCATGACTATAGGATGCCACGCCTAATACGCCATCATGGCCGCCGCTGGCAATGTTTGGCGCCACGACCTTACTGGCCAGAGTCATGGCTTGGTCACTAAAATTAGGCGTAGATAAGTTGCCCGAACAAAAGTCCGTATCGCCGTCTTTCTCCCAAGCCATTGCTTGGACCGTCAAACCAAAATTCTGCCCCGCTTTACGGTAGGCATTACAGCTCATATCCGCACTCGGGCAATTGGCGCTGGCATCCATGGGTTTGACGCACAAGCCCGCAGGCACACTGACAAATTGATCCGAGCCTGTCATCACCAGGCCTTGCTCGTTGCCACTGCCGATATATTGGGCATCGAGTTGTAATTTGCCCGCATCGGGATAATTCACTGAAATGTTTGCCTGTCCGTTAGTATCAAACACCAAATTCAGCGCCGTAGGCGAGGCGCTTGAAGTGCCAATGGCCGTATTGTTGATAGTGACGGCTTTTGGCGAGATAGGCGCACTCGGGGTGTGATAACTGCTCCAGAAATTCAATATCTTGGTCTGGTCCTGAAAGCTTGGAACACACTGCTTTGTCACATCGGATTTTTTCACCGCTTTGACTAGCACCTCAACGGGCTTATTAGCCAATTTATCGGGCACATCGAAGACAAAACCACTGTCGGCGAAGGTAAGTGAACAGTTATTTTCACTCAAGCCCCCATTCCCGATACGGCAAAGAGTTTTACTTAAAGGTTTGGTTGTCGGGCTCGAACCTTTCACCCCCAAGGTCACAACGCCAGGGGTGTTACGTCTTAGCTGCAACTGAGTGCTGCCATTGCTAAAGCTCACCTGATTGCCGCCAATCCATATGCCTTCGGAGGCGGATTCGGGTAACAAGGTCGCCGCTAAAGGATCGGTAAAAAGCTGACTACAACTGGCGTTGGCGCAGGCTCGAATCGTCACAGTTTCGGGGTTACAAGTTAATCCCTGCCCCGTATGGTCAAACTCAAAATGATCGATTTGCGCGCCAACGGGATTAGACCTCAAGGCACAAATTTGAACGTTATCAATTTCATGGTTATTATTCGAGCCACCAGTTGACCCTGTAAGCGACAGCAAGAAATCACTCGGCGTCGCCGCTTGTCCTTGTTGATCTATGGCATTAAAAGCAGGGATTAAGGTGACAAACCCAGATCCGGTATTACGCTCAATCTTCACCATCGACTGGCCCGAGACCTGCGAGTCGATTGTGATTTTATATCTATGGGCAGGCGAGACATTATTGCCATCGACCGTGGGAGATAAACAGTTGCTACTGGTATTACTTTTGCCGTCATTACAGGTGCCCCGCAAATAATTATACCCTGATGTGCCTGCCCCAGAGCCACGTACGACAACCGACTGACGACGCTGACCAATACTGCCACCGCCCCCTTCACCGGAGAAGTTACCAAACTCATCGATCCCGATACCCAACCAACCGCCAGCAAAGCCATTGATACCGGGTTTAAAGCCATAACCTAAAGGCCCACCAAAAGCGCCTGGCTGGGGCGTGATGGCCGCATCTGATAACACCAACGCGATACCGTCGGCACCACTACCGCCATAGGCATAGTGATCAAACTGGATCTCAACTAAGTTATTGGCCGCGGGGAATAATCTTTGATAGGTCGAGGCCGTGGATTGATTGGATTTTGCCTCGGTTAAGCGCATACGACCACTGACAATAGCAGGGGTAAAAGTACCACTACTACGGGATACTACCCAGTCGTTACTTAAGGCACTCTGAGAGAAGTTATCGTTAAAGCACTCTAAAACGGGCGCAGGATTACAATTTGGAACAACATCAATCTTTGCAGCATTATCATCAAATTTAATACTACTGTTGCCACCTAAACTTATATTTCTTGCAGTAATAGCTCCTTCCAAATAAGAACTACCGTCTAGCACCGCATTTCCTTCTGCAACAACATAGGATTTAAGAGATGCCCCTCCATTGAGAGTGAAATTTGAATAGCTATAAATGAGAAATTTTTCAGCCTGGCCAATGGTGTTTAAGTTGTAATGTCTATAGTTATTCTTAATAAAAAATGACACAGTACCAGTTGATGGAAAGACCAGAGTTACACCGTCATTAATAGATAAAGTTTCAATCCAATATTGCCCTGCAGCCAGTTCGATCCGACCCGAAGTAGCTGTAAGGGACTTCATTTTATATATGCCACCTTCACTAACAAAACGAATTGTCTTATCAGAACCGCCCTCCAGTAAAATACGATTATATTCACCTTCAACGATATCAATTTTTGTATTATTCCATGTTGGAGGGCCGACATTTACAGCACTTGAAGACGAACATTGAGAGAAATCAATACGATTAGAAGGTAAACTGGCAATATAATTTCCTGCTCGGCACCAACGATAGGAGTTATTAGTCGTCAAGCATAAAGTATCAAGGTTGTATCCACCTTGAATATAGTTATATGTTGGTAAATAGCTATACCAAATGAGCGCATTATCAGGTGCATTATATAAATAAGAGCTATTGAAGGTAATTGAACCATTTCTACTGTAATTGTTTACACCTTCTATAAAGGTTGTAGTCCAATCAGCTTTCACCAGATGGGATGTGAATGCCATGATTATGGGCAAAAGAATTAATGGGAATTTGGCTATTATTTTGTTAAATATCATTTTTGATAGCTTAGTTGCCACGGGCTTCTACCTCTACTTGGCGGCTCACTCGGGTATCCCCACTCTCACATACCGCTTTGCTATTAATCCGAAACTGAGTGACAGTACCGACGGAATAGGATGCACAACTTAAATTCACGCTACAGGCATGAAACCCCACCACATTGGGTGGCGTCCAAGAGCTTGCAACACTGGTACATGTCGCCGTCGCATTAGCGGGGGCATTTAATGGGAATAATTGCGCCAGCGCCGCATCAGCACCGCTGTTCGCCGCCGCTAAGGCGCGAGTTCCCCACACTTCTTGAGTTAATCCGGTATCGGCATCTTCCACTATATTGATTAAGGCGGCGGCCAATAAAAACATCACGGTAATGACAAAAATACCGATGATTAAGGCGCTGCCACCTTGGCGGTGAGCCGCACACTGACGATATGCTGAGCGCGATAGGCTAAATAAGTTAGGGGACATTAATCACCTGCACTTGATGTCGATATTGAAATGTCTCGCCGTTGACATTAAATCGCGGTTGTAAATGCACCATTGCATTATTGACTAGACTGGATGGCGTTAATATCAGCGGTAAATCGGCACTGTCGTTCAATGCATTGGCCACATTCTGCGCCATTAACACTCCTGCGCTCATGCTGCTAGGCGTGGGTTGGCTGACATTCAACCCATAACCAGTATAACGCTTTAGGGTTAACTCATTGCTGGATGGTGATTTTTCAAAACAATAACTCACAGGGCTCGAACCAAAATAGATCCTTTGCCGCGGTGATGCCTCAGCAAATCTCGCATTGGCAGTGAAGGTCAAGGTTACTTGGTTTGCGGCGCTGCTAATGCTGTTAATCTGCGCGCGTTTTAGCTTAGTGCTGTCATAGACATCACGGTCGGTTAAGGGATAAACCCACACATACTGGTTAGCCGCAATCTTGCTGGTCACATTATCTAAAATCACAGTCCCCGTTAGGGCTGCGGCACTCGGCACAATCGGCATAGCTAAATAGGTGGTACTCGCCTCAATAGGGACAAATTCAACGCACTGATAGGTTAAGCCATTACCATTGAGCCGCACACTGTTAGGCACGGCGCTGCGCAGCTCACGAGTCATACGCTCGATGGCGAAACGACTCTGGCTTAGCACTTGATCGACCGAGCTTGACTCCACAAAAATCCGCGTGCCGAAAATAATAAAGCTACTTACACCCACCACCAGAATGCCTAAGATAAGGATCACAGTGACCATTTCGACCAAGGTAAAACCCCGTGAGGAGCGCGCTATGCGCTTTGCGGATAAAGCGCCCATTAGTAATTGCTCCTCACCAGATTGTAAGTGATCACTTCGTTATCTGGGGTAGTCACATTAATGGTCACTAACTTGGTATTGGGTGCAGAACCATAGGCGACAGAGACACTTAATTGATAGTTCGGATACACCTCTGCATAAGTTTGGCTGGAATTGAGCATAGTGGCGTTTTGAGTTAAGCCGTGATAGTCATCCACATCGTTAAAATCGTTACGCCCTTCGCCCTCATCCGGCCATTCCCACTCCGATGGCCCTAAATTGGTCACACTTGAGCAAGGTGCCCCTAATGGACTCCCGCAAGCAGGCACACCGCCATTGGCATTGGTATTTTGATCATAACGCTTACCCCAAATCTCATTCATCACCGAGTGGGCAAGTTCGGCACTCTTGACTCGATGCAAGGTCTTGGCAGCGCGATCCGCCTGCGGAAATAACATGCTACTGAGCATCACGATAGCAATGGCAATGACTAACATGCCAACCACTAATTCGATTAAGGTAAACCCCTGTTGTTTAGCTTTTGAGGATGCTTTTAGATATGTGCTTATCGAAAACAGCCGAGGATTAATTCGCATAAATATAGCCCTCGCTGGAGATATTAATCGCCACAGTATCATTGGCAATCACATTGATACATGGCCCATTACACGCAAGCGATGCTCGACCATTGATATCAAAATCAAGGTAAAAGCTCTTAGCATTGTTACTGATAAGCACTAACTGCGCGCCCCCCTGAAAAGCTTGGCTGGATAAAGGGTTAGGAGACAATGGCGAGCCCGTACAACCAGTGGTATTTCGACTGGCAAACTGACTCACTTGATAACCCGTCGCCGACACGACAACGCGGTAACATCTATCGGTATTATTCAAGGCTTTTTGCTGAACCTGGCGCAGCTCGGCCATAAATTCATTGCGCAGGCTAAAGGCGCTGTAGGATGACTGGCTAAATAAGCGCGGCAATACCGTCACCGATAGTATCCCAATCAGGATAATAGTGGTCACGAGTTCGACTAAGGTAAACCCAAACTGTCTGCCGCTGGAAAATCTACGCATTGTCCGCTTTGCCGTGATTCTAGGTTCTAGGTTCTAGGTTCTAGGTTCAGTTTCTGCCAACTTGGTTCTTAAGGCAAATATTTCGCCTAAACAAAAGAAATAATTAGCAAATTCATTTTATTACAGCCAACACTCCGATTGATTGCTGACCTAAAAAAAAGGCCTGCTAGGCAGGCCTTTTAATGGAAATATATCTAGCAACCAGATACAACAGTATTAACAGTGATAGGACCGTATGCATCTAGATTATTCACATATTGAACATAACATTGACCACCAGTAGCCGTCCCATCAGGAACAGTTTGTCCTTGAGGATAGAAATAAATGCTGTCAGTAGCTAACTCATATAACCACTCAGTTGTTGTACCACTATCAGCAGCATTAATATCTAATGCGTTCTCAAGAGAGCCTGTCCATACAGGCGTTGCATGGCCATAGTTAATCAAAACTGTTTTACCAGTTTCAACAGTTACAGTTGGGCCATCAGTTTCAGCCCCTGCTACGGTATTATTGCCCGCAATTAACGATTTTGAGTTAATTAAGGTATCAGCACCTTTAATAGCTGCCTCTAATCCTTTCACTGTTGAAGCACGAGCATCCGATTGTAGATTGATAAATTTAGGCGCTGCAGTAACAGCCAAAATGCCTAGGATAATAATTACGACCACTAATTCGATTAAGGTAAAACCACTTTGCTTTTTCATTTAAAACCCTTACTTAACAACCAGATGACTCAACATGATATTTAGGAGGATTACTAGAATCTGCCTGTTTGTATTCAACCCAACATTTTGCCGTATCTGAAGGTGTCAACTTTTTAGGATGAATAATCACAGGCGATGTAAGTGTCGTTGTGACAGTTGGCGCATCAACAATAGCCCACTCGTTAGTAGTATCTAAATCAAGGACTAACACCATATCAGCTGCTGCTTGCTTCAGATACCCATAAACACCGTTAACTTTAACATCGTCAGTCGCATCAGAATTACCCTTATCATCGATGATAATGCTAGATTCATCCTTACTCTCAACCCCCTGAATCGCCGCCTTAGAATAAACAAGCGAATTAGCACCTTGCAAAGACGCTTTGACACCATTCAAAGTAGATGCGTATGCATCAGATTGAAGATTAATAAACTTAGGCGCTGCTGTGACAGCAAGAATACCTAAAATAATAATAACTACGACTAACTCAATTAGGGTAAAACCTTGTTGTCTTTTCATCATTAACTACCTATGTAATAACAATTCTAAATACGTAAAATTCACGCTTAAATAATTAAGGCGTAAATGGTGTTTGAGTGAAACTTAATACTTTGCCCGTACCTGGGTTATACACCACCCCTTTAGCGCCCGTAGTGGATAAATCTGGCGCTGGCGTCGGTACACCTGTGGTTTGGTTTAGCACCAGTGAAGCCACTTGGTGATATACACACAGGTCTAAACCGCTTACGGATGTGCCATTAATCGCATTTGAGCTTCCGCCCGCACCATCGATAACGCGCACTGTATAACGTTGATTGCGCGCATCCTGCGAATAAAGCACGTTACGCGGTGCACTTTGCAACACAGTATTAAATACCTGCTGGCAGCTTGCATCGGTCATCGCCGTTGCATCGGTACCAGAGGTGCCCGTTGGATAACCAAAACGCGGGTCGAGGGACACTGAGGTACCGTCTAAGATCACACTGCTATTTTGGCGACCATCGACTTCCCATTGTGAACGCACAAAACTCACTGCGGTGGATAAACCACCCGCGACTCCGTCCACACTGGCATCTTCAGCATCATCGGTGACATTTAAAAAACGAGGGATCGCGGTTGCGGCCAACAGACCCAAAATTACGATCACAATGACCAGTTCAATCAATGAAAAACCATCTTGCTTAGTCTTCATTCGTCTCTCCCTATCTTGATGAAAGTCCATTCTAACAGCTAAATCAGTTTAAAAAAGCCCGTTACTTAACAATATTTTACGGAAACGTCAAAAAAATGACCCTGCCAGAGTTGAGCTGATAGCCGATACTGTCCCCATTTTGCGCGCGGTAACGGCAGCTATTATCCTTAGCAAAATACGAGCCGATAAGGGATTCGTCCCCCTGCTCCTGCCCCATTAATTGTTGCCACAATCGCTGACACGCTTGGTCATCCAACTGGCTAGGTTGTGGCCAACCCTGCGCATTCATCATCACAAAGGTTTGTTCATTATTTGTGCTTTGTTCGCTAAACACTTCCCAATCTAGTCGCATTTGCGGCGGTTTGCCAAGGGACAACCATTGAGAACGCACCATAGCCAACACGTTTAAGAAGCGCGTATGCTCTAACTCCACATTGCGGGCGGCCAGTTGTGGCATAGTCGCAAAATATTTAAATCCAATCACAGCGAGAATAATCAAGATCAAGGTCAGGCTAACGAGCCGCCCATACACACGTAATAGATCGCTTTCGGCCTTCTGTTGGCTCTGCATCTATTTGATCCTAATTGAGTTAAATTCTCGATTCGGCATTATTTCCCGCCTTTGACTACGTTGAGCATGTCCCACATCGGCAGGTAAATACCCAGCGCCAGCACCAATACAATCGCAGCCACAATTCCGATCAGAATCGGTTCTAACTTAGCGGTGAGATTTTTAAGATCGTAGTCGACCTCACCTTCGTAAAAATCGGCGGCATCATTTAATAGTTGGTCAATCTGTCCGGTTTCTTCGCCTACCGCGACCATTTGCAACACCAGTGGCGTAAACAATTTACTCTGGTTGGAAACCCTCAGCATAGATTCGCCAGACTCAATACCACGGCGCATCCCGACAATTTTGTCGTGCATATACGCATTATCCACCGCATCGGCCACCAAACTGAGCGCCTGCGTCATCGGCACACCCGCACTCAACATCATCGAAAAGCTGCGACAATAACGGGAGAGGGTCGAGCGCTCAATAATCGAGCCCACGGCGGGAATGTGTAACTTCCATTGGTCCCATTGTTTCTCGCCTTTTTCCGTATGGTGCCAGTAACGGATCCCAATAATGGTTCCAAGCAGTATAATCAGCATCAGGGGCCAGTAGTTTACAAACAGGTTTGATGTGCCGATTAACACCTTAGTCGCCCAAGGCAAGTCGGCACCGAAACGGGCAAACATCTCGGCGAATTTCGGGATCACCATGATATTTAAAATCACCATGGCCAGCGCGATAGCAATCAATACAAATATGGGATATCGCATCGCGGCTTTAATTCGGCGACGAGTTTCCTGCTCACGCTCGATATAGCCCGAGAGCTGAATAAAAGCGTCCTCTAACTTACCGGTGTTTTCACCCACATGCACCATAGAAACAAACAGAGAATCAAACACATCCGGATGTTGGTTCATAGCCGATGACAGTGGGCGCCCCGCAGTTAACTGCTCTGAAATATCATTCAGCGCATCTTTCATTCGTTGGGAGTGGGCGGTTTCGGATAAGCCTGCAATGGCGCGCAGGATAGGGATCCCCGAGCGCGTTAACGAGTACATTTGCCGGGTAAAGATTTGCAGTTCATCCAAGCCGACTTTGCGCTTAAACAACTGCGCCAAGGTAAAGGACTTAGCTTCTTTAGCGACTTTGACTTCTAACGGGATAATGCCGCGGGCTAACAGCATATCGGCCGCAGCGCCCTCGGAGGCAGCATCGAGCTGACCCGTTACGGCCTGACCTTGTCCACTGCGTCCACGGTATTGATAAACCGGCATAATTACGCCTCAACGCCTTGCTGACTGATAATATCCCGCGAGAGTGGTACTTGCGATTCACTCACGTCCTCAACAAGCTTAGCCACCTCTTCAATGGTCGTCATGCCCTCGCTCAAATATTGCAGTGCCGACTCGGCAAGCGGAGTAAAGTTAGGGCTTTGCAGGGCTGCACGGGCAAAATCCTGTGGGTTACCGGTACGCATCGCATCGATCATCTTTTCATCCAATTCGAGGATCTCAAAAATACCGATACGGCCGCGATAACCACTGCCGTTACAGCTTTGGCAACCAGTGCCAATGCGGAACTTAGCCGATGAAAAGTCCTGACGACTCACACTATTCAGCCAGGCTTTTTCCTGCACCGTAGGCTGATATTCCACCCCGCAGTTATGGCACACGCGGCGCACTAAGCGCTGGGCGATAATCACTCTTAGCGCACTCGCAACTAAATAACTAGCAGCGCCCATATCGAGCAAACGTAGCGCGCTGGTCACCGCATCGTTAGTGTGCAAGGTGGACAACACAAAGTGACCCGTAAGTGCGCCCCGAAGACCAATCTCCACCGTTTCTTGGTCACGCATCTCACCGACCATGATAATGTCCGGGTCTTGACGTAAAGTCGTGCGCAGCACGTTCGAAAAATCGAGTCCAATCTTATGGTTAACTTGAACTTGGTTGATCCTTGGCAATTGGTATTCGACCGGATCTTCTACCGTGATGATTTTGCGATCCGCAGTATTGAGCTCACTTAAGATGCCATACAAGGTGGTTGTTTTACCGCTACCCGTAGGCCCAGTCACCAGCAACATGCCGTGGGGACGTTTAATCTGCTTACGGATACGCGCCAAAATATGCGGCGGCATCCCTGTCTCGTTTAACGTCAGTAAGCCTGCGGATTGGTCGAGTAGACGCATTACCACAGATTCGCCGTGGTAGATCGGCATAGTCGACATACGCACGTCAATCTTGTGGCCCTTAATTTCCATATGGAAACGACCGTCCTGCGGCAGACGTTTTTCAGAAATATCTAGCCCAGCCATAAGCTTAAGGCGCAAGACTAAGGCCGCCGCGATATTGACCTCATTTAGAATGGTCTCGTGTAACTGGCCATCGATACGTTGGCGGATCCGCAGGGCTTTTTCGCCAGGCTCAATATGAATATCCGAGGCGCGCATTTGCACCGCATCTTCAAAAATCGACTGCAGCAGCTTAACGACTGTGGTTTCATTATCGCTATCGCTTGAGGTCAGGCTCGCCAGATCAAACATTTGATCTGCGGCATATTCCTCTTCGAGCTTACCGGCGATTTGCGCGATTTGGTCGGTGCGACGATACAGGTTATCGAAGGCTTGCAGTAATTGCTGTTCGGGGGCGACCGCAACACTGAGCTTTTTCGGTGCGATTAAAATTTCTAAATGGTCGAGCGCCTGCAAGTCCGCCGGGTCGCTCATGGCCACTAATACCGTATCACCCCGATCTTCCACCGCGAGGGCGCGAAAACGCCGCGCTTGCACCTCGGGGATAAGGTTCACCACTTCGGCGGGGATGGGGCGTTTGCTGATATCCAGCAGCGGCAGATTGAGCTGCTGCGACAAAAATTGCAATAGTTGGGTTTCGGTAATAGAGCGCAACTCAATCAGGGTGCGGCCGAGCTTATGCCCAGTCTTGCGCTGCTCTCCCAAAGCTTGTTGTAGCTGCTCTTCGGTAATAATCGATTCTTGAACTAACAGATCGCCCAAACGCATCTTTAATCTGGGTTTCATTGGCTATCTCCTAGTTGTTGTAAACGTTGTTCAATAAAAGCCGTGGCTTGGGTCGACAGGCCTGAATAACTTAAGGCGGTGCGATAGGCCTGACTGGCGGGACCAAATTGCTGCTGTGAATCGAGGGCATAGGCTAATCCCATCCACCATTTCCCCTGCTGCGGCTCCTGCTGCAATAACTTGCGGTAAGCCTGTTCAACTAACGGATATTGGCCTTGTTTTTGGGCCAAATCCGTTTGCGCTAACCACTTTTGCCTCGCCAAGCTATGGCTATCGGGGATTTGAGCAAGGCTAGCAAGAGCCGAATCTGTCTCGCCCATAGCATGTTGCACCCTTGCCAATAGCAAAGCAAATTCAAACTCTTGCGGATAAAGCAATCGTCCCTGCGCCAACACTTCGGCTGCTTGCGCCAGCTCACCTTGACCATAATGCAGCGCCGCCAGTTGTTTGCGCGACTCGTGCAAACTTGGATCGAGCTTGAGTGCTTTAGCGTAGTAATCCATCGCCTTAACCAGCTGCCCCTGCTTTTCGGCATCCGCCGCTAACACTAACTGCTTTTGCGCGAGTTGGCTTGGGGATAACTTCACTTCTCGAATCGCCATTTGCCCCGCTGACTGAGCCTGAGCCGAAGCTGGGCTTGAAGCTTGGCTCGAAGCTTGAGTCGCATCAGGCACGACTGACTCACTCGCCTTAGGCTCTGTTTGAGTTATTTTTACTTCGCTCTGATTTGCGTTAACGTCTGCTTGATTTGCTGTAGCGGTAACCTGTTGTGACTCACTTTGGGTCTGCGCCGACTCTTGGGTTAATACCGCTTTGTTAGCTGTATCGGTTGAGGAGTGTACCGCAATCGATTCGGTTGCCTGCTCACTTGTTGGCTCAACGGCCGCCGCGTTGACACGGGCAGATTGAGCCACACTTAGGGAAGATTCCGCTGACGCAGAGATCCCCTTTGCAGGAGCTGCTGTTGACGGCGGACTCACTTGTTCCATATCTGCTGTTGGCTCAGTTGGTGTCGTCGTTTCTGTTGACTTAGTCGTTTCTGTTTCCAGAGGACTCGTATCTATCTGTGGGCTGGCGTTATCCGGCTGAGTTTGCGCACTCGCTACAGGATTTACACTGTCATCCGCGACGCTCTTTACGCCGTAACTCGCCTGAAAGGCATATACCGATAAGCCGCCCACCAGCAGCGACACTAAGCTGATTACTAACCACTTGCGCGATGGATTGGGGCGCCCTAAATACTGCGCCTGATGCACAGCCACATTGCTAAGGGAATGGCCCTGCTGGCGCTTTTCGAGATCCTGCAGCATCTTGTTGATCACACTCATGCTACACCTCCCCACAACTGTTGCAGGTTAACGCCAGAGAGCAGTAATGCCCCAATTGCCGCTGCACATGCTATCAGTGCGATCGCCATATACGCTGGCCACCTTTGTGAGCCGCGACTGGCATCTTCGGTATCTTGTATCGCGCCCTTAATGTGGGCCATACGCACCTGAGTTGCGCCTTCGCCGAAACTGAGCATCAGGGCTTTATGGGCTAAAATGTTGATCAATCTTGGGATCCCACGAGATGCCTCGGCGATCTTACGGGTGAGTTTAGGGCCAAATAAGGCTTGTCCCGCATAACCTGCCACCGCTAAGCGGTAACGGATGTAGGCATCGGTTTCATCCCAGGTTAACGGCCGCAGACTGTAGCTAAAGGTGATGCGTTGCCGCAATTGTCTAAAGGCTTGGCGCTTTAATCGCTCATCCAATTCGGGCTGACCAAAGAGCACCACTTGCAATAACTTACGGCTTTCGGTTTCAAGATTGGTAAACAGTCGCAGCGCTTCGAGGCTCTCATCGGGCAAGGCCTGCGCTTCATCCAGCACTAATACGATGGCGTGACCATGGGCACTCAGAGCAAGTAATTGCTGCTGGATAAGTCCGGTAAGTTGCTGCTGATCGATTTCGCTGGTGTATTTTAATCCAAGTTCATTGGCCACCGCCCAGCGCAGCTCGGCGGGGGTGAGATAAGGATTAGGAAGATATGCACAATGGAAGCCCTGCGGCAGCTCATTAATCAACTTACGGCAGATTAAGGTTTTGCCCGTGCCCACTTCGCCAGTGACTTTGATAAAACCCTCTCCGGTTTGTAGGGCGGTCTGCAACACTTGCAGCGCCTCTACGTGCGGGGATAACCCGAAAAAAAATCCGGTATTAGGTGTTAACGAAAATGGCGTTTGACTGAGTCCAAAGTGCTTCAAATACATGGAAGCTTACTTATTTTCTGGATACCAACGGTCGAGTAAGGTCTTAGAACGCTCTAACTCGTTTTTCCAAGTATCCCCGCCCACAACGGTCGGTTTTAACATAATAATCAGCTCGGTTTTCTTCTTCTGCTTGCTGCGGTTTTTAAATAATTCGCCCACGAGCGGAATATCACCGAGCAGTGGCACTTGAGAAACCACTTCAGTATTTTCGCTCTTCATCAAACCACCGATCACCACCACATCGCCAGAAGCCGCGCGGATAACGGTATCGGATTCGCGGATCTCGCTCTGCGCCAGCGGCAGCTCTAAGGATTCACTGCTGACCTTAATGTCCTTGGTTTGTTCTTTAACATCGATAACGGAAGGATGCACATGGAGCAACACATTACCGTCTTTGTCGATTTGCGGCGTCACATCCAATGCGATGCCCGAGAAGAACGGCGTTAACTCTACCTGAGGCGTGGTCACAGGCGTAGTGCCCGCCACTGTGGTTGATGAAACGTCGGTGACAAAGTACTCGTCGGTACCGACCTTAATCACCGCCTTTTGGTTGTTCGATGCCGTCACCCTTGGGCTGGACAACACGTCCACATCGCCTTGGGTGTCGAGCAGGCTAATCATGGTATTGAAATCTGAGCCTTTAATACTTAAGGACGTCACGCCACCGAGGGAAGCGGTGATTTTATCACTCAAGCCTGCGCCCGCAGAGGTACCAAAATTAATATTGGTATTACCTACGTGGCCCAATACGTTATCCCACTGAATACCTTGCTGATAACCATCAGACAAAGTGACTTCGAGGATCTTCGCTTCGAGGATCACTTGGCGTTGCAGATGGCTCTCGGCGGAATTTAAAAAGGCACGTACCTGACGTAACTCATTAGGATAGGCACGAATAGTCACTAATCCCGCCTGTGGCGTCACCACCACCTGACGACCACCGCCAGTGTCACCAATAATGGCACTCAAGGTTTCTTTCAATTCACCCCAAAAATCGGTCTTAGTGCGCGAGCGAATAAAGGTGCCGTTAGTGCTATCACTGCTGTTATTGTTGCCGTAATTACCGTTGTTGGAATTGTTATTGTTGCTGTTATTGCCAAAATTGCCGTTGTTCGAATTGTTGTTATTGGAGTTATTGTTATTCGAGTTGTTATTGTCGGAGATCCGGCCAGAACTCACAGAGGTCAACGAGAGACCATCACGCTCCATGTATAAGTAATTTAAAGGGAAAGTCTCAGTCCGCATGCCCGCGGGGAACACGCGCAGGATGCGCCCTTCACGGCTCACCTCATAACCATAAATATCTTCCACCACTTGAATGGCTTCACTCAGTGTCACGCCTTTGAGTGACAATGAAATCGTGCCCTGCACATCGGGATGCACTGCCACACTAAAGGGAGTGCCCTGCACTAGGCTTGGGAAAAACACCCTTGCATCCACATCATGGGCAGACACATCGATACGACGCTCTGTTTCCATTGGCGGAGTTAATCCACCCATCATGGCATTGGCATTCAGCTCACGCTGCACCGCATCGGGCATAGTGGCCGGTGGTGGTGGCGTTGGCTGACTCGCGGTTTGCATCGAGGTGGCCAGCGCTTCTTTTGAAGCAACGGGCTGCGGTCTATCCGTGGTTTGGCAGGCCATAAGGCAAAGTGAGAGTAGAGGCGTAATATATTTAATGGCTGTCATCTGAGTGTTATTCCCTATCTCTCTATTATTGCTTGAAATAATGCTAATTTCCGTCCGTCAGACAAGGAGACCGACGAGGGGGTGATACGCACCACTTTGACCCCTTGAATGCTGTCTCCCACGGACACAATCTTATTGTTGATCACGGCATAGGCCGTGTTGCCCGAGCTGACAATGCTGTTAAGCACTAGGGCTTTGTTTTGGTTCTGAGTCACGGCGCCGGCGGCCGAGTAGCCTTTACCGGGCAAGGTCGGATCCCTTAAGGTTTCGGCCGATAAGTGGGCCGACAACCCCAATAATGCAATGAAAATATAAGGCTTATTTAGCGACACTGATAAAGTCCTTATTGATACTCAAGGTATAAAGCTCAATATCGATTTTCCCCTTAGGGTAATCGGCTACTTTATAGTCGAGTCGTTTCCAGTAAAGTTTGTCGGGCATAGCCTCTACCGCTTCAACAAAGCGCAGCACAGAAAAATAATCCCCCTCCAAGCTCATGCGTATTCCATGGCTGTAGAGATTCAGCTTTTTCTCTTCACCCACGGCAAGAAGTGGCACGGGCGTAACCGAGGTAAACTTAAGTAATTTAATACCTTGAACCTGCCCAAGCAGATTACCTAATAGCTCAGGCATATAATCGGCGGGCACCATATCCACCATCTGCTCATTGAGCTGAGCATCAATCTCTTGATTCTGTTGCTGCAACAAGTTTAAACGCTGACGATAGTCCTGATTAGGATCCATAGCCAATCGCTGCTGATATAAATCAATCTGTTGCGTCGAAATCTTGTTTTCTTGCTCTAACGCCTTCACTTGTTGCGCCGTCGAGTGCTGTTGTTTCCACAGCGACTCGATAGGCATATAGGCCGACATGGCGACCAGCACTAACACGGCGAGAGCGATAAGCCCGCGCTCACGCTGGCTGAGAACATCAAACTTTTGCGCTAACTGTTCAAATCGGGCTTTCATCGCGCCTGCTCCTCTGGGGTCTCACTCGTTAGCGTGAAAGCCAGCGGTTTATCCTCACCGCGATCCATGGTCATAGACGAAAAAGCCTGACCTTTTAAGGTGTTCGTTGTCTTTAACTTGCCCACCCATTGAGGAATGCTCTGCGGATGATCGGCAAAGCCTTCAAACATAAAGTGCTGCTCGTTAATCACAATATGGTTCAGCCAAACACTCGCATCGGCCACCATTGCTAAATCCTTCAGCACGGGCGCAAAGCCTCGGCTGGTGAGGGATGAGCGCAGTGCCAGCTCATTCATCAATAATTGTTTTAACTCGAGCTGCTGCGACTCTAGCTCGACGCGCGCGACTAACTCTGCATCGGGTTTACGGGCGGCGATTTGCGCTTCCAGTTCCGCTTTTTGCTGATTGAATTGCTGTTTTTGCGCCGAGGCTTGGCTTAGCGCCCGCTGAGACTCGGCCAATTGCCAATAGCTAAACGCCGCAAGTATGGCGCAGACCAGAACCAAGCCTAGGGTATAACTCATTAATTTCGAAAAGGTTAGGCTCTGCTTTGGGGGTAATAATGCCGCAGAATATAGATTGACTCTCGATTTTATCACTCGGCACCTCGTGAAAGTTCACAAAAGGCTAATCCCGCCATGCTCGCGCCCACGGCACGCTTATTAACGACATTAACGGCTTGGTTAAAGTTAGCCGATACCAACTTAGCCAAGGCATCCACTGCGCCGTCGGCAAATAATTCAATTGAGGCGACCGGAGGCTGACGCAATTGGCTTTCAAAGTAATCCATAGAACGCTGAATTTCTAGGCTTAAGTTATCCGCCAGTCCGTAGTTAAGCTCATCCACTTCGGCCTTATCCAGCTCGGTAAAACCGCGCACTCGGCGCTGCATATACAGCTGACCTTGCTTGACCACAGTCAGCAACAACTCTTGCCCTGAATGATGGCTCACGACTAATCTCGCCTGATTATCCTCATCAAACAGGTTAGTCATGGCTAATTCTTCGATGCTAATTCCTAGCACACTTAAACCTTGATCGCTGATGGCCTGCACCATAGCGCGCAACTTTTCTTTATCGACCACAACCACACTGAGCTTATTGCTCGGTAGAGGCGACTCAAAGTAATCCAAGTGAATTTGCGGCACAGGGATATTAACCATGTCTTTGATCGACCAGAGTAAAGCTTGGGATAATTCGTCACTATCGACATTCGGTTTATCGGCCACGAGCAACTGATAGCGGCCACTACCGAGAACTATTTGCAAAGATGCGTGGGGAAAGGCATTGGCAAGTTCGGCGAAGGCCTGTTGCCACAGATCCTGTTGCAGCTCATAGGAAACCCATTGTTCTGCAAGACTTTCAGTCGCGGAAGCATAGACCCACAGTTTATCGGCACAGACATAAACACCGAGCGCCGAGCCAGCCTGTTTGGCTCGCCAAAAGGCTAACCGAGCAAAAAGTCCTTTATCCATAAAAATGCCTGTCTTCCGATAAAGTTAAAGCTTGAGTCATAAGAGCGCGAATAACAAACGTCCAAAACTGAAATAAGGATAAAGCACATCACCTGTAAAATGTGAAACCCATCATATCCAGCGTCATAATTTTGGCACAGGCTAGTTTAGCCGCTAATCAGTGAATTATATAGAGAAATCCGACATTTCGGCCCTATTCTTCCACAGTGATCACATACGCAGAGGAAAAAATTCCCCGCTATTGCACCTCAATCGGCTCACTAAAATACATGCCCTGCGCCATACCCACACCGAGGATTTGTAGGGTTTGCCATTCTTCAAACACTTCAATTCCCTCGGCACAGACTTGCACTTCGGTGCGATATAAGCCACCGATAAGACTACGGATAAACAATTGATTTTCTGGGCGCAAATGAATGTGGCGCACAATCGACCTATGCAGTTTAATCATGTCGAAATGGCACTCGCGAATATAGTAAGTACCCACCACCTGCTGACCCACATGGTCGACACACAGTCGCGCGCCCATCTTACGGATCATATCCAGCTTAGGCTTAAGCTTATCTTGGTGTTGGATAACGATATCCTCGGACACCTCAAAAATCAGTTGTGGCGTCAGGTGGCGATATTCGAGCAGAGTGGTTTTAAGCCACTGGGTAAAGGCGCGGCTCATTAAGGTATCTAGGCTCAGGTTCACACTATAGACTTGATTTTTATGTTTTTCTTGCGACAACAAACCTAATACTCGCTCAATCATCTGCCGCTCAATCTGGGGCATCAAACCGCATTTGTTTGCCATGGGAATAAAGAGCGTCGCCCGCACTAACGCGCCCTGATTATCCCGCGCCCGGGTAAAGATTTCCTTGTGATGCTCAACGCCGTCGGAATCCATCACTGGCTGACTAAAAGGATAAAAACGCCGCTGAACCAAGGCATTCTCTAAGAAGCTGCGCCAACGCACCGAGCCTTTAGCAAACTCCTCATCAATCGCGCCCTTGTCGTACATAAACCAATTACTGTTACCTTGTAATTGCGCGGCGCGTAATGCCATATCGGCTTCATCAAGCAACTGATTAACATTATCCCCGGCGGTAAAGTAAGCACAGCCCAAATGATAAAAGTTGTCTTGATTCTCCACATCGTCGGGCAAAGGTTGGCTCAAACAGACTTTGAGTAATTTACTGGCGAGCTGATCGGCCTCAATCAAAGACACATGGGGTACGACAATCGCAAATTGATTATGGGAGCGGCGTGCAAAGATACTGTTGGGTAAGGTCTGCAAAATAGAATTAATGCTGTTAACTGTCGCATGGAGCAACTCCTTAACCGCGCTCTCCCCTTTGGCTTGTTGCAGTAAATCGAGGTCGTCCATCTCCAACAGATAAATCACGCCGTGGGCCACCATGCCTTGGTCATGACTCAAGGCGTCGAGGCGGTTGTTTAAAAACAACCGATTACCGATACGGGTTTGCGCATCTAAAAAAGTGTTGGAGCGAATAAACTTATCGAAACGGCCGCGCTCTTTATGGGCATCCTGCAACTCTTCGAGCAGCTTAGTTAAGGCTCGGTTGATGAGCCTAGGTTTACCATTGCCCGGCGTTGCGAGGGCTTGCTCGTGTTTACCTTGCAAAATCAATCGGCTACGCTGAGCAAGCTCTTCAATACCATCTAGCTGCTGCGAAAACCACACATGGCCAAAACGCACCAGCGCAATCACCGCCAGTAAGCCCACGCCTAAAATAAGCAATTCATACCAACTGACGCTGTAATGCTCGAAGGGTTGTGGCAGCGTGAGGGTCATATTCAATCCCGACTGGGGATCGAGCAAATGGGTATAGACCATGGCATTTTGTGTTTGCACGTTGCCCTGATAGGCGAAGAGCACTTCGCTCTTCATGGTCAAACGGAATTCGACGGCGTTGTACGCCAGCAGCATAGGTGGCAACCAAGACTCTAACTCCCAATCGGGTTGAGTTTGGTAATGTTCAATCAAAAGGGATTCCAGCTCAGTCACTTTTTGCTGTTGAAACTTATAGGTCAACTGCACAAAGCTCATCATGGCGCTGAGTAAAAAGACAAAGGCGATAGCGGCCAAGGACATTAACCAAAAACTGGTTAATTTTGTAGTTAACATTCGAGTGAATTTCATCGAGCCGCTATCCTGCAGGATTATTATAATTATCGGTGCACTCTTAACACGAGTTAAACAAATGCTACTCAAGATTATTCAGTAGCATAAGCCAAAAGGCAACCAAGGATTGGTTTTCAACGCCGCTCAAAGCATTCACATGGCAGAATTTTTATCCCGAGTAAAAACAAAAAAGAGGCTAATTAGCCTCTTTTGGGTTTTAGTCGAACTCGCTCTTAATCGGCGTAGTGTGGCAGCGTAGTGATTGCCGCAACACCCGAATCAATCGCAGCCTGCGCGACAGCGCGGGCAACGCGAGGTAATAAACGTGGGTCCATAGGTTTTGGTAGCACATATTCAGGACCAAAACTTAATGAACTCACCTTTGGATAAGCCTTAAGCACGCTCGCTGGGACTTCTTCTTTGGCTAAGCCAGCAATCGCATGTACTGCAGCCACTTTCATTTCATCGTTAATGCAAGATGCACGCACATCCAAGGCACCACGGAAAATGAATGGGAAACATAGTACGTTGTTCACTTGGTTTGGATAATCACTGCGACCAGTACCCATGATTAAATCGCTGCGCGTCGCGTGGGCAAGCTCTGGTTTGATTTCAGGATCAGGGTTTGAACAGGCAAAAATCACTGGTTTATCCGCCATCATGGCCACTTCTTCAGCGCCAATCACGTTCGGGCCAGATAAACCTAAGAATACGTCGGCACCTTTAATCACATCTTGCAAAGTGCGCTTGTCAGTATCGTTTGCAAACAAGGCTTTGTATTCATTCAGATCGGTACGACCCGTATGGATAACACCTTTGGTATCTAACATGTAGATGTTGGCGCGGTTTGCACCACATTTTACCAGCATGGTCATACAGGCGATCGCAGCAGCGCCAGCACCCATACACACAAAGGTCGCATCGCTGATCAGTTTGCCTTGGATTTCTAAGGCGTTGATCATACCCGCAGCCGTCACAATCGCAGTGCCGTGCTGGTCATCATGGAACACAGGCACATTACAACGCTCAATTAATTCGCGCTCGATAACAAAGCACTCTGGCGCCTTGATGTCTTCGAGGTTAATACCACCAAAGGTGCCAGCGATAGCCGCAACAGTGTTAATAAACTCTTCAGTGGTGTTGTGGGTCACTTCGATATCGGTCGAGTCGATATTCGCAAAGTGTTTAAACAACAGAGCCTTACCTTCCATCACCGGTTTTGACGCCAATGGGCCTAAATTACCTAACCCCAGAATCGCCGTGCCGTTGGTGATAACAGCGACAGTGTTACCTTTGTTGGTATAACGATAGGCATTGTCAGGATTAGCAGCAATTTCACGTACCGGTTCAGCTACACCTGGGCTGTAGGCTAGCGCGAGGTCATGGCTGGTTTCAGCAGGTTTAGTGAGGCAGACTGCGGTTTTACCGGGAACGGGGAATTCATGATAATCGAGTGCTTGTTGACGAATATCTGACATTTTAACATCCTGAAATGCGACATTTATAAGTATGGAAGTAAGGCCGACCACCCCAAGATCACCTCATTTACGGGCGATTTAAACAGTGTGGCAGGTCGGGGTAAGATACGCCAATTGGGTTAATTTTTAAATAAGATATTGAGAAATTTCGCCTTTGCGACAGATTTATCTCTCTAAGCCAAGTTTTATAAACTTATCTCTGCCAATAAAGGATGATTATCTGTTTAAATTTGTAGGAAACAAACGAACATAACCCACTAAAGCAATGAAAAAATGCCTAATAAAGCCAAAAATGTTGATTAAATTACAATAGAGATAGCTAACTGCGTTATCTTATAGTTAATTGCTATAAATAAGTCGATTTAGGCGGCTTTAGCCTACTATTAAGTGACTTTGATGCTTTTTTAAGTGAAGTCGTACCAGAAAGGCAGAAGAGTAGCGATTTTGTGCCAGCAGGCCAGAAAGCAAAAAGGCGCCATAGGCGCCTTTTTTAGAAACATTGCTTACGCAATTATTTCTTGCCAAGCATACCGAAACGCTTGTTGAACTTGTCGATACGACCGCCTGTATCAACAACTTTTTGTGTACCTGTGTAGAATGGGTGACATGCACCACAAACGTCTAAGTGCAGGTCTTTACCAGCAGTAGAGTTTACTTTGATTACGTTGCCACAAGTACAGTTTGCAGTGATTACTGCATATTCTGGGTGGATACCTGGTTTCATTGGGATTACCTCAAATGTAAGGCCATGTCGCTCTTCCAACCCGAAGTCGGACACCACATGCAGTTAATAACGATATGTTAGGGCGCAGAATAGTACAGTATCACCTACGCGGATACAAGTAGATTATCTGAGCATTTTCACGATAATCTACTTGCTCGCGAACATTTATCTGCCCGCCTCTCTATCTTCGAAACTTGTCTTAGCCGCCTGCGCTTCGGGATAACGGGCAAGTATCTCAGCCGATGGACAATAAAGCGTGGCATCTTTCTTCAGCGCGTTAATCCGATTCTTCGAAAATGCCTTAGGGTTTGCATCGTGGATCGCCAGCATGGCGCCATAGACACTTACTTTCCATTCAGGGGCATAGCGATTGGCAATACGCCATAACGTCTCGTTGTGATAATCCAACAGACACTCACCCGAGTTTGTTGACTGAGAATTTGTCGAACTTACCGTATTAACCTCGGTTGCAGTTGCTTCGCCAGCCTTAACTTCGGGCGCATCAATCGCAGCTTTGCTTTTATCCACTCTTGGCAGATCAGCAGACGCTTGTGCAACCGCCGGCTCACTCGCGATTCCTGTTGTCGACGGTTCAGGTGTAGACATCTCAGCTTTAGCTGCTTCAGTTTTAGATGGCTCAGATTTAGCCACTTCAGCTTTAGCAGATGCCACTACCGACGAACTCGAGCTGGAGGATGCTTTCGCCTCAGGCTTATCCTCTGGGAAGGTAAATCCAGAAGCGCGGGGCGCTGCAACGTTTGCCGTCACAGCCGCCACAATAACGGGCGCAACATCTGCTTCAGCGGTGACTAAATTCACCTCTTGCACAACCTTAGTTGATTTAACTGTGGTTTTGTCACTTTTAGCAGAGCTTGCCGCCAACTGACTAGTTTCGGCTTTGGCTGCTTTGCTTGATTTAACAACCGCGGTTTTTGCTTGCGATACTGAAGACGTCGCAGAGGAAGTATTATCAAACAGCGGCAGATTTTTCACTTCATACCAGCGATCGACTCGATATTCACGAACTAACAAGCGTGCCTTAGGATCAGTGACATCCTCAACTCCCGTCAGCAATATCAAAAAACGATTAAGCTGCTCAGCCATCAGCTTTTCTTCACCGCTGGACTGATGCAACACAAACTCAAGCCGCGTCATATCCTGATTATCACTGATCACATTCACGCGCATTTTGGGATAGGCGCCCAATTCAAACATCCGATTGTTGATGCTGACATGGGAAACCTGTGCCTGCACAGCAGCACTGCATACTAAGGCAAAGAGTCCTAATGATTTCGCTATTTTAGTCATTTACTTACTCTCAACTATCCTTGGATAAACTGTCATTAGGACTAGCCCTTGCTAGCCGCGCTGAGTACACTAAACCTCATTTCCCTTTTAGACTCGCCCAGCATATGTCACTGTTTGTTGAAGTTGCGTTACCTGTGCCTATGCGGCAAAACTTTACTTATCGCGTAAAGACAAACGAGCAAAGCGATGATAGCCCCCAAGCCAAGCCACAAATTGGCGTTCGGGTCAAAGTCCCCTTTGGACGCCAACAACTTATTGGTCTCGTTACCGCGATTACCGACAGTTGTGAACTAGCCCCTGCGCAACTCAAATCTGTCATAGAGTTTATTGATGACGCGCCCTTATTGCCAGAATCGCTTTATAAATTAACCCTCTGGGCAGCAAGATATTACTTTTGCAGCCAAGGGCAAATGCTGACACAGGCGCTCCCCGTGGCGCTGCGTAAAGGGCTTGATGCCGCGCCGCAAAAAATTCAGTACTGGCAAATCACAGAGCTGGGCAGCAATATTGCGCCTGAGACATTAAAACGCGCCCCGGCGCAAAAACGCTTACTCGAACGCTTACAGCAAACCAGCCTGACGCAGGAAGACGTCATCAGTTTAGAACTGAATAAAGCTGCGCTCAAAACCTTAGAGGATAAGGGCTGGATTGCCAGACATGAGAAACTCGCCGAGCTCAATCTCGATTGGCGCAGCCAACTCGAACTCGATGAAACACCCCACAGGCTAAATAAAGAACAAGCTATTGCCGTAACGGTATTAACGCAGCAACAAGGATATCACTGTACCCTGCTCGAGGGCATTACCGGTTCGGGTAAAACAGAAGTCTATTTAGCCGTACTCGAACATATCCTTAAGCAGGGTAAGCAAGCGCTGATCCTGGTACCTGAGATTGGCTTAACACCGCAAACCATCAATCGCTTTAAACGCCGATTTAAGGTGAATGTTGCCGTGCTGCACTCAGGTTTAACCGACAATCAGCGCCTCGAAGCCTGGCGACAAGCTCGCTGTGGCCAAGCGGCCATCATCATTGGTACTCGCTCCGCATTGTTTACGCCGATGGCATTTCCCGGTGTAATCATCCTCGACGAAGAACACGACAGCAGCTTTAAACAGCAAGAAGGCGTTGGTTATCATGCCCGCGACTTAGCGGTAATGCGCGGGCATTTAGAATCAATCCCAGTGATTTTAGGGTCAGCAACGCCTTCCTTAGAAAGCCTGCAAAATGCGCTCAGTGGTCGTTATCATCATCTGCAACTCGGTGAGCGGGCTGGTAATGCTAAAAAAGTACGCCAAGGGATTATCGATATTAAAAACCTGCCCCTCAAGGCGGGCATGTCGGCGCCACTGATCAACGAGATCCGCAGCCATTTAGAGGCCGGCAATCAGGTATTACTATTTTTAAACCGCCGCGGGTTTGCACCAGCACTGCTCTGCCATGAATGTGGCCACTTACACGAATGCGACCGCTGCGATGCGTTTTTTACCGTGCATCAATCCCTTGGGGAAATTCGCTGCCACCACTGTGGTAATCAATATGCCATCCCAAGGCAATGTCACAATTGTGGCAGTACCATGTTGATGGGCCAAGGTATCGGCACCGAGCAGCTCGCCGAAGCACTGCAATTGGAGTTTCCAAAATATCCCGTGGTGCGTATCGATCGCGATACCACTCGCCTTAAAGGTTCGCTAGAAAACCATTTAAGTGCGATTCATAAGGGCGAGTATAAGATCCTCGTCGGCACCCAAATGCTGGCCAAAGGGCACCATTTCCCTGATGTCACCTTAGTGGGCTTACTCGATGTCGATGGTGCGCTATTTAGCGCCGACTTTAGGGCGCCAGAGCGCTTCGGCCAACTCTATACCCAAGTGGCGGGCCGCGCTGGGCGGGCTAATAAACCCGGTACAGTGCTTCTGCAAACTCACCAGAGTGATAACCCGATCCTTAGGGATTTACTCCACCGCGGTTATGGTGAGTTTGCTCGCAGCCAATTAAAAGAACGGCAAATGGCGCTCTTGCCACCCGCTTGGCATATGGTACTGGTGCGCGCCGAGGCCCATTCTGCCTTAGATGCTGACAATTTTCTTAATGCGTTTGCATCCTTGCTGCCCCAAGATAAAGAGTTTGAGATTATCGGCCCAATGCCCGCACCACTCGATCGAAAGGCCGGTAAGTACCGCCGCCAGTTGATGTTTCAAGCCAAACACAGACATAGATTACAGCAGGAGTTTGAGCGTATTTATCCGCTTGTGGAACAACTGCCAGAAGCCAAACGCTGCCGCTGGAGCCTAGATAGGGATCCGCAGGATCTGTTGTGATTCAATAATTTGATAAAAAATCATCGGGAAGATAGCAATTAGTCACCACAAACGGCTAAAATACGCGGTTATTCCCTGTATTCACTCTTAAAGTTAGTAGCTAATTAACCCATGAAATCACATATCCAATCATTACTTGAACAAACTATCGAATCCTTTAAACAACAAGGTATTTTACCTGCGGATTTTGAGGCCCGAATTCAAGTAGATCGAACCAAGGATAAGAGCCATGGCGACTTGGCAACCAACGTAGCCATGATGCTAACCAAGGCAACGGGTAAAAATCCGCGTGAATTAGCACAGCTGATCATCGACAACCTTCCCCCCTCCGCCTATGTGGCAAAAGTTGAAATCGCAGGTCCTGGTTTTATCAACTTCTTCATCGATGACAGCGCACTGGCTAACCAATTACAAGCCGCGATTGGCGATGCGCATTTAGGGATCAAATTACCCGCACCACAAACTATCGTTGTGGATTATTCATCACCCAACCTCGCCAAAGAGATGCACGTAGGTCACCTGCGTTCAACCATCATCGGCGATAGCGTGGTGCGCACCCTCGAGTTTTTAGGCCACAAAGTGATCCGTCAAAACCACGTGGGCGACTGGGGCACCCAATTTGGTATGTTGCTGGCTTACATGGAAGAATTACGTGCGGCCAATGGCGAACAAGCCCAATTAGAGTTATCGGATCTCGAAACCTTCTACCGCGCCGCCAAACTGCGTTTCGACGAATCGGCTGAGTTCGCGACCCGCGCCCGTCAGCTCGTGGTTGCACTGCAATCCGGTGATGAGTACTGCAACAAACTGTGGCGCGAATTTAACGATATTTCGCTAAGCCACTGCCACGAAGTATACGAGCGTTTAGGGGTGAGTTTAACCCGCGCCGACGTGCACGGTGAAAGCGCCTACAACGCCGATTTAGAGCAAGTTGTTAAAGATTTAGATGCCCAAGGTTTATTGACTGAAAGTAACGGCGCCAAAGTGGTCTTCCAAGAGGCCTTCCGCACAAAAGAAGGCGAACCACTGCCAGTTATCATTCAAAAAGCCGATGGTGGTTACCTGTACGCCACAACCGACTTAGCCGCGATGCGTTACCGCTCAAGTGTACTCAAAGCCGACCGCGTGCTGTACTTTGTTGATTTACGCCAAGCACTTCACTTCCAGCAAGTGTTTAGCCTTGCCAAACTGGCCAAGTTTGTCCGCGAGGATATGTCACTCGAGCACTTAGGCTTTGGTACTATGAATGGCGAAGATGGCCGTCCGTTCAAGACCCGTACTGGTGGCGTGGTGAAATTAGTTGATCTGCTCGACGAAGCCAACAGCCGCGCGCTGGAATTAGTTCGCAGTAAGAATCCAGATATGGATGAAGCGACACTTGCAGAGATTGCCCGCGTAGTTGGGATCAGCGCGGTGAAATATGCTGATCTATCGAAAAACCGTACCAGCGATTACATCTTCAGCTTCGAGCAAATGCTGAGCTTTGAAGGCAATACCGCGCCTTACCTGTTATACGCTTACACCCGTGTCGCTGGCATTTTCAAGCGTGCAACCGGTGTTGACTTAAGCCAAGCCAAAATCGTACTCGACCACGAAAAAGAGAAAGATCTAGGCAACAAACTGGCGCAGTTTGGTGAAATCCTAAGCCGTGTTATCGACAAAGGCCAACCACATGTGCTCTGCGGTTACCTCTATGAATTAGCAGGGGCTTTCTCTAGTTTCTATGAGGCCTGCCCAGTGCTTGCAGCCGATAACGACGAGCAAAAAAACAGTCGTTTACTGCTGTCACAACTGACGGCGAGCACTCTGCAAAAAGGCCTAAATCTACTAGGTATCGAAACCCTAGAACGGATGTAAGCCATGAGCAATCGTGACTATGCCAACAGAAGACCGCAATCGGGCGCAAAACCGCGCCCGATCCGCGCGACACGCGCAAGGCCTGCGGCTAAAAAGGCCCCTCCTCGCCGTAAACTTCCAATTCCTCTGATCCTGTTTGCCTTTGTAGCAGTAGGCAGTTTTGGGTATTTTCTGTGGAGCATTAAAGACACAGCTAAGCAGGAAGCGCCTGTTGAAGTCAAAACAGAAAAAGAAGTGAAGGCAAGAGAACCCGCTGCAACGCTAACGCCAAAGGTGAAAGAGGTTGAGCGCCAAGAAGTCGCCGTCGCCGCTCCGGTAGAGGAACAGCCGGTAGTTGAAGTTGAAGTGCCGAAGAAAGATCCGAATGCCTTGCCGCCTAAACCCAAGGAAGAATGGACCTATCTGGACGAGCTTGAGAATAAACACGTCGAAGTGGATATTCCTGATGTCGTGGCAACGCGTGCTCCACAGCAATATCAATTGCAGTGCGCCTCATTCCGTCAGGAGTCGCAGGCGAACCAGATGAAGGCCGTGATTGCATTCCAAGGATTAGAAGCGCAGGTCAGACAAATTGAGGGCACCTCAGGCACTTGGTACAAAGTCATCCTCGGGCCTTATGAGCGCAAACGTGATGCCGAGCGTAAGCGTCACACCTTGCAAAATGCAGGGATCAATGGCTGCCAACTCTTAGCCATTCCTAAGTAATCCTACTCGGAAAATGAGTCTCTGAATCGCGGCGCGTGAGCCATTACGCGCCGCGATTTTTTTATCTTCTTGCCAACTGAAGTCCGCTCCCAACCACCCTCTTTCACCTCGTTTTAAACATTGAGCTAATACCAATCGTATTAAATATCTGTTCATTCAGCGGGAGTTAAACGGGCTTTAGACAAGGCGAAGGCTTGAAGGCATAGTGGTGCTCTGTCGAAAGCCTTAAACGCAGTATAAAGCACGTTCAACCCCGCCCTTCGGGAGCCTCACAGGCATCTCACTCCCGTGTTACATTGACTTAAAAGGGAATAACCATTTCTGCGTCAATGCGCCTTGGATTGAGATGCCTGTGAGGCTCTGAACTGATTAGATATTTAATGTGATTGGTATAAGTCACAACTTCATTTTATGGAATTTATAACCACCTATTTTTACACAGTAAATTTGTTTATTAAGAAAGATTAATATGGCGTTTAATTGACCTAGATCAAACTTAGGCGTATCTCTTAATAAACAGCAAAACCTGTTGTCTACTCTCCAAAAACCAACCTCAGGGTGAAGTATTATGAATGCATTAATCGAGATCGAAGCCTCTGAATTTAGCCAACTGTTCAAAAGTGGTGACGCCTTAAGTATCCGGATGTTTATGGAGCATGTTCACATGCCTTTAGATGTGCAGGATAAGATTTACAACGAAATTTCCGCCTTAGCAGTACTTGAACAAGACACTATCGCGCGGCTTATCGAAACCCATTCCCACTCTGAAATCTCTGAACGTTTGGCCTATTAACGCGCTTAATCTTAATACAATGTAACGCCAACGGATGGCTTCATTGAATTCCCCCTGTACCGCGTCAATTAGATGCATTCGTCCGAAACATTTTCAACCAATCATCCTTGTCACTCCTATGCAAAACCGCAAAAAATAAGGCCAAATATCACTATTTGGCCTTAGGTTTATTGGTGCTTAAGCTTATGAATATTTAAGCAACTGCATGGTTTAGTGTCTTAAGCTTTCTCTTTTAAGCCTATGCTATTCATCCAGTAATCGAAATCGACCATATTACCGGGCAACACAATACGGCTAGACTTTTGGCTTAACCCATCAAGCTGCTTGAAGTACTGCTCACCGAGTTGCATACGCAGTGCGTTATGGCCGCCGGGCGCGGCAATCACAGTCGCTAAACGTTCAATCGATTCAGCAGTGGCTCGCGACAGGGTTAAAATCTCCTCCGCTTTACCTTCGGCCTCGTTGATACGGCGCTGCATTTCACCTTCAGAGCGGTTTACGGTTTCCGCTTTAATACCTTCGGAGCGATTGATCTTACTCTGCTTATCACCCTCACTCTTTGCCAGTAATGCACGACGCTCACGCTCGGCATTCACTTGCATTTCCATGGCGTTTTTCACTGTCTCTGGTGGCGTGATGTTCTTAATCTCATAGCGGTGCACGCGAATACCCCACATGGCACCCGCTTGGTCGAGCACTTCCACTACCTTAGCGGAAATCACATCCCTCTCTTCGAAGGTGCGATCGAGATCTAAGGTGCCGATCACTGAGCGCGTGGTGGTCTGCGCCAGTTGAATTGCTGCATAGCGATAGTCTGTGATGCCATAGCTAGCCTTCACAGGGTCGATAACAGAGATATAAATCACCCCATCAACTTCCACATTTACTTCGTCACTGGAGAAGCACTCCTGTGGTGGTACGTCGATAGTTTCCTCTTTTAAGTCATGGATATAAGCCACTTTATCGACAAAAGGAATTAAGGTGTGGAAACCCGCATCTAGAGTCGAGTGGTACTTACCTAAACGCTCAACAATATAAGCTGATTTAGTCGGAACTAAGCGGATGGATTGGAACAGCTTAATCACAAATATGGCGAAAATCAGTCCCCAAATGACCATTACCGCGACATCAGTATTCAATGGGATTTGCATTAGCGTGCTCCTTTGCTAGTTGCATTATGGCCACCCACGGTTTGGGTGACTTGTTCCATTCCTTCGAAGAAACCTTCGAGTTTTGCCATTTCCGCAGGGACAACCGACACTTGCGCATCGTTGAGGATTTTACCGACCTGAGCAATAAACTGCTCTTTTAACAACATATTCATCGCATCGTTACCGCCATTGACCGCTAAAGCTTGGGAAATCATCGCCATGCCTTCTGACTTTGCCTTAGCGATAATGGCAATCTCTTGTCCCGTACCTTTAGCTTCGTTGATACGCTTCTGTTTTTGGCCTTCCGAAATGTTAATCGCCTCTTGGCGTTCACCCTCTGACATATTGATCATCGCGGCCTTTTCGGCATTGGCCAAGGTGATTTCGGCGCGCTTACGACGCTCGGCTTCCATTTGTTTTTCAAGGGTATGGATCACATGACGCGATGGTGTGATATTGCGGATCTCATAACGCAACACTTTGATCCCCCAAGGCTCAGACGCCTTATCAATCTCGCGCACTATGGATTCGTTTAAGCGATCACGCTCGGAAAAGGTCTCACTGAGGGTGAGCTTACCGATTTCAGAACGCATAGTAGTCTGCGCCAGATTCACGGCAGCTTTACGATAGTTCTCAATACCGTAGCTCGCTAACTTGCCGTCCATAACCTTGAGATACACTAAGCCATCCACTTCAAGCTGGGTGTTATCCTTTGAGATACAGCTTTGTGGCGGCACGTCGAGCACTTGCTCACGGGTATCGTGTTTATATGCGACGCGATCGAAGAAAGGGATTAGGAAGTGGAATCCCGGTTGTAACACAGTACGGAATTTTCCCAAACGCTCAATGACATGCACCTCACGCATTGGCACTATCAGCATCAGCTTATAGAGAATAAACAAGACAAATAAAATGACTAAGGTAAACACAAACATAGACTCATCCTTTAGTTTTGAGACGTTGCCTGATCAACAGGCTCAACCACTAGGGCAATGTTTTCACGGCAGATAATCCTGACCTCAGTGCCCGCAGCAATGATACTACCATCCCCCAATGCGGGCCATTCGCTCCCTTGGAACTCGACTCTTCCTGTCGTTTGTCCTGGACCTATGGTTTGTTTAACACGGGCGATTTGATTGTAGATATCAAGTTCTTCATCGGTGTTATCCACATGGGAATCTCCACCAACCAATTTTTGAGTGACTTGCCGAAAGGCGAGTAATAAGACGATGGCGGAAATAAACCACAGTGTCAGGCTTTGAACCACACCTTCCACCAGGCCAATCCATAAGGCGCCAGCCACCACTAAGCAGGCTGCGCCGAGTAGCACGACAATACCTCCAGGTATCACCAGCTCGGCTAACATCAAGATAATCCCGATAATAGACCAAACTAAAATCAGATTCGAAAACTCCATATTCCCCCCTGAAATGAGAGCATCCTGTGCAGCACTATAGCAGCAGAGTGACAGATATGCGACATAATATGTCACAAATTTATACGCCGATTTAAAAAGCACGGCAAGACAATTAACTTGGGAAAATGAGGGGATGAATTGACTCGCGGCAAAATATCGACCCGAGTTGTTCTAAAATTAAGCACAATCAATTCAAAAAGTTAGCTCACAATATCATCAAAAATGTATCTTAAAATAAAATAACCGCTAAAAATCAATAAATTAAACATCTTAAAACCCACAATTTGATTATGTGATTTTCACAACAACATTCGATAAAAAACTTTGAATAATTGTAAATTTTTGCATATATTGCCCGCACTTTTTACCTTGCCCTCAGCCAGTCCCATACAAGCCGCACCACCCTAGCCGTTTGTAGGTTCTGCCCTCGGAGCAGGAACTGAGTACAACTTTATTTAGCGTCTACCCCTACAACAGGAAATAACAATGAAAAAGACATGCCTATGTCTAGCATTAATGCTTTCACCTCAAGCATTTGCTGGTGACTTAGTACAGTGGTGGGATTTCAGTGCAACCGCCCTTTATGGCGAAGACTACGACTTGGCTCCTTCGGACAAGCAAGCGACAGTCACACTCGAAACCGCTGGTGCATGGAAATACGGTGATTGGTTTGCCTTCCAAGATTTTATCTACTTCAAAGGCGACCACACGGGCATGGATAGCACCACCTACGGAGAGATTTCACCTCGCTTTAGCGCGAGCAAAATCCTCGGCGAAAAAATTGCGTTCGGCCCTATTACCGATCTTTCATTAGCCCTCACCTACGAAGAAGGTGAAGGCCCTGTGCATAGCTTGCTCTATGGCTTAGGGGTCGATGTTGCCGTACCTTACTTTACCTACCTTAACTTCAACACTTATCGTCGCGATGCGATGAGCTCAGGCAATATCAGTGATGGCTGGCAGTTCACCCCAGTCTTCAGAATCGATATCCCAGTAGGTTCGGCCAATATCGTGCTCGATGGCTTTATCGATTGGGTATTTGCAACGGATAACAGTGGCTACGAAGAAAACTTCCACTTCAACCCTCAGCTAAAATACGATTTAGGTAAGAGCCTATTTGGTGACCACAAGGCAAATAAACTGCTTGTGGGTATCGAGTACGATCTGTGGACCAACAAATACGGCGTGAAGGGTGTCGACCAAGACACTTATTCTGTCATTGCTCAGTACCACTTCTAATCTAAGTGATACAGCCGCCTTAGCGGATACAGCGAATAAAAAAGGTGCCTAGGGCACCTTTTTTATTATTACGCAAGCAACACTCGCTTTGCAGGGGAGCGTGTCGGCGAATTAAGCCAGTAGCTTCTTAGCGGCAGCTACGACGATAGAAACAGCACTGACTTCAGTTTGCTTCATTGTCGCTTCGTTCGGAATTTCCTGTTGAGTGCGGTTTACGATAACGCCAGCCACACACGCCGCACGCCAACCTTGAGTCGCACACATAGTGAATAGGGTCGCTGATTCCATTTCATAGTTCAGCACGCCCATATCCTGCCACTCTTTCATTGAGCCAGCGAAACGACGGGTCACACGGCCAGTCACAGTGTCATAGCGCTCTTGGCCTGGGTAGAAGGTATCAGAAGATGCGGTAACGCCGATATGAGGCTCTACGCCCGCATCACGGCACGCAGCAACCATAGCGGTGGTACATTCGAAGTTAGCAACCGCTGGGAACTCCATAGGTGCAAAGTGTAAGCTCGCGCCATCTAAACGCACTGACGCTTGAGTCACAATCACATCACCCACATTTACATGGGGTTGAATCGCACCTGTGGTACCAACACGCAGGAAGGTATTCACGCCTAATTGCGCTAACTCTTCAACTGCAATCGACGTTGATGGACCACCGATACCGGTAGAACAAATCACCACTGGCTTACCGTCAGCGTACGCTAAGTAGCTGGTGTACTCGCGGTGGCTTGCAAGGAATGTGGCATTATCCATTAACTCGGCAATACGTTTTACACGCTCTGGATCGCCGGGCACAATCGCCAAAGTGGCACCATCGAGCATCGCTTTGGTCAAACCTAAGTGAAATACATCAGCCATCGTGAAAACCCCTTTCATTTTTGATAATAAAATTCTTATTGAATCGACTTTAACCTAGTATCGAAGCGGTGAAGGTTAACTTGATCACAGAATTATCGGCAAGAAGAATTGTTCATTCGTAATGTAATTACCAAATCTATTACAGCTTGATCACAAAGATAGCAAATCTGTGATGTTTCTGTGGGCACTCGTCAATCAGGTGGAATTAAGTGTGAGCCAGAACTGACTCGCTCGCCACACTGGGCAATATAAAAGATATAGGTTGTTGATTTATAGCTAGTTTGCTGAAATCACCCTTTAGTATTAATCTGTAGGAGGACAAATATTGATCTATATCACGTTTCATCATCGTGGCTAGGGTTAGGGTTAAGACGAGACCAAAGCACGATAAAAGACGACAAGGAGAACGCCAATGTTTCCAGAATATCGAGATCTCATTACCACCTTAAAGACTCAAGATGCTCATTTCCAACGTAAATTCAACGAGCACAATCAATTAGATGAAGAAATCAAGCAACTGGAAAAACGCGTTGGCAGTGATTTCAATCCCACAGTGAAAGAACTCAAAAGCAAAAAACTGCATTTAAAAGAAGAGATCTATCAAATTCTCAAATCCCACAATTAAGTGGTGACGCCAAAAACGAAGGGCGCCTAAGCGCCCTTTTTGTTGCCTTGCGGCTAAGATTACAGGTAGTAATCCTTCAGAGGTGGGAAACCGTTAAAGCACACCGCGGAATAAGTCGTGGTGTAAGCACCAGCGGTTAACCAGTACATACGGTCTCCAATTGCTAGGTCATTCGGCAGACCATAGCTGTAGTGTTCGTACATGATGTCGGCGCTATCGCAGGTCGGGCCGGCGATAACACATTTGTCCAACTCACCTTGTTTGTGGGTGAAGATTGGGAATTTAATCGCCTCATCCATGGTTTCGATTAAACCAGAGAACTTACCCACATCGGTAAATACCCAACGCTCTAATGCGGTGTAGGATTTCTTACTGATCAGCACCACCTCAGACACCAATACCCCAGCGTTAGAGATCAGCGAGCGACCTGGCTCCAGAATGATCTGTGGCAAATCATCACCAAAATCTTCCTTCAGGAAGTGGGTGATTTGCTCAGCATACACACCGAGTTGGTTGGTTTTGTCGATATAGTTAGCTGGGAAGCCACCACCCATGTTGATCATCTTCAGAACGATATTGTGCTCATCACGCAGACGATCGAAGATGCTCTTCACTTTACCAATCGCCGAATCCCAAGCACCTATATCACGTTGCTGTGACCCCACGTGGAATGAAATACCAAAGGGCTCTAAGCCTAATTCCTTCGCCAGAACTAACAGCTCATAAGCCATCTCATTTTGGCAACCAAACTTACGAGACAGTGGCCAATCGGCGGTGTCTGTGCCTTCGGTCAGGATGCGCACATAGATGCGTGAACCTGGCGCTTCTTCGGCGATCATACGTAAGTCGGCCTCAGAATCCGATGCATACATACGCACTCCACGCTCATAAAACGCACGCACATCTTGACGCTTTTTGATGGTATTGCCATAGCTCACACGGTCAGGCGTTACGCCCACGTTAGTGACCATATCTAATTCATAAATCGACGCAATATCGAAGTTTGACCCTTTGTTTTTCAGTAACGTCAGGATCTCAGCCGCAGGGTTTGCCTTAACTGCATAATAAACATCGGCATAAGGAAAACTATTAACCATGTCATCGTATTGTTTCGCAATGATACTGGTATCAATCACCACGAACGGGGTCGCTTTATCTTTGGCAAACTCTTCAATACGTTTGAAGGTTTCAGCATCATAATAGTCAGCAACATCAATAGATTGAAATTGGCTCATTGGGCCAGAGTCTCCTTTGGGTCAAATGGTAAAAGATTCGTTGTCTGTCTTAAAAACGTGCGCAGTAAACGCTATTTTTTTACTTAACGCAACGAATTTTTATGCCTAATAACTAACTTTTTATTCCGTGAAATTTTAAGCGGTGGCAAACCTAAAAAAACTGCCATCAAAACAGATAATTATGCACAAGAGCACAACAGAGAATATTGACGTTTTTGAGGTAGGAAAAATGAATTTTTTACGACGGCAACTCAAGCTTATGCAACTGAGGATGATCTGAGGAAAAATACTGAGTAACACTCGTCGACCGTATAGCGATTCAAGCTCAATCCGCACGAGCCCAAAATCACCACTCTAAAACGAGATAAAATGTGTTGAGGGGTGAGCCCTTCAACATAGCCCCCCTCAACATTGGCTTCAAAACAGACTATTGCGACTCGTTTAGTTTCGCTAAGGCTTGGCTTAAGGCTTCACTCGAATCGAAGTAGGCGATGTCCTGAATATTGCGGTGGTCCAGTAAAATCATCGTCGCCATATCTTTAGTATCGGGTAACAGGCGGCTGATCTCGCCTTCCCTGTCTAAACCAATGGCAAAGGGCAACTCCTGCATTTGCGGCACGGCGACAAATTTGGCGATCAACGATGGCATGCCACTGATATCCGCCACATAGACTAAATGCGGTGGAAACTTATCTCCCACCAGTGGTGTAAGCGTTTCTTTAATAATATCGCCGCCTTTCATACTACGGCTAAAGAGCACGACTTTGGTTTCGTCAGTCACACTGACCGCTTGCTCATTTTGATCCTGCAATGAAATAGGATTGATCGCATCCCCGGCAACATAACTCGCCGCCAAGGCCATCATGGGAGTGAAAAGGAAGGACAGGCACAACAACAGCTTTCTCATAAACACTTAACTCCATTTTTGATACGGGCAATAGCATACCCGAGTCTCACAACCGGCTCATTTAATCCGAGCCATTACATGATACGCTTCACAATGCATGGCGAATACGCCTTTCAAAGCAATTGTACGTTATACTAGGGCGGTTAAATTTATTGTAAGGATATCATTATGATAACACCTGGACTCGATCAGGAATTGCAGCAACTCCAAGGCGTTTACCAGCTGATCACCGAGTTTTTAGTCAATTATAGTTTCCAATTAATCGGTGCAGCGCTGGTCTTTTTATTGGGTCTGTGGGTCGCCAGCAAAGTCTCGCGCTTAGTCGCCAAGCAGTGCGAAAAGCATCACATCGACATCACCCTGAGTAACTTTGTCAGCAATCTGATCCGTATCCTGATCATTGTCATGGTGGGTATTATTGCCCTAGGCAAGATAGGCATTAGCGTCACGCCCATGGTGGCAGCGATTGGTGCCGCCTCCCTCGGCGCGGGTTTAGCCCTACAGGGCATGCTGTCGAACTATGCCGCTGGAGTCACCATTATTGTGACTCGTCCTTTTGTGGTCGGAAATACCATCGAAATCAAAGGAGAAAGCGGTGTCGTCACGCGGATTAATTTGGGGATGACGATTTTAACCAATGAGGAAGGCGAGCAAATTAGCATTCCCAACAAGCACATCGTTGGTGAGATCTTACATAACTCCTTCAGTAATAAGCTGGTCGAAACTCAATTTAACCTGAGTTATAACAACGACCCTGAGGCGGCGGTAAGCCTAATTACTGAGCTGCTGAGCCAAAACCCTAATGTCAGTCAGGACACTACGCCAAATATTGGTATCAATGGTTTTAATGCCATCGGCATCGAGATTGGTGTACGTTACTGGGTACCGACACAAAGTTACTTTCAGCATAAATACAAGATAAATATGGCCATTTATAACGCCCTCAAACAGTCTGGTATCGAAATGGCTTGCCCAGTGCGAGAAATTCATTTGCAAGAAAAGTAAGCACCTCCATCGAGGCGAATGACTTCAAACATTCGCCTCATCTGGCACAGTTAACTTGCATTTTTTGCGGGATACGCGTTTACTGTGCAGCCCAAATATCGATAGTGATGGAATACTATGTCGTTGATACTTATCATTATAGCCTTTGTCGTTCTGTTTATTTTTTTTGCCAAATACCAAAAAAAGAAAATACAAGCCGAAGCGCTTGCCGCAGGTGAACCCTCGGCGCTACTCAATCACGGACTCACATTAATCAATCAGGGCGAAGTCAACTCAGGCCTAGACTATATTCAGCAGGCCGTTGATAAAGGCTTTGCCGTGGCCGCCATTGCTATGGCCGAGTTGTATTCGGGTCGATTCCAGCAAGTCCCCGCCGATCCCAAGGCATCTGAATATTGGTATCGAAAAGCCGCCGAGATCGATCCGCAATTTTTACCCATGATCACCCTGCCGAGCTTGGTCGCCTCTGAGGCGCAAACACCCGAGCAATTGCACGAACAGGTCAAACAACTCAAAGCCAGTGCTGAAGCGGGGCAAGTCGAGTTTCAATATGAGCTCGCCTATTTGTATCTCAGACAACCCTTTCTCGATCCCGATGCAAGCCAAGCCATTTACTGGTTCGAAAAGGCAGCCGCCCAAGGAAACCAAGATGCCTATTACCACTTAGGTACGCTGTATTGGCACGATGAACGTGTCACGCCAGACTATAGCAAAGCGCGGGAATACTTTGAGAAAGCCGTCGCCGCCGGTGATGAACTCGCAAAAGATAACTTAGGCCATATGCTGGCCGCAGGCCAAGGTGGCCCTAAGGATCTCGTCCGTGCCGAAGCCCTACTCAGCGAATATGCCGCAGAAAATGATTATCGCCAGTATTACCTAGGCAAACGTTTCCTCTATGGTGAAGATTTTGCCGTCGACTACGGCAAAGCCCGCCACTGGTTAGAAAAATCCTGCGCCACTGACAATGTCTTTGCCAAATTAGCGCTGGCACAGCTTAAGCTACTCGACCCACAAACGGATAATGACTACCAGCAGGCAAGAACAGAATTCGAGACTCTGGCATCCCAGTGGCAAGAAGAAGCCCTATTCGGTCTAGGTAAAATCTACGAGGAAGGCTTAGGCGTCTCGCGCCAACCGATTAAAGCCTTAATGTATTACCAACTGGCGGCCATGAGCCATAACAGTGACTATCAAGACGCATTTGAGAAGCTCAGTAAGCGCTTGGGCACCTTAGAGATCCGCGAAGCCCAGAACCAGTGTAATAACTTTCTGCATCAACATCCTATCCCCGATGAACAGCAAACTTATTACTACCTTAACCAAGCAGAAATCTACCGCAAGGGTGAGCATCCGAGCCGCGAAGCGCTGCAAACCGCAGAGACTTGGTACCGCAAAGCCGCCGATTTGGGCAGTCAAGATGGCATGCAAGCCCTCGTTGACATCTACCGCCATGAGTCGATTGATAAACCGGTTCAGACATATATTTGGTCGAGCATATTACTGCGCAACTTTGGTCAATACGGGATGAATAGCGATCAACTCTTGTATCAACAACAAGTCCTGCCGCGCTTAACGGAGTCCGAGTTGTTGTATGCCCAAGATGAAATCGACAGGATTGAAACCCAGCTAGCACCTTACTTACAGAGCAACGAATAAGGATAAACTGCTGAATGCTAGGGTTTGGCCGCTTAGCCAAACCCTGCAATTAAAAACTACGGCTTAAGCCTTGGCTTGGGTCAAATGCCGCAGCAATGTTGCCAACATTGGCGCTACTTAGCTGCGAAAGTGAATAAAGCACTGCGAGTTATTATTAGCGTAGCCGCTGTGTTAAAAAAATTAGAAATCAGCCGCCCTTATCAACGCCTAGCAACCCCCGCCCTCACACAGCGAAAATGGAGCAAAATCATTCCGACTGACTACTTTAGAGATCGTAAATTTTACAAAGTGTTAACTCGATCACTATCATTTTTTCGTCCTCTCCAACCAAAATCCCTAGCTGCGATACAACAAGCTAATTTAGCAATAAAAACAAATCGTTGTTTTTGAAAATGTAAATTCCCACCCAATTCAATCCATCGCCAGTCAATTAGATTTTTATCAATGAAATTTTTATCAATTAGATTTTTTTAATGGAAGTGATACACCTCAAATAAACATCCCATCAGCTTTGATAAATTTATTCACAAGGTGGAAGCAATAGCCACATTCCACCAACAAAGTCATGTGAATGACAATTAAGAAAGGATGAGATGATGAAAACTTCAACTAAGATCGCAATCGCCGTCGCGCTAATTAGTAGCTTAGGCCTTCAAGCCTATGCCGCCGAAGGGGGTAATCCTAAAAAAGGAAAGCACCTCTATAAAAAAGAATGTAAAGCCTGCCATAGCCAAGGTGGTGAAGGTGGCGAGCTAACCCCAATGAGCAAAACCATGAGCCAATGGGACCGATTCTTCGACAAAGATAAACACAAACTCAAGCCTGAGGTATTCAATGGCCTCACCGAGCAAGATCTCAAAGATATACAGCAATTTCTGTATGACCATGCCGCCGACTCGGAGCAACCGCAAACCTGCGGTTAATTGCTGCCGAGCCTAAATCAAAGGGATAACCGCAGGCCTGCAACTGTAAGTTAACCCATTGAAATAAAACCAAGCCCAATAAGAGAAAAATGGGGAGCACACCTCAGGGCCTCCTGTTGGGTAAATTTGGCACAGGGCCTTGATCCAGTGCCAGCGGAACACTCAGGGAGAAACCCTATGCGTACACCTACACTCATTTCGATATTGGTTGCGAATGCGCTGTTTATGTCAGGCCAAACCTTTGCCGCCGCCAACGAAACGGCAGCCGACACCCAAAAAATGGCCGAGCTGAAGCAACAGCTTGCCGATATCACCGAACAGCTCGATGAACTCAATAGCCGTGTCGATAAAACCGAACGCCACACTTCATTAGACCGCCTTGAAATCACTGGCGACTTTAGAACCAAAGCTCACTCACTGCATTACCGCGATGTCGTTTGGAACCCCGCCATTAAGGTTAACTTTAATGACTTTGGCGCCAAGGCCATGGCCGGCGCCTTTGGGATGCCAAACGATCCTAACTCGCCACTCGACCAGATGATGCAAGCCAACCCAGACCTTGCGGCCGCCTTTCAAAATGGCATGTTACAGGGCGTGATGCCCTATGTACTCGCGCAGCAACATATCCAAGATATTGATAACTATATCTTTTACACCACTCGCCTGCGGTTAAATCTTAAGGCCAAGGTATGGGATAACGTCAGTTTTGCCGGTCGTCTGAGCATGTATAAAAACTGGGGTGACTCCACCGGCGTACAAGTGTTCGACTCCTGGCGTTCATTCACTATGGATGGCACCAGCAGCGGCAACACCAGCGGTGACTGGCTGCGGGTCGAGCGCGCCTATTTCGACTGGAAAAAAATCAATGGCTCCGAGTTTTACCTCTCGATTGGTCGCCGTCCATCCACCTATGGCCCACCAAGCCACTACCGTGAAAACGAACTGCGTGGCGGCACGCCTTCGGGCCATTTAGTCAACTTTAACTTCGATGGCGCCACCTTAGGTTACAACCTAGGGGAAATCACTGGGGTTGAAGGACAAGTGGTTCGCTTCTGTTATGGCCAAGGCTTTGAATCCCAATGGGGTAATGGCGAAATGTTTGGCGATATCGTCACCAAAGATACCCACCTCGGCGGCTTTAATATCGATGCCATCAACGACGGCACTAACTTCCTGCAATTTACCCTGTTTGGTGCCAAAGACATCAACGACGGCTTTAAAGGCACTATGGCCTTCCCGACCCAACTGGCAGGCATTTTTGCCCCCACCATGTACCAAGATATGCAAAAGTTCGACAACTTTAACTTTGTCACCCGAGTACAACCCAGCGGCGTCATTGGTGATATGTACCTCGGCGGCATTGGCTTTGCGCGGGAAGAAGCTAACGATATCAAATGGTTTGCCTCACTAGGCTGGACGCGTGCCGAGCCAAATAGCAATGCGGGTATGTTCGGCGGCATGTTATCCGATGCGGTGTTTGAAGCGGAACTCAACAGCACTGGCACCGAAATCATCATGGTGCCGAAAACCAGCGACGATACCGATACCAAAGATGGTTATGGCATCTATGTGGGTATCCAAATCCCCGCGCCCTACGGCAAGTTTGGCTTGGAATATAACTACGGTTCTAAATATTGGACGCCCTTCACCCAAGCCCAAGACGACCCAATCGGTAGCAAGTTAGCCACCCGTGGCCATGTCGGCGAAGCCTATTACATCTTTGATATCAATCCGAAAATGTTTATCAAGCTAGCAGGGCTCTACTACGACTACGAATACACAGGTAGCGGCACACCTGTGGGCGCACCACAAAAAATCGATGAGGTGCTAGCGGGCTCAGCCTACTCGATGCTGCCAGTGGTCGATAAAGCCTTCGATGTGAACGCCTCGCTGACCATTAACTTCTAATCACATGCCATTCAGCCCTCGGTATTGCCGAGGGCAGGAGTACAGAATGAAAAAACTCATTGTTATTGCCTTAGCGGGTATGGCGTTGCAAGCGCAGGCCGCCAATCCCCATAAAGACGTTCTCAAAGGCCCCTTCGCCACAGGTTCTGAGGTGACGACTCAGTGCTTAACCTGCCACGAAGAACAAGCAACAGACATGATGAAAACCTCCCACTGGACATGGGAGTTAGAACAAAAGCTACCCGATAGAACCGTATTACGCGGCAAGAAAAACAGTATTAATAACTTCTGTGTGTCGATTTCCAGCAACGAACCTCGCTGCACTAGCTGCCACGCAGGTTATGGCTGGAAGGACAGTAACTTTGATTTTAAAGACAAAACCAAAGTGGACTGCCTTGTCTGCCACGACACCACAGGCACCTATGTGAAAGACCCCGCCGGCGCAGGCGAACCCATGGCGAAACTCGATCTGGCGAAGATCGCCCAAAACGTGGGTGAACCCGTGCGCGATAACTGCGGTAGCTGCCATTTCTATGGTGGCGGTGGTGATGCGGTCAAACATGGGGATCTCGACTCCTCCATGGCCTATCCCGATAAAGCCACCGATGTGCACATGGACAGCGATGGCAATAACTTCCAATGCCAAAACTGTCATACCACTGAAAAACATCAAATTTCGGGTAATGCTATGGGGGTCTCCCCAGGCGGTATCGACCATATAGGTTGTGAGAACTGCCACGAGAGTGCGCCGCACAGCAACAAAAAGCTCAATACCCATACCGCAACCGTGGCCTGCCAAACCTGCCATATTCCCTTCTTCGCGAAGAATGAGCCCACCAAGATGCACTGGGATTGGTCAACAGCGGGTGATGATAAACCTGAGACCGTTGATCAATATGGCAAACACACCTATCAGAAGAAGAAGGGTGACTTTGTGTGGGAGAAAATGGTCAAGCCCCAGTACGCTTGGTACAACGGCACGGCTAACGCTTATATGGCGGGGGACAAGATGGACCCGACTGCCGTCACTAAACTGACCTACCCTATGGGCGATATTAACGATGCTAAAGCCAAGATTTATCCCTTTAAGGTGCATACAGGTAAGCAGATTTACGACAAGAAACTCAATATTTTTATCACCCCAAAAACCTATGGCAAGGGCGGATATTGGAGCGAGTTTGATTGGAATTTAGCGGCGAAACTGGGTATGGAAGCCAATCCAACCATGACTGAAAAAGGCATCAAATACAGTGGTGAATATGGCTTTGCCGCCACTGAAATGTGGTGGCGTATCAACCACATGGTGTCACCGAAGGAACAAGCGCTTAACTGTAATGACTGCCACAACAAAGGCACTCGCCTCGATTGGCAAGCCTTGGGCTATCAAGGCGATCCAATGAAAAACAAGCAAGGCCCTAAACATAAACAACCATAAGCCGTTTCACTCGCTATCGCCTAACCGAATCTAATGGCATAGCGAGTATCGCTCCCCTGCAAACCTTTGAGAGCTTAGTACCCGCTGGCTAAGCTCTCTTTTTTTATCGTGCTATACCTGCCAACAAAGACAAATCGCCGCAGTTAAAAAATAACACTGTCCCAGTTTGTCTCAATCTATAGGTGTGAAAAGGAGTTTGGCTCTGTTTATAAGTCAAATTAACTGATTTTTATGGCATTTATTTTGCCTAAACAGGCAATGTTCAATTGTGGCAACCTCTATGACCGCGGGCAAAAACCCAACACAGCATTCGACTCAACCGCTTAACCGTTTACTCGGTGAAACCAGCGGCGCCTTCGCCGACCTAGGCACTTTTTTGCCCTTAGTCTTGGGCTTAATCGCCCTAAACCAATTTTCGCCCCAAGGGATATTTTTGGGCTTTGGCCTATTCGCAATCTTAAGCGCCTTATTTTATCGCCGCCCTATTCCCGTCCAACCCATGAAGGTGATCGCCGCCCTCGTAATCGCCCAAGGCTTAACACCAGGGATGCTCCAAGCCAGTGCCATGCTGATGGGTATCATACTGTTAATCTTGGCCTTTAGCGGCGCCATTACTTGGCTTGCAAAACAATTATCCCAAGCCGTGAGTGTCGGTATTCAACTAGCTATTGGTCTGCAGTTGATGTGGATGGGCACTAAGATGATGAGCGACTTTTGGCTGCTCGGACTCGGCGCGTTTGCCTTGCTATTTGTGAGTAAATTCTTACCGTTACGCTACCTTGCCATGCCACTCGTTATCGCTGCTGGCATGTTATGGCAAGCCAATAGTCAAACCGACATCGCCACCAGCCTGAACATTCCCGCTTTGAGTACATCCTTACATTTAGCTTGGCCTAGCCTTAACGAGTGGAGTTCAGCAGCGATTTTACTGGTACTGCCACAGCTCGCCCTCACCTTAACCAATGCGGTCATTGCAACTTCAGCCATGGCGCAGGAAAAATTCCCCGAAGATGCCGCCAAACTCACACCCAAAAATTTGGCCATTAGCTCTGGGCTGGCCAATTTGTTACTCGCGCCTTTTGGTGCGGCGGCCATGTGCCATGGTGCAGGAGGCCTTGCGGTGCAATACCACTTTGGCGCACGCACTCACCTCGCGCCATTAATCTTCGGCGGTACTTGTGTGGTTATCGCCCTATTCTGGGATGGGCAAATTGCGTGGTTACTCGGGCTTATCCCTGTGGCAATTCTCGGCAGTTTGCTGTCCATAGGCGGTTTACAACTGGCGTGGTCAAAGCGCCTTATCGATGGCAAGCCCTTCTGTATCTTTGTGATCCTCGCAACCGCAGTCACTTGCTTGGCTGTCAACGCCGCAGCGGGCCTCGCTGTCGGAATTCTTCTAGAGCAAGGTCGCCGCACTTGGGCCATGCTCGCCATGCGTTAAGTACCAATATCACTCCGCCATAAAAACAACAGCGCATAATGCGCTGTTGTTTTATCCCTTAAAATGTTCTTGCAGCATTGGTGGGCGTATCCTTTTGTGCCAGTTTATGCCTTATACAACACAAAACGATGACCAAATTAACAGAAAATCCTGCCATGGCGTATTTGGGCTAAGCCTATCCTTTAGGCAATACCACGGTTACCACACAGCCTTGCTGCCAGGGTAATTGGGCATGTACCGATTGCTTGCAGTTTTCAATCTCAATACTGCCATGGTGGCGGCTGACAACATCCTTACAAATGGCTAAGCCTAAACCGAGTCCCGCATCCTTGGTGGAGGCAAATGAGGCCATTAGCTCGCTGGCTTGGCGCTGCAATCCTTCACCATTATCAATCACTAATACTTTAATTTCAGTGGGTTGATAGTGGATCTCAATCCTTAACTGGCGCGCTCGGTGCTCTTCACAGGCTTCTAGCGCATCTAAACTATTTTTGACTAGGTTGACCCACATTTGACTGAGGCCCACGCTATCCCCCAAGACTTCAAAGGGATGACCTTCGACCAGCACTGTGACTTGCACACCTGCTCGGTCTAACTCGCGCCGCAGCAAGGCCAAGGCTTCTTTGACGACTAGGGTCACATTGAGCGGTTCGGCCTTAGACTGGCGACGTTTGAGTAAACCGCGAATACGGTGCACAACCGCCCCTGCTCGTATCGATTGCGCGTTGATTTTCCCTAAAATATCGTAGAGTTCAGGGTTATCCTGCCCCAGCCTTTCTAACTGTAGCATGGCGCCTTCACTGTATTGGGTTATGGCCGCAATCGGTTGATTTAATTCATGTGCCAGCCCCGCGCCAATCTCCCCGAGAATCGCCGCACTCTGCAACCGCTCTAGTTGCAAGGCTTTATCCTTTAACTGCCGCTCGGTGCTGACCAAAAACTCACTCTTTTGGCGAAATTTATATTCGAGCCACAGGTGATAAATGGTCGATACGATAAAGATCAGCAGCAATACCCCACCCCACTCTTTATTTTTTTCCATCCATTTATAAACGGTTTGATAGAGAGGAGGGGCTGCGCCTTGAAGCTGCAATTCTTTAAATAATTCAATCACCTTTAGCTGGCTTACCGGCGCTGTCCAACCTAAGGTATCCGCGGTAATCGCCGCTACATGGTCGGCGGGCAAGTCAAACAGGGCGCGGGTAATTTGCATGGTAATGCGCGGCGATACCGTATCCGCCGCCGCAAATGACCAATTAGGATAGAGTTGGGTGCTCACCTCGCAGTCATATCCAGGAGGATGGGTTGGATGAATGACACGATAGTCCGCCTTATTGATAAGCCCAGTTTCAATCATTTCCTCTAGGGTACAAAAAGGCGCAATGGCGGCATCGGCACTCCCATCGCGCACTTGATAGATCAGCGGCGCGAGGGGAAATCCTAAAAATCGCACTTGGCCAAAGAATTGCTCCGGTAAATAACCCATTTTATGCAGTAATCCCATCGCAGCCTGATAGCCGCCAAGTGCCTGCGGATCGCTAGCAACCACATTCTTACCGCGTAAATCCTGCAAGCTACGTATAGGGCTATCGGCACGCACAATAATGGTCGCGCCTATGGTGAAAGTGCTGCCCTGATGTTTACGGCTTTTCATGGTCGCCAGCCAAGAGAGGGGGAAATTATTACTCAAGTGCAGATACTGGCCGGGGTTAGTCACAATAAACTGCAATTCATTGCTCAGTAACTGGCTACGCATACCATTAAAGTCGACGGGCACCACTTCAAAACGGCTATTAGGGACGTTTTCGCTAAGGTAATCCATCATAGGCTGCCAGCGCTGTTTTGCCTGTAACACCCCATGATTGGCCAGCACTCCCACTTTAAATTCATGAACGGGAATGTCTTCATCGGCATAGGACAAATTAAGCATCATTACGCTCAATATGCAGCTCACGAGTATTGCCCTACACCAAGTTCTCATTGCTATCGCCCTGTCTTGTATGCTTTTGTATTCGGAGTACTTTATACGCAAGGCCAAAATGATGCTGTGAATAACACCAAACTCTGGCATTCCCCCTAAAGTGATTTAACTAATTTAGTGATAAACCTCCCAAGACCTAGGCTTAAAATTGAGCCTACGATAAGGCAGGCTTAAGCTGATAAAGAGTCCCACCACCAAAAGGAAAACCATGTCCACTATGCTGCCGCTGTATTTAGTCGATGATGATGAAGCGATTCTCGACTCCTTAGGGTTTATGCTCGGGCAATTTGGCTACCAAGTACAAACCTTTAGCAGTGGGCGGGATTTTTTAGCCCAATGCCCGTTAACTCAAGCGGGCTGTGTCATCTTAGATAGCCGAATGCCGGAGATCACTGGCCAAGAAGTGCAGCAAAAGCTGCTTGAAACCCAAAGTCCATTAGGAGTGATTTTTCTCACTGGCCACGGTGATTTACCCATGGCATTAAGCGCTTTTCGTAAAGGCGCATGCGACTTTTTTCAAAAACCTGTGTCGGGTAAAGCCCTTGTACAAGCGATTGAAAAAGCACATAAAGAAAGCCAATCCAGCTTTGAGCAACAGAGTCTGCAGCAGAAATTTGCCCAACTGACTGAGCGCGAACAACAAGTATTAGCCCATGTGGTTCAAGGCATGACCAACAAACAGATCTCCGAAGCCATGTATTTATCCTTAAGAACCATCGAAGTGCATCGCGCAAAGATTATGAAAAAGCTTGAAGTGAACAATATGGCAGAGTTAGTACAACACTTAGGAAATCTAAATTCTGTTTTATAAATCAGTGACCAGCACGCTAAACAATCGCAATATATTCTCGCCACGCTTGTCACGATTAAACCGCTAATTCCATATAACTCAGACCATTTAGAATGCGCTGATGGCGGCGTTTTCATCCAAACTGCGACAAGCTGTCGCAGTTTGCATCTTTGGCTTTGTATCAAACACCATTCACTGCCACACTCAAGTTAGGTTCTCTCCTTTATGCTCCGTAGGCATTAAAGATCCACTGCTTTTGAACCTTTCCCCGAGTACGGCCAGTGTCCTCGGGGATTTTTTTATCCCTACAAACCCCGCCTCGCCGCCCAAAACCCGAACAACCAATGTAGCGCTATTGTTAATTAAATTAATATCTATCAATAACTTAATGATAATTTTTCAAAATGAAGTTAGAATGCGACTATCTTGGCAACAGGTGAGCAGTATGAGTCGTTTACACACATCTAAGGGATTCACCCTAATCGAACTAGTGGTGGTTATCATCATTTTAGGCATTCTTGCCGTAGTCGCAGCCCCGCGCTTTATGAATCTAAGTCAAGATGCCCACGATACTCGGGCAAAAGCTGCTTTTGCTGCTTTTACCTCTGGCGTCAAGCTGTATCACAGTTGTTGGCTTGCGGGCGGACACTCGGGATATACCCAAAATCTCGCTTGCTATGGTGATGGCACTATCGACTCGACCACCACGGGCTTTCCACTCGGAAAAGACACGGCTCAAAGCAGCAGCCAAGGCACTCAATTACAAGGCGCTTACTGCGGAGAACTGTGGCAATCGTTACTCGATAATCAGGACTTTGTCCTTACCACACACACGGATTGGGAAACGCAACAAGCACCCAATATCGACATCGTCTACTGGTATAGCGGCGGCGCGATAAGTGACCCTAATACTTATTTGTATTAGTTCAGACTAGATCTGACACATCATCTTGAAAAGATGAGAGTTACCCACTTTGATAAAGGTGTCGAAACTTCAATCAAAGAAAAAAGGTAACTCTCATGCTTCATACTAACAATCCCATCATTAAACACAAAGCGGGTTTACTCAATCTCGCTGAAGAATTAGGAAACGTGTCTAGAGCGTGTAAAGTCATGGGGCTTTCCCGTGATACTTTCTATCGCTATCAAGAGCTGGTTGAAAACGGCGGCGTTGAGTCGTTGATCAATCAGTCTAGAAGAACACCTAATCTCAAGAATCGTGTCGATGATGTCACTGAAAATGCCGTCTTAACGCATGCTATCGCGTTTCCAGCCCATGGACAGTCTCGCACGAGTAATGAGCTTCGAAAACAAGGGGTATTTGTCTCTGCCAGTGGCGTGCGCTCCATTTGGTTACGGCATGGCTTAGAGAACTTTAAAAAGCGATTAAAAGCCCTCGAAGCCAAAGTCGAGCGAGAAGGGATAATCCTGTCGGATGAACAAGTTGCTGCCCTTGAGCGTAAGCAGCAAGACGATGAAGCCTGCGGTGAAATAGAAACGCATCATCCTGGTTATCTCGGCTCGCAGGATACCTTCTACGTTGGCAATCTAAAGGGCGTAGGCCGGATATATCAGCAAACTTTTGTCGATACCTACAGCAAAGTTGCTTTCGCGAAACTGTATACCACGAAAACCCCAATCACCTCGGCCGATTTACTCAACGACAGAGTTTTACCGTTCTTTGAAGCACAGGCGCTGCCCATGTTGCGCATCTTGACTGACCGAGGAACCGAATACTGTGGCAAAGTGGAACAGCACGACTATCAGCTGTATTTAGCGATAAACGATATAGAACACACTAAGACGAAGGCACGACACCCACAAACGAATGGCATTTGCGAACGGTTCCATAAAACCATTTTGAATGAGTTTTATCAGGTGACTTTCCGCAAAAAACTCTATGGCAACATGGAGGAACTACAGAAAGATCTGGACGAATGGCTGGCTTATTACAACAATGAACGAACCCATCAAGGTAAAATGTGCTGTGGTAGAACACCAATGACCACATTAATCGATGGGAAACGGGTTTGGGCTGAAAAGAATTTAGCTCAAATCTAAGCTGACAGTGACACCCTAAAAAATGGGCAACTGTCAGATCAGGTCTGAGCTAGTACAACTTATTGTTACTTTAACTATGTGTCGGATGATCGCCGCCTTGGCAGCGAGAATTGGGAGCTAAAATACTATCCCCTCGATGGACGTACTGTTGTCGGCCGCTCCTCGTTATCTGCACCTTAATCCATCCTGCATATCCGCTTTCACCACAGGACAAAAATCAACAAAGTCCTGTGGCTTTTTCTGCAATAACTTGAATTCTGACTATCCATCCGATAGCGACGTTGTTTTTCACCGCATCATTTTCATTGCGGGAAGACACCAAGATTCCTTTTACATGCGGTCATCAAACTCACCAAAGATTGGTATTAATTCTATAGATTTGTTACCTTTTTGTTTATGGAACACCCAGATGAATAAACGCCAATGAATAATCTAATTGTTACACCAGGCTACGCTTCACAATTCAGTTGTATAGGCTCCGCATGTGAAGACAGTTGCTGCCATGACTGGACCATCATTTTTGACAAAAAGAGTTATAAAAATACCCTTAACCATCCCAAACTCGCCTCTCTCGCCAAAGAGGCATTTATTGAAACCAAAACCGATGCTAACCAGTGGGCGCAAATCAAACTTAACGCCAATGGCACCTGCCCATTTGTAAACGAACAGCAGTTGTGTGCCATCCATGCCGCGGCGGGTGAAACAGCCTTAAGTCATACCTGTAAAACCTACCCCCGTATTAACAATGTTATCGCAACCACTAAATACGAAAGTTTATCTCTATCATGCCCTGAAGCTGCCCGTCTGGTGCTATTTGACGCCAATGCGTTTCAATTTGAGGCAAAGAGCGGTGGCGCAAAACGTCCAACTGCAGCCAATCCTGCATGGTTAGAAAAAACCTACGATTACAGTTTGGATCTATTAATAAATATGGGCGTGGATTGGCAACAGGCACTCATGGCCATAGGATTATTGGTAAAAGTCAGTGACCAAGTAAGGCAAAATGCCCTGCCTATTGCACAGATAGATCAGCGTTTTGAACAATTAATCTTGCTGGCTCAAACCAATCAAATCGATGAGCAATATCAAAAAATACCCTATACACCACAGCCCCAAACCCATGCTTTTGTTTCGATACACGATCAATTATGTAAACTCCACTCAAGAAGTTTAAAGCCTCGCTTTACCTCGCTTAATGAAGCAATTGGTTTGTTATGTAATGAGAGTAATCAATATCAAATTGATCATTTAAATAAAGCTTGGGAAGAAAAAGCATTACCCGCGTTGAGCAATTATCAGGATTTATTTGACCGTTATATTTTATATTCGCTTTACCATGAGCATTTCCCCATGAGTCATTCGCAGCAGCCTTGGATGGCATTTCGCCTGCTCGTGATAGATTGCTTTATGATCCGCTGTTACTTATCTGCCATGGCATTTAAAAATAATGGACTGACAGACAGTGACATAGTGCTTTGTTTTCAGATCTATAGCGTTGTGCGCCAACATAAAGCGAAATTTGCCGAGGGCATCAATCAGACCCTGCAAGAATGTGGTATTGATAGTATTCCCGCCGCCATCAGTCTATTAAAAACCTCGTGATCGCCGAGGCGAGACTGCCGAAATAGCACCAACGGCAGTCTTTGCGTATCAGCCGACGCCTCTATAGTGGCAAGACTGAAGCTGGCCGCCATTTCCCAGTAAGCTTTAATTTTGTTGCAAAAGGCGCCCGAACACGTAAACCCCATTGGCTTTTTCTGCAATAACTTGAATTCTGACTATCCATCCCCATATTTAGTCCATCATCCACCGCAGAATTTTCATTGCGGGCAAGAGAAGAGGATTCATTGTGACCACTATCGTATCAGTACGCCGTAATAACCAAGTTGTCATCGCTGGCGATGGCCAAGTCTCCCTAGGCAATACCGTCATGAAAGGTAACGCCAAAAAAGTGCGTCGCTTGTATCACAACAAAGTGTTGGCAGGTTTTGCTGGCGGCACCGCCGACGCTTTTACCCTATTTGAGCGTTTCGAGTCCAAACTCGAGATGCACCAAGGTCACCTATTACGCTCGGCTGTTGAACTTGCCAAAGATTGGCGTACCGACCGTATGCTGCGCAAACTCGAGGCTATGCTAGTGGTCGCCGATGCCGAAGCCTCACTTATTATCACAGGTAATGGTGACGTAGTGCAGCCAGAGCATGATTTAGTCGCTATTGGCTCGGGCGGCAACTATGCCCAAGCGGCGGCACTGGCACTACTGCAAAATACCGAATTATCGGCGCTGGAAATTGCAGAAAAGTCATTGACTATTGCCGGCGATATCTGCGTATTCACCAATCAATTCAAGACAATTGAAGAACTTAATTACTAACAGGGCGTGAGGAATATTATGTCTGAAATGACCCCCCGTGAGATTGTCCACGAGCTGGATGCCCACATTATCGGCCAGAAAAAGGCCAAACGTTCCGTCGCCGTCGCCCTGCGTAACCGCTGGCGCCGCATGCAGCTAGATGCCGATTTCCGTCAAGAAGTTACCCCAAAAAATATTCTGATGATTGGCCCAACCGGCGTAGGTAAAACTGAAATCGCCCGCCGTTTGGCCAAACTCGCCAACGCGCCATTTATCAAGGTTGAAGCCACTAAGTTCACCGAAGTGGGTTACGTGGGTAAAGAAGTCGAGCAAATCATCCGTGATTTAACCGACATCGCCATCAAGCTGACCCGCGAGCAGCAAATGGGCAAATGCCGCCAACGCGCCGAAGAACACGCTGAAGAGCGCATTCTCGATGCCCTGCTGCCCAAGCCGAAAAATGACTGGGATAACACGGAAAGCGATACCAGCTCCAATACCCGTCAAATCTTCCGTAAGAAGCTGCGCGAAGGCCAATTAGATGACAAAGAAATCGATATCGACGTGGCCCAGCCACAAATTGGTATTGAAATCATGTCACCGCCCGGCATGGAAGAAATGACCAACCAACTGCAAAGCCTGTTTAAAAACATGGGCCAAGCACCGGCAAAACGTCGCAAGATGAAGATCAAAGAAGCCTTTAAGCTGTTGATCGAAGAAGAAGCGGCCAAGCTGGTAAATCAAGAAGATTTAAAAGAGCAAGCCATTGAATTGGTTGAGCAGCACGGTATCGTGTTCCTCGACGAAATCGACAAAATCTGTAAGCGTGGCGAAACCTCAGGCCCAGACGTTTCCCGCGAAGGCGTACAGCGCGACCTATTACCTTTAGTCGAAGGCTGCACAGTCACCACTAAACACGGCATGGTGAAAACCGACCATATTCTGTTTATTGCGTCGGGCGCATTCCAGATGTCAAAACCATCGGATTTAATCCCTGAGCTACAAGGCCGTTTACCGATCCGCGTTGAGCTAGATGCGCTATCAGCCGATGATTTTAAACGCATTTTAACTGAGCCACATGCCTCACTGACCGAGCAATATATCGCGCTGATGGCCACCGAAGGCGTGACCATTGAGTTTACCGAATCAGGCATTGAGAGCATAGCCAAAGCGGCATGGCAGGTGAACGAGCGCACCGAAAACATTGGTGCCCGTCGTCTGCATACCGTGATGGAAAAGCTGATGGAAGATATCTCCTATGAGGCTTCTGACAAGTCTGGCAGCTCATTTGTGATTGATGCCGATTATGTGAGTGCTCACTTAGATAATCTGGTTCAAGACGAAGACCTAAGCCGCTTTATCCTGTAACTAGGGCTGTTATCCAAGCCTACTATGTTCGTTCCGAACATTGAGTGCAAAATTGTGACTGTGGCTAAGGCTTACACTTTGTAACCTTAGCCACAAATTGTTATGTTACAGCTTGTCCATTCTCAGCATTTTCTTGGCACTACCTATGACCACTAGCACACCCAATGTCACCGATCTTAAGCTCAAGCGTAAATCGCGCATTTTAGAAATCAGCTTCGATAACGGCGAGCAGTATCAACTCAGCTGTGAGATGTTACGCGTCTATTCTCCCTCCGCCGAAGTGCATGGTCACGGTAACCCTAAGCTGGTCACCCACAAGAAAAACGTCAATATCACCCGCATCGAACCCGTAGGTAACTACGCGGTAAAAATCGTCTTCGACGATGGCCATGATACTGGCCTATTCTCCTGGCAAGTGCTTTACGATCTCGCTACTCACCAAGTGGAACTATGGGAAAAGTACCTTGCACGCCTACGAGCCGAAAAGGCTTCACGCGAACCCTTGATCGCGATGAATATAAAGTACAACTAATCGAATTAAAGTCGTGGGGCTTCACCCCACACCCGACCAAGGAGGACTGCTCGTCCTATCCTCCTTGGATGCTCCAAGACGCCCCAACGGAGTTGAAAGCCCCTTGGGCATAAAGCGTTCTTATGCTATCGCGTCAGACGCTCGTCCCTGATTCGACTGACGTTATCTCGGCATCCATGCCTCGCTCACGCAACGAACGCAAATGCCCTGCGGCAACTCCGAGGGGATGTGTATTCTGTAACTTCGGCGTAAGCTGTTAATACCAAGAGCAATCAACATTGTAAAATTTAACAATGGGTGTCTCGATAAATGCCATGAGTAGTTTGTGAATCTGTTACTTCTCTTGCTGATCTGAGTATCTAAGGAAAGATAATGTCGGAAAAAGTCCCCTGCACAGCCTGCCAAACCTTAATCATGCCAAGCACCGCCGAGCGCAACGCAGGCTTATGTATGCCCTGCAAAAATGGCAATCGTGAAAATATTGAGCAGGCAAAAGCCTACTACCAAAAGGAGCGGGAATTAGATAAAACCTGCCCTTTTAGAGCGTTGTTGCGAGATATTGTGGTGCGGGTGCACGACGATAAGCAGGGCTTTCACACGTTAAGTGAAGCGGCGCAGCACTATTACGCCGTCAATTGTCTCTCTGGCGAAGTCTACAACGGCGGCTTTATCCAGTATTTCGATAACTCATCGGGTGAGCATTATGCTGTTGCCGAGCGCGGCCTTGAGCAAATTGGCGCTTTGCACTCGTTAGCCCTATTACAACAGGCTAAACAGGTGGTATTTGGCGACGATCCCGTCCCCACAGATAGAGATCTGCGTCTGGCCGCAACCGATAATCCAGTCGCCGAAGCCCGACTCAATCAACTCGATGATGAGTTTTATAAAGATTTGGATAATCTTGATATCAAGCTAGAGAGCTATGCAATACAAACTGGATTGGTTAGCGCAATCGAATGATTGCGGGTTTATTTTGAATACTTTACGCAAGTAATTAAGCAATACCTTTCAGTAGTCTTTTTAAGTTTAAAGTCGTGGGGCTTCACCCCATACCCGACCAAGAAGGAGAAAAGCGCCTGTTCCCCTTTTGGATATCCCCCGGCGTCCCCAACGGAGTTGAAAGCCCCTTGGGCATTAAGCATCCTTATGCTATCGCGTCAGACGCTCGGCCCTGATTCGACTGACGCTATCTCGGCCTCTGATAGGCAGGATGACTGAATGTCGTGAAGTGCATGGTCAATGATGTTCCATACATCATACTGACATTTTCCATTTCCTTATGGATCAGATGCACATGAACGACCATGCCTCGCTCACGCAACGAACGCAAATGCCCTATGGCAACTCCGAGGGTATGTGTATTCTGTAACTTCTGTGTAAGCTTTAATCTAAAAGAGTTTTGCATGTCCTATCTTTCCATATCTTTCAATGAAGCGTCATTGTCAGCCAATGAAACGGCATGAAACCCTTGCCTTCGTAGCACTATTTTAGGTCAGCGAAGGCGCACTACCCATTTCAATGCAAAGCGGCACCAAAGTAACTCCTAGCGACCACTGCTGGCAGCGTTTAAGAACTTAGGTGCTTAATCGCTTAAGCCACAACAACGCTTATTGACAAATTGCTATGATAACGATATTCATATTGGGCATTTTTCGAGCAGTTTCAGATAACACAGTCTCTATCTACTCATCATTAAAGGGAATTATATGAAATCACACAATTTAATTTTGATGCTAGCCACTGTTTTTTGGGGTACATGCTTTACCATCCAAACAGTGGCCAACGATAAGTTACCGCCCTGCAAAGAAGGGTACTGCCAGAAAATTATTCAAGATATAGGTAATGATAAAGCAACACTGCAGGTATGGACTGAAGACGGCAAAGTGATTTATTCAAATAGCCTTGACTTGGATAAAACAGCAAAGTTAGCACATATCACTCGCGACAACGAATCGGTAGATATCAGTCAAGCTTCCTTCTCCCCAAAACTGTTGCCGATTGATTGTGCTAAAGAGAGCTGCTCAACGACAATTTTGACAACCTACGCCACTGAGACAACGTTGGAGAGCGTCCTCACCTTATTTGTTTACCACAAAGGTGAGCTACTCTCGGTTAGTGCAACGCCGATGAAAGCCCTGATACCTGTTGAATTGACCAAGAATCAAGGTTAAATTTTGCCGCCAACCCTCACCGAATAAAGGGCGAGGGTTTCGCTTAAAACGACTTTGCGCTGATCCCGCTCCCCATTTCACCGTAACCCTTAATTGCAATAGTCATCCACCAGAGTCCACCTAATGCAATCACAGCAGCAATTACAGCACTTCCATACGGTCAGGCTAATTTTAGGCGATCAGCTTAATGCGCTGCATACTTGGTATAAGCAAGTCGTCATTAAGACTGAGTGTCAATATTGCTTTATTGTTTTTTGAAAATAAAAAGACACATATATTATTCCATTGTACAAAGTCGATTACGCCCACTTCTCTTTGCTTGATATAATGCTTTATCGGCACGTGATACTACGCTGATATCAGTGTCAGAATCCTTCAACACAGCCAAGCCAAAACTCGCTGTAACCGCAATGGATAAATCATCAAGCTTCAGCGGCTTTTCATTAAGCGCTTTAATTAATTCTTCAGTCCGTTGTATTGCACTTTGATAGCAATAACCTTCAAATATAAGCAAAAACTCTTCACCACCAAATCGATACACTTGGTCGGTTGAGTGGATTGAATTTTTTAAGAAATGGGCAAAACAAACTAAAACCTGATCGCCAACGTCATGACCATACTCGTCATTGATTTTCTTAAAATAATCAATATCTGCTAATACAAAGTAGACATCACGGAAATTTAACGAGCCACCCATTGTTAAATTTCTAAATGTGGCAGTAAGCATTACTCGGTTTGCTTTGTATGACTTGCAAACAACGCAAAAGCAGAAGGAGTTCACCTCCCCTCGGAGTTGCCGCAGGGCATTTGCGTTCGTTGCGTGAGCGAGGCATGGATGCCGAGATAGCGTCAGTCGAATCAGGGACGAGCGTCTGACGCGATAGCATTAGAACGCTAAATGCCCAAGGGGCTTTCAACTCCGTTAGGGGCGTCTTGGCTGATGTGAAAACAATAGGCAAGGAGGATAGGACGAGCAGTCCTCCTTGGTCGGGTGTGGGGTGAAGCTCCACGACGTTGACGTTGACTTTGCTTTTAAAAGCCTTTTAAACGCAATAAACGAAGTTTACAAATAAACCTTATTATCGAAATCCCGACAAATACCCCGCCTTGTGATCCTCACAGTGCTGCAATCCGTAATGTTCAGCAATATTCCATCGTGAAAGATGTAACCGCGACAGTCATCCATCAGAGTCCAGCTAATGCAATTACGGCAGCAATTACAACACTTCCATACGGTTAGGCTGATTTTAGGCGATCAGCTTAATGCCCAGCATACTTGGTATCAGCAAGTCGATCCCAAAGTGCTGTATTTAATTGCAGAATTGCATCAAGAAAACACCTATGTGACCCACCATGTGCAAAAGATTTGCGCGTTTTTCAGTGCCATGGCGCAGTTTGCCAGCGAGCTTGGCGCGGCGGGGCATCAAGTGCGTTACCTCACCCTCGACGAAACCCAAGACTTTGCCGATCTTAATGCCTTACTCCAACACTATGTTGCCGAAACAGGGGCGATTAAGTTTGAATATCAACGGCCTGACGAATATCGACTCCTCGCGCAATTAAGCCAGTTGAAGTTGGCCAATGCCGTTGTGAATTGCGTCGATACCGAGCACTTTTTATTGCCCTTTGACGAAATTGATAGGGAGTTTCCCCAAGGGCAACACAGGCTGATGGAGCATTTTTATCGGCGCATGCGCAAAAGATTCAATATCTTAATGACGGATGGCAAGCCCGTAGGCGGTCAGTGGAACTATGATGCGAGCAACAGGCAAAAGCTTAAATCCCAAGATATCAAATCGCTCCCAACACCCTTGATGTTTGGCCACAATGTGCAAGACATTCTCGAGCGTCTTCAACGCCATGGGATTAATACTATGGGCAAGGCGGATACTCATTTACTCTGGCCGATAAACCGTGCACAAAGCCTCGAATTACTAAAACATTTTTGTGAGTATTGCCTGCCCGCCTTTGGCCGCTTTCAAGATGCGATGACCCAGCAACATCCAGCGCAGTGGTGCCTGTACCATAGTCGGCTGTCCTTTAGCCTAAATGCTAAACTTATCAGTCCATTAGAAGTAATCAATGCGGTGATTGAGCACTATCATGCCAATCCTTTTATTGAGATAGCTCAGGTCGAGGGCTTTGTTCGACAAATCCTCGGCTGGCGTGAGTATGTGCGCGGTATCTATTGGGCCAATATGCCCAACTACGCCAACATTAATGCCCTCGAGGCCACGCGCAAGCTGCCCGACTACTTTTGGCATGGTAAGACTCGAATGAATTGCCTGCACCATGCTTTATCTCAGTCACTCGATTACGCCTATGCCCATCATATTCAACGCTTAATGGTGATTGGCAATTTTTGTCTATTGACCGAAATCGCCCTCGATGAGGTAGATAAATGGTACTTAGGCGTGTATGTGGATGCGATTGAATGGGTCGAAATGCCCAATACTCGCGGCATGGCGCTATTTGCCGATGGCGGCATCGTCGGCACTAAACCCTATGCCGCGAGCGGCAGTTATATCAATAAAATGAGTGATTATTGCGGCAGTTGTCATTACAAGATAAAAGAACGTAGCGGCGCACTCGCCTGCCCGTTAAACAGCCTATATTGGCGCTTTATGGATAAACACCGCGCGCAGCTCTCCCATAATCCACGCATCGCCATGCTGTACCGCACTTGGGATAAAACCGATGAGGCGGCAAGGCAGGCCATTCTGGCTACTGCCGAACAACATCTCGCGCAACTTGAACGCCTATAGAGGCCTATTCGCATGGGAGAAACGCGATGAATATTTTGGTATTAGGTGGCAGCGGTGGTATAGGTCACGCCATGGTGAATAAGCTGCGCGAAACCTATCCCGAGGCCACTATTTATGCGACCTATAAATATCATCAGCCAGATACAGGGCGAGGCGATGGCGTTATCTGGCATCGGCTGGATATCACCCTTGAGGAGGAGATTAAGCAACTGAGTCAAAACATTCCCCAATTAGATTGGCTAATCAACTGTATTGGCATGCTACACACCGAGGATAAGGGGCCAGAAAAAAGCGTGCAGGCACTCGATGGGGATTTTTTCCTGCACAATATCAAGCTAAACACGCTGCCCAGTATGATGTTGGCAAAGCACTTTGAACCCACGTTAAAACGCAGTGTGTCGGCCAGATTTGCCGTGGTATCGGCCAAAGTCGGCAGCATTAGCGATAACCGCTTGGGTGGCTGGTACAGTTATCGCGCCTCAAAAGCGGCGCTGAATATGTTCCTCAAAACGCTATCGATTGAATGGCAAAGAAGCATCAAACACTGCGTGGTGCTGTCACTGCATCCTGGCACTACGGATACGCCATTATCCAAACCTTTTCAGCAGAACGTGCCTAAACAAAAGCTGTTTACACCAGAGTATGTCGCCCAATGTTTAGTCAGTATTATCGCCAAGGCCACACCAGCACAAACGGGCAGCTTTTTGGCCTACGATGGTGCAGAGTTACCTTGGTAGCGAATATTGACAATAGTTAAACTTGGCAGCTTTCAGTAATGACAGCTCTTAACCCTGACAACTCTTAACCTTCACAAAAATAGGCATAGTTTATTCGGCTGCCTTGCCCCCATACAGCCGTCCAAGTATTCACATCGCTCATATAACCAAAGTGGATTGACTGCGATGCGTCACACTCCCCTTGAAACGGCGCCTTGTTGTCATTAATAAATTGCGCCGCAGCCGCCAAAATATCACTGCATGCCTCATCATCGGCAACTAACCAGATAAAGTCTTCGCGACAATCTTCCCTAGCTATCATCTCTTCGGGTGAATATAAGTCCAGCTTTTGCTTGAGTGTTAACCACTGCTCGGGCGAAACATTGCAGGAGATAGCCAGCTTATCAAGCACCCCAGCACCGCCAGCCCAAAAGGATAAATCAAAGTCTAACTGCAGAGGTTCTGGGGCAAAGCCCAATAGGTTTTCAATCACTTGCAAGCTTTTGGCTAAATCGGCATCGGGCCTACGATAACGCACCTCAACACCATCATACTCACGCATGCTACGACTCCTTTCTTAAGTGCATTGCCCTTATTTGAGCGGCCCGGTTTCACTCACGGGTTTCTTTAATAACTTACGCTGTAAGGTACGGCGGTGCATCCCCAGTTGGCGGGCGGTAGCCGACACATTGCCCTGATTGGCATTGAGCACTTGCTGAATATGCTCCCATTCTAGCCGTTTAGGGCTGAGCGGCGAGTCATCGATTTCATCCTCGGGCAGTGCGCTCGCCTGACTGTTCACCTCAAAGGCGGCCAACAAGGTTTGGGTATCGACGGGTTTGGCAAGATAATTATCCGCGCCGAGGCGAATCGCCTCTACCGCAGTAGCAATGCTGGCGTAGCCCGTTAGCAACACCATGGTGACCTTAGGCAACAGATTACGCAGGGGCACGATTAAGCTCAGGCCATTGGCCTCGGCAAGTTTCATATCCAGCAGGATATGGGTAGGGCAAAATTCCCGCGCCACCAGCAGCGCATTACTGGCATCGTGACTTAAGCGGCATTCGAAACCATGGCGAGTCAACCGCCGCGCAAGCACGCCTGCAAGCGCCTGATCGTCTTCAATAATCAATAGCCGTTTCATAGCGCCTCCGTCGTCGTGGCCGATGCATTAGGCTGCAAGAGGGTAAAACGAATTTGCGCCACTGTGCCCCCTTGAGGATGATTGGCGAGGATCAACTCCGCCCCCAAACGCTCGAGGCTGGCATGGCTCAGCAGCAAGGCTACGCCTAAGCCTTTGGGGCTCTCGATTAATAAGGTGCCTAATTGTGGCAATAATGACGGAGCGATACCCGTGCCATAATCACGGATCTGCAAATAGATCTGCCCTTCACTTGGCGCGCTATCGAGACTAATATCCACTTGGGCGACACCTAAGGTTTCGGCGCTGGCGCGGGCGGCATTTTCAATCAAGGCCATAATGGCAGGGGTTAGGCTCATATCGGTTAAGATCTGTTGTTCTTCTAATTGTTTAGGTGCGCAGGTGATCAACCAATTGAGTTCGGTTTGCGGCATCAATAACTGGGTTTTCTGCTTTAATCCGACCACCAGCTCGGTGACCTTTTGTGGCCGCTGACGACGGTCGCGAATCGACTCAGTCGCCAAGCGCAGCTCTGCCAAAGTATGTTCACAGCGCCCCAGCGCAGTTTCCATTTCAACTACGGTTATTGAAGGTTCGGGTTGTTCTTCCCTTAATTCGTCGAGCAATAATCGCAGTGTCGATAGCGGCGTCGCCAGTTGATGGGCCATTTGCGCCGAAACGGTACCAAGCGCCAATAACTGCTCCTGCCGCAGTTGTCCTTCGCGCATATAGGCAAGCTGCGCATCCTGACGGCGCATGCGCTTGGCAATTAACGCCACACTGGTGGTCAATACCAGCGCCGAAATCACAAAGTTAAACCACATGCCGAGATAGTGGGAACTCATATCCATACCGTGGTGATGCATTTGCGATTCTGGCACGGTAAAAATCATCAGGCTGTAGGCAAGCGTAGAGATTGCCGTCAGGCTCCAAGGTGCCCAAATCGGCAGAGTCACGGCGGCGAGCGCTATGGGTAATAGCAGTAAGGAGATAAACGCATTGGTCGCCCCGCCCGAAAAATACAGCCAAGAGATCCAAAACAAGGTATCGAGACTCAGGGCGATAAACAGGCCACGCTCTTTCGCAAACAAAGGCTTACGCAATGCCAAGGTGAGCGACAAATACAGCACCTCCAGCACAAACACATGCACCAGCGGCTCCATTTGTAAACTCAAGCCAAAGGTGTCGGCGGCAAATAACGTCAAACCGATTTGCAGCAATAAGCCTAAGGTTCTAAGCAGCGCCACTTGGTCGGCGGCTTGTAAATTTGTGCCTAAAATCTTAACCATGGTGATTCCTTAAACTACAGCCTACCGCCGCCAGTGCGGCGCTGGATTGGCTAAGTGCCTGAGTTAGCCCTGTCTTAAACGCTAACTCAGAGTAGATCCCCAAGGCGGCTAAACGCCCACAACTTAAGGTGCAATCTTGCGGCCTTTTGGCGCTATCCATGGGTGTTTGCTCAGGAAGTAAATGCGCGCTATCAATCCCTAACAGTTCACTTAAGCCGAGCAGCATTTGATACTTAGTCATGGTTTGCGTGGCACTAAAATGGTAAATCCCTGACACATCGGCAGCATGTAACTGCCGCTGGATGAGCTTAGCAATGGCATTGGCAATATCCGCCGTCGATGTCGGCGAGCGAATGGCCCAATGGTCGACCCGCTGTGGTCTGCTATCCAACAATTGGTTGATCAGTACCAATACCGCAGACTCGCTCAGTTGAGTCACTTCGCCGTAGAGGATAGGTAAGCGTAACACCGCAAAACCGCTGTCGGTGCTCAGCACACAGGTTTCGCCCTGCAATTTAGACTCGCCATAAAAGTTGACCGGATTGGGCACGGCATCTTCGGCATAGGGCGGTGTTGTGCCATCGAACACATAGTCGGTGGAAATATACAGCAGCCAAGCTTGATGGGTTTTGGCGGCCTCGGCTAAGGTTTGGCTGGCGCTCAAATTCAGCGCTAAGGCATGTTCTGGCGAGCGCTCAGACACATCGGGGCGACGCTCGGCGGCGCAGTGCACTATCACCTCGGGCTGTTCACGGGCAATAAAAGCTTCAACCTCGGCGGCTTGGGTTAAATCGAGCCGATGAATCCCCGCCTCGGCGCGGCTAAAACCTGTGGCAATCACCCTATGACCCGCGGCGGTTAACTGTTTGACGACCGCCCTGCCGAGTAATCCGGTTGCGCCCGTTACCATGATGTTTGCCATATTGCCCCGCGATCCTTAGCCATTCATTTGGCTCATAATTCTAAAAGCTTTTCATATTCAACGCACTTGTTTACTCTTATTTGCCTGTGCTCAACCTCATCGAGTTTGTACCACTTAACCCGATTAACGACCAAAGGGCTGAATTTGACTCAAGCACTTCCCCTCATTCTTGCAGGCCCCATGCTGCGCCACTGCGACGCCTCACACTTTACCCTCTGGTTTGTGAGCCGCGAGCCGTTAAGCGAATTACAGCTTACCTTAGGGGAGCAAAGTTACCCGTTAACAGAGGAAGAAGTGCACAGCGTGCCGCTCGGTCAGCATGCCTTTCAGTATTTACTTCGCCTGACGCGCCCCGAACTGCTTACGCCCCAAACGGTTACCCAATATCGCGTGTCGGCCAAGGGCATTGATGACCTATTTAATCATGTCGAAGCGTTGAGTTATGGCAATGCTAACTCGCCCCATCTTTACTTTAGCCAAGCACTGACACAGGTATGGCACGGCTCATGCCGCAATCCCCATCACCACAGTGAGGATGCCTTAGTCGCCGCCGATACTAAACTCGCCCAGCTTATCGATAAAGGTGCGAATGAGCGCCCAGCGCTATTGATGCTCAGCGGCGATCAGGTCTATGTGGATGATGTGGCGGGCCCTATGTTATGCGCCATAGGTCAAGTGATTGAAAAACTAGGTTTGCACCATGAAGCCTTCCACGGCGCCAATATTGCGGGAAGCGAAGCATTAAGTTACCGACCCGAGCATTTATATTTACGCCATAAAAATCTGCTGCCACGCACCGAATATCCCGCCAAAACTGCACTCTGGCGCTGGTACATCAATCATCCGATTTTTACCTCATCGATTGCCGAAAACCATTTGGTCAGTCTCAATGAGATGATTGCCCTGTATCTGCTGACTTGGTCGCCCGAATTATGGGAGCTTATCGACTTACCCAAGGAGGTTGAGGGACTCTCGGCGGCGAATAAACTACGTTGGCAGCTCGAATGGCAAAATCTATTGGCGTTTAAGGCGGGGCTCAAAAAGGTTAGGCGCCTGATGGCGCATATTCCCGTGTATATGATGTTTGATGACCATGATATCACCGACGATTGGAACCTCACCGCCAAGTGGGAGCAGGCGGCCTACGGCCATGCCTTTTCGAAGCGCATTATTGGTAATGCCTTGATTGCCTATACCTTATTCCAAGGCTTAGGCAACGCACCGAGCCAGTTTGATACCGAGGTTCGGCCGTTGTTAGATGGTTTTTTCGCCCGCCCAGCGCCAGAAACCCAAGATGAATTAATCAATCTATTACTCAAATTCGAGCAATGGCATTACACCTTAGACACTTCGCCTAAGCTGGTTGTGTTAGATACCCGCACCCGCCGCTGGCGCAGTGAATCTAATCTCGCCAAACCCTCAGGCCTAATGGATTGGGAAGCCTTAATGGACTTACAACAGGCGCTACTCGGCCAATCTAAGGTGATTATTGTTTCACCCGCGCCGATGTTTGGGGTCAAGGTGATTGAAGCCGTACAACGTATGGCGACATTTATAGGCGCTTCACTGCTAGTTGATGCCGAAAACTGGATGGCGCATCCGGGCGCCGCCAATGCCCTGCTGAGCATCTTTATGCACCGCAAAACCCCAGAGCAATTTGTGATCCTCTCGGGGGATGTGCACTACTCCTTCGCCTATGACATCAGCATTCGCTTCCGCCGTAGCAGCCCCAATATTTACCAAATTACCTGTAGCGGGATTAAAAACCAGTTCCCCGAGAAACTACTGCCGTTTTTCGATAAGCTCAACGGCTGGCTTTACGGCCACTTCTCGCCGTTAAACCTATTCACCAAACGTAAGCGAATGTCGCTTCGTGGTCGGCGCCCTAATGGCGAGCGCAGCAAGCGTTTAGTCAACCGCAGTGGGATAGGGATTTTAGCGTTAGCTGAAAATGGTGAACCGACAAAAATTGCGGTTTTACATGGGGATATGACCGAGACTCGGTTCGAACCACCGAGGCAGGAATAGCTTAAACAGGGTTGTGTTTTGCCGCTTCTGAACTCGTCACGCCCTTGATCGAATCCACAGGTTTCGCGGTGGCTTCTTGATTTGGCAAGCTCTGTTTAAATAGCTGAGACTCGGGGCGTTTAGGCGGAGTTGCATCATCACGCATCTGATCCCAAACGCCCTTGGGCTGTAACGACACATCGGTTTGATTGTCAGCATCCTGCATCGCCTCGGCACTCGGTTTCTTCGGCTCAATCACCGCGCTGGCCTTACGGATTTCCGTTGTCAGCTCTTGCACATAGGGATGCTTAGTCCAACTGCCAAAATACATAGCGCCCAGCAATACCGCGGCACAGAGTAAAATTGAAACGATTGCAGATTTGGTCATTCTATTGAGTTCCTCAAACAATCAGCGTCAGACTCCTTACAACTCATGAGCATAACAGAGTCTGTATTCTTACCATTGCAGAGAAACTCACACAATCATCTTGCAGTACCCCACTTTTTACACTGTGGCAATAATGCTTTCCGCTGACTTAAGCGTTAATCCGTCACATTCAATATCGTGCGGGCGACCACTGATAGGATCAACAAAACGTAATCGCTGCGCCAAGAGTTGTAGCGGCTTGCTAAAATCATCCGGTCCTTTAGGGTATAAGGTCGGATAAAAGCGGTCATTTAACAGTGGCATACCCAGGCTTTGCATATGGACCCGCAGCTGGTGCGTCTTGCCCGTAATAGGGCTTAACTCGAATAAACCAAACTCCCCATGAATCGCCACTAAGCTGATTTCAGAGTGGGTATTTGCCTCTCCTTCAACTATTTTCATGGTAAAACTCGGCTCGCTTCGTTGCATGCGATTTTTTACCGTCCAATGCAATGGCAAGGTTAATTTGCCACGGGCATATTGCGCCATAATCTCTGGGGTGAGTTTGGCAATCGCTTGATAATCTTTACGGATCGCATCATCAATAAATAACTGGTGATAAATATGCCGCGTCTCGGGGCGAGTCGTCATCAGGATAACGCCTGCGGTTTCCCGGTCTAACCTATGAGCAGGGGCAATAGTGTCGATCCCAGTGTTTAAACGTAAACGGTGTACTAGGCACTCATTCACATAATCGCCGCTGGGGGTGACGGGTAAAAAATGCGGTTTGTAGGCCAAGATAAGGTTGTCATCTTGAAATAAAATCGGCGACGCGAACGGGACTTGTGCCTCCACGGGAACTTCACGGTAGTAGTAAGCCCTCGCCGTTGGGCGATAGGCTGTATCTAATCCAATCAAGCTACCGTCTTGCCAATGTACTTTGCCATCGAGGATCCGCTGGCGCCAAACCGCTTCGCCAATATGGGCATAATGCTCGATCAAAAAAGAAAATACGGTTGGTTTATCAACCACTTCTAAGGGAAGAACCACAAAGGATGGTTGGGCGGCACGGGCGGTTTGAGTCATAGAAACAACTAGCGGCGATAATGAGCCGCTATTTTAGCCTCTGTGTGGTTTTTCAGTCCACATGGGACTTAATGAGTTGCAGGACAAAATCCATGGTTTTATGACAGTCGGGTTGATTCACCAACACTAGCTTATCGCGGTTATACATGGGCAGCACTTCTAACCAACGTTGGCTCACCCAAGCCGCATCCTCTAAATGCACTTGAGAATACAGCTCCAACAAGTCAGGGTTCACCTCATAGAATTGCTCTAGGGCGGCACTGATCAGCTCAAACTCCCCTTCAATCGGCTCTTCCTGCCAATTTTGGCAGGGTAAAGTGCGGGACATCCACAGCTTATCTTTCGTCTGTGCAGCCGAGAGAATACTGACTCTCTGACGTCCCTCTAACACTATGCTGAGGGAGTCATCTTCCAGCTGATTAAAATCGATGATGTCGCACTGAGTGGCTGTGGGGTAACAGGGTGGAGTTCCACTGGGTTTCATCGCCGCAAAGGCTAAATCGTACTTACCTTTTAAGACTTCCGCGACCATGCGTAATTGACCCGGCTCGACCACGCGGACCTCAATCCTTCCCTGTGGCAGCAACAAGGCATCGCGCATAATTAACGCCATTTCTCGTGTTTGCATAGCAACCTCCTGCCCACTCATAGAAGGAAACGCTCAAAAACTAGCCGCATCCCTTATTAGTTTAGAGTGTAGCAGGTGAAATAATTTCCTTCCTAAAGTCGCTGACAGCAAAAAAGAATTTAGGTTGACTTGCCGCTCTCGCCTTACAACGGCGCTAGGTATGCAGCGATATTTCCTTTTGCACACACCTCGGCAAATTCATCGGCGAGGCGCTCGCTCAAGGCTACAGAACGGCGCCAATACTGCATCCGCTGCACCGTATCCAATTGCTTAAAGTCTTCACGGTCGGGCACCTTACCAAAGGGTAGCGAAGCCACAAATTCCGCCGAAGGCGCCAGCACCAAGGCATTATGGTAATTGGTGCGCGCTCGGCGCCAAGTTAGGGATTTATCGAACCATCCGGGGCTCATATGGGGATAAAAATGCGGGTACAAGGTTAAGCCCGTGGCATGAGATAAAGGCAAATCGAAGTGGTAGTCGGTGATGCCACCATCATAGTATTGCCCTGTAGCAACGCCCTCAATCTGAGATACAGGTGCGAGCACGAGTGGAATCGACCCCGTCGCTAACATCACTGCGTTCATATTGGTTTCGGTGAGCTGCGCCTGCTGACTGGGTAAATCCTCAAGTTGTTTAAAGGGAGATGATGCCAGTTGCTGGCTAAAGACCACCCGCTCAAAATGCCAACCTAAGGTTTTGCGGCTAATGAGGTTAGTCGCGGCCGTCATCGCTAACCCTGTTGCCAAGGGCAATTTATGGCTAAGGCGATTGATATGTTTAGCCCGACATGCAATTAAATGACTGTGAATAAAAGGATGATTCACTATCTCGCGCCCGCCCGACTCGCCGAGAATGCCTTGGACTATACCTTTTACCTGCTCGCTCACTTCCTGCGGTGTCGGTATGGTTTCATACCGCTGGCCAATATAGTAATCCTCTAAACGTGCGTAGGCTTGTAGTGGATCCTGCTGTGCCAAACAGGCTAAACGCCATGCTCCCGACGAGGCCCCTAAGGTATAAAGCGGTGTGTTACGCTGCTTAAAAAATTCCGTGAAGAGATACTTATCAAGACCCGCAATCCCTAACCATTTTGGCCCACCGGATGCGGCCAATAGTTGTGTAAAAGCATCGGGATGCAGACCTTGTTCCCTGATAATGTTAAAGGCCGTAGGACCTGCAAGAAAGCGTAATGCGGGCAAAACTTAACTCCTTAAAGTGCCTCAAACCTGAGGTTTAGCGCCATTAAAACACAGCCGCTAAGCGCGATAAACCTTCAACATGCCTAGGGCGTGTTGACGGTTCAGGGTTATTTTTACAGCAATTTGGCTGGCGTTTATGCAAGGCAAAGTCCGTGCGGTGTAGTTATTCTACATAAACGGACGATAACGCAGCAGAAACATCAGCCAAATGCTGCCCGAAGGGTTCGTCTGGCAAGCCCTTGCTCTTTGTCACTCGTCATTTGAGTAGAATAACTACACTTCATTCCTCGTTTCGCGAGCACGTGCTTGCCAAAACGAACAAAATCTAATCTCGAAACGTCAACACGCCCTAATGAATCTAGATTGATTTTATTCACTTAGCCCATCATATTCAAAGTGGCGACATATTCGACTGGCTTTAAGGGATTATCTAGAACAGTAAGCTCTGAGTTAGTACTTTTCTGTCTAGATGTAACAATTGTTACAGTGATAACCTTCGCCCTATCGAATTGTTACTTTCGTTGGTTCAATGTTTTCGTTCCAGCCTAAAGGTTACTCCACATTGAGAGGTTTTATGCGTCCAGCCGTTATCGCATTAGCAGTATCTTCAACTTTGGTTTTTCCTGTCGTACACGCAGAAGAACAGGCCAGCAGCTTTGAGAAAATTGAAGTCGTCGGCTCGCGGATCGCTCTGCGCACCGCAACCGACAGCGTTGCCCCCGTCGATATCATTACTGCGGAGCAACTCGAATCCACCGGTATGACCGAAACAGCTAAGGCGCTGCAATTTGCCGCGCCAAGTTACAGTTTCCCCTTTTCATCGGTCACCGATGGCTCAGACGCGGTGCGTCCTGCCAGCTTACGCGGCCTGTCGCCTGATCACACGCTCGTACTGGTAAACGGTAAACGCCGCCATGGTTCAGCGCTGGTGCATTTAAGCGGCACTGTCGGCAAGGGCTCATCTAACGTCGATTTGAACGCAATCCCGATGACATCAATTAAGCGCATCGAAATCCTGCGTGATGGCGCCTCGGCACAATACGGCTCAGATGCGATTGCTGGTGTTATCAACGTAGTCTTAAAAGACAACGACCAAGGCGGTAGCGTGTCGGCTCAAGCCGGACAAACCTATCTGGGTGACGGTGAACAATGGCGCGTTGGTGTGAACCACGGGATCAGCCTAAACAACGACGGTTTTGTGAATATTGGCGTTGAAGCTCACCATAAAGACAGCACCAACCGCGCAGGCTTAGATCCACGCCAACAATATCCTAAGCTGCCAGACGGTTCAGATGATCCGCGTGAAGCGACTTTCAACCGCAAGAGCCACCAAGTGGGCGACGCCGAATACGATAACTTAGGCTTATTTATCAACGCGGCGCAGCCTTTATCAAACGACAGTAAACTCTATGCCTTTGGTGGCATTAGCCAACGTGAAACCAAATCCGGTGCATTTTATCGCCGCGCACTCGATGCTCGTAACTTGACCGAGCTGTATCCCGACGGCTTTTTACCGCAGATCAATCCTAAGATCATCGATTCATCATTAGTCCTAGGCTATGAGTTCACCCTCGGTGAATGGAATATCGATACCTCAGCGGGCTATGGCGGTAACTCGTTCGAATATAATATTGTGAACACCCTAAACGCATCACTCGGCCCAGATAGCCCGACGGAATTCGATGCGGGCACCCTGTCCACCAGCGAAGCAAACCTGAACATCGATGCCTCGCGCTACTATAACTTTGCCAATGATTCAGAGATTTTAGTGGCGACGGGTGTCTCTTGGCGCCAAAACGGTTATCAGATTGAGGCAGGCGAACCCAACTCTTATATCAATGGCGGTTATGATAACCGTGCAGCGGGTAGCCAAGGCTTTACTGGCTTTACGCCCGAATCAGAAGTCGATGAGACTCGCGACAATACTGGTGTTTATGTCGAGCTTGAAAACCAATTAACCACTGAGTTTTATTGGGCGGCGGCGCTGCGTTACGAAAACTATTCTGACTTTGGCGGTAACACCAGTTGGAAGCTCGCGGGCCGTTACGACTTCACCGACCATTTAGCCCTGCGCGGCACAGTGAACACAGGCTTTAGAGCGCCGAGCGTACAACAGCTGTACTTCAGCAATATCTCGACCCTGTTCAATCCTGATCCGACTACGGGCCAATTAGTGCCAACAGAATCAGGCACCTTCAACACCTTATCGCCAGTGACTAAAGCCCTAGGCATTAACGAGCTCGACCCAGAGCTATCGCAATCCTTCAGCTTAGGCTTGGTATACACCAATGATACGGGTCTCGCCCTGACCTTGGATGCCTATCAGATTTCAATCGATGACAGGATTATCCTCTCAAGCTCAGTGACGCCAAACGACTCACCGGCTGTTGCGGCGGCGCTAGCCAATACCAATGCAGAATCGGCGCGCTTCTTTATTAATGCCGTCGATACCCGTACTCGCGGCGTCGATTTAGTGGTGAGCCAAGATTTTGATCTTGGCAACTGGGGTGATTTACGCGCTAACTTGGCGTACGCCTATAACAAAACCGAAATCCAAGATATTCATTTCCCTGAAATTTTGGACGGACTCGGCCCTAAACTCTTCGATAATATCGAACAAACCCGCATGACCTCGGCCACGCCGCACAATACGGGTAACTTAGGACTGACCCATGAATTAGGTGACTTTAAGACTAATATTCGCCTCAGCTATTTTGGCGATTATACAGTGGGTTACTCAACGGGTGATGTGAATTACAGCGACCAATGGGTGATGGATTTATCCGTGCGCTACGCCGCAACCGATGCCTTAAGCTTCACCGCTGGCGTACAAAACTTGTTTGATGTGTATCCTGAAAAACGCCCAGATGACAATAACTTCAATGGTATTTTCGTCTATCCATTAACCAACACACCGTTTGGATTTAATGGGGGTTACTACTTCCTCGAGGCTAAGTACACTTACTAAGCCGCAAACCATCAAAACAGGCCATTTATGGCCTGTTTTTTTATGTCTATCGCTTATGTTCTAACGGCGGTGAACTGATTATAATCTTTACAATTCACTCATTTACTTACGCCATATCGAGTACCCCATGATTGTCGATACCTTAGCTAATCGCCATATTTATCAATCACTCAGTCCACGCATTGCCACGGCATTAGCACATCTTGCCAGCACTGACTTTAGCCAACTGCCCGTTGGCAATTATCCCCTCGATGGCGAGGATATTTTCGTGATAGTCAACGACTACCACACTAAGCCACAATCGACCGAACCCTTTGAAGTACATCAAAAATACATCGATGTGCAGTATGTGGTCAGCGGCGAAGAAGAGTTTGGCTATCTACCATTGGCCGACCAAACACCCTCCAAACCTTATTTCGAAAAGCACGATTACGCCGAGTTCGATTACGAGTCGAATAAAGCCAACGCCTCCTACATTCAACTAAAGGCAGGGATGTTTGCGCTCTTTTTCCCTGGCGACATGCATATGCCCGGCACGAGTGATACGCCGACAGCGGTGCGTAAAGTCGTGATAAAAGTGAAGATCTAACACTTGTGTAAATAATGGCCACTGCCAGCGGTCGGTTTTTAGTGGAATAGCGACTTAAGGGCGCAGCGATATGCGCTTTGGCTATTTCCGAATCGGGCGAAATATTGTTAAAATTGCCACAAATTTAAAGGAGAGTCCCTGAAATGCCTATGTACGTTGTCGGTCACAAAATCCCCGATTCTGATTCAATCTGCGGTGCTATCGCGTTAGCTTATTTAAAAAACCAAATCGGTGAAGAAGCCGTTGCCGCACGTTTAGGTGAGTTATCACCCGAAACCGCTTTTATTCTGGAGCGTTTTGGCTTTGAAGCGCCAGAATACAAAACCAGCTATGCTGGCGAGCAGGTCTACATTGTTGACCACTCAGAGCTGACTCAAGCACCGGACGATATCGCTCAAGCGACTATCGTAGGTATTGTGGATCACCACAAATTAGGCGATCTGACCACTGATACGCCTTTAGAGTGCTGGATCCGCCCTGTTGGTTGCAGCAACACAGTCATTAAGATGATGTACGACTTCCACCAAGTTGCCATCCCTAAAAATATCGCTGGCATCATGATGTGCGCCATCCTGAGCGACACTGTGATCTTCAAATCACCGACCTGCACTACAGCCGACATTCGTTGCGTTGAGGCCTTAGCCGAAATCGCTGGCGTTGAAGACTTTAAAGCGCTGGGCATGGAAATGTTCAAGGTAAAATCGGCAGTTGAAGGCACGCCAGCACGCGATCTCGTGATGCGCGACTTTAAAGACTTCAACATGAACGGTAACTTAGTGGGTATCGGCCAGTTAGAAGTGATTGATCTGTCTGTATTTGATTCAATCAAAGCCGAACTGGAAGCCGATATCAAAGCACTGAAAGTTGAAGGCAACCGTCACAGCGTACTGTTACTGCTGACTGACATTATGAAAGAAGGCTCAGAGCTGTTAGTGGTTTCTGACGATACCGATCTGGTTAACCGTGCCTACGGTAAAACCCCAGTCGATGGCAAAGTGTGGTTAGACGGCGTATTAAGCCGTAAGAAGCAAGTTGTGCCACAACTGCAGGCCGCTTTCGCTTAATAAGCGACCATTAAGTTGTTATGCATAAAAAGCCGAACTCAGTTCGGCTTTTTTGTGCCTTGAATATGCGCCATTCCATAAAATCGGCATGAAACTTTGCTCATAAAGCTATCCTAAATTTGGCCGTGCCGAGTAAGATGGGATGATTCATTCTCGCACTCTGTTTTAATCATGCCAGAAGCCTTACAACACCTTATCACCGAAATGACACCTTGGTTGCAGCAATACGGTTATCTGCTGCTCTTTGTGGCCATCGCCGTCGAGGGATTTGGTATTCCTGCACCGGGACAATCCTTACTAATTGTCGCCAGTTTACTGGCTGCAACGGGGCAAATGTCGCTGCCATTAGTCCTCATCGTTGCCTGCGCCGCCGCCCTGAGTGGCAACAGTTTGGGCTACTTTATCGGTCGCCGCTTCGGTGAGGTACTGCTGCAAAAAGGTTGGATAAAGCCGCAGCTTGAGGACAAGATACACAGTGTGATTGGCCAGTATGGCATTGCCGCCTTAGTACTCAGCCGCTTTGTCGAAGGGCTTAAGCAGTTTATGTTTATTGGCTGTGGGCTGGCCAAAATGCCCTTTAAGCAATTCGTGATGGGCAACCTACTCGCCACCAGCATTTGGGTAACGCTTTTTGGCTTGGGCCCAGTGTTAATCCGCGATGAAATCGCCCCTATTCTCACGTTTTATCATCAACATAAATACCCGACATGGGCAATCGTTAGCCTGCTTTTAATCCTTTTACTTCATTTTAGTTGGCGTAAATTTCAGGTTAAAAATCATTAAAGCTCATACGCTTACATTCGGTAAGCAACTCCTAAGTTACTCAGTCTCAACCTTAGGTTGAGGCTGAGTTGGCTCATTAGGTTGAGTATCCTTAGTGGTATTTATCTCGGTTTGAGGCTCTACATTAATTTGAGGTTCCGCATTAGTTTGAGACTCAGCATTTATGGCTGACGTCGTAGCTGTGGTCTCGACTTCCTCTTGTTTAGTGTCCCCACTCACTTCATTCGACTTGCCATCCATCGCTTGCGGCGGGGTGCGATCATCTGATGGCGGCACTATCGGCAAACCTTGCTCAATCGGTGTTTGCTTCTCTGGCGCCTCTTGTGAATCTGTTGAATCTTGTGGCTTAGGTTGTTCGCCTTCAGGTAATGGCTCGACTAACACCACAGGCTCTGCTGGGGTGCCGGTTTGCGTATCCGACGAGCTTGCCGCTTCCGAGTCGGGCGCCAACGTGGCTAAATCTTCATTCGCAGGGCTTTCGACCGCATGTTTAGGCAATTGATTTCGATACAAATCAATCATCCCCATCACCTCGGATAGTGCTTTGGCGTGGGCAGGCGTTAAGATCCCATTATGACCAGAGACAATTTCATCGGACACGGCCAGCACCCATACAGCCTGCATATTGGCGTCTGGGCAGGTTTGCACACTGCGCCGCGCCTGCAGGCGAGCACGGATTTTCCAGCCAGAATGCGGCAAGGTCATCATACAACCGGGAATTTCGTCATGGGCCATTAATGCCGAAGGCATCTTCATCGGCGTCGAACAATTACCGCCAGAACATTTATCGATATCGTGGGTAATAGCCCAAGAGTTACCCAGTGCCCGCTCGCCGTCCTTGATGTAATTAAAGGCCTCTTTTACCGCAAAATCGCCCTTAGATTGCAGCACCACCATACTCGGTTTTTGCCGATCTAAGCTCATCAGCGTATCGAGTGGTTTAAAATCCTGCGCTGGTGCGGCGGGGTTTAACAGTAAGAAAAGATTCGGATTATCCTGCTCATTATCGATGGCCGCCTTGATTCTATCTTTACTGGCGTGCAGCACCACTAAGCCGCCAAGACTGTGACCAATCACGGTATAACGCAATAATTGATGTTCAGCCACTAACACATCCAGCTTATCCAGCAGCTGCGATAGCCCGGTTTGCCCAATGCGTTTGGCCACGGCTTTACGCTGTAAAATAGTCGGGAAATCCAGCGGCTCAATCCAACTGGTAGCATCTTCTGAGCCATCGAGCCAGAAGGGATCCAGCTTGTCACCACGCCAACCTATGTATAAACCCAATAGGTTACGCTGGGAGTCGGATGCCGCCATCTGTTGATAAAACTGTTCGAACGCGACAAAGTTTTCGTCCGTTGGATTAGCGCTATGGTGCCAACCGTGGACAAAAATCAGCAACTCGGGAGCCGTGCCATTATTGGGTTGTAAAATCCGCGCCTTGAGCCCTTGCCATTGTCCATCGTTATGTGGCTGACCTTGATCATTAAATTCAATCACATGCAGATTTTGCGTAGCAATATCAGGGCCGGGAATGTGATAGGCTTGGTCAGGAATAAAAGGAAGTAAAATACCGAGGGACAACAACATTAAAAACAGTAACTTGTACTGAGTAAACTTCTTAAGGCTCATTTATGACAACTAAATTGTGGCCAGACTAGGCCAATATAGACACGCTGCTGGGGCTAACAGCAAAATTGGCCAAATTATACGCTAACTCCAAATTTCCAGCTAGAGCCGACGATGCCTTTTATCATCAAGCTTAGCTCGAGTTAGCGCCAGGTGTCGGGCAGCTTCACTTGGCTCCAAAGGTCATCGCACAATGGCGCTGTATGTTGCCACTGACCGCTGCAAATCCATTTCACTAAGGCATCACCCACCTGCGGATAGGCGATGGGATTTGGCGATGCAGCCTTGAGCCAACGTTTGACCACGCCCATGTCCAGACTCATCATACTGTCACCCGCGCCCAATAATTGCAGCGCTGCCACGTTCGACAACTGCTCAAATTGACCAATCAGCGGCTTGACCAACAACTTTTTCCCTAAGGTCAGCGCCTCGCTCGCCAACTCAAATCCGGCATTACCAATCACTCCACCACAGCTCGCTAAGTGCTGTTTAAATCCGTCACGGTTAAAACCATGCCATTGAATATGGTCGGCGAGCGGTGCAGTCGGCTGCTTAGCGTGATACACCAAAAACTGATAATCCGTAAAAGGCTTAAAAAATTCGGCGATCGCATCCGCCTCTTCGAAGGGTAAATACACCAAAATTTGATGGGTATGTTCAATAGGACTGGCATCGACTTCGACAAAGGGAGGTAGGATCGGAAAACCAAAATGATGCCAATGGCAACCCAGTGCCACATCCACTGGCGCAAAATAGTTGAGTAGTAACTCATTAAACCAAGTGCTCCCCAACTTAGGCACAGGGTGAGTCAAGGCCGCTTGATGACTTATGCCAATGGAGGGAACGCCTTGGCGCCTCGCCGCCCATGCGGATACGGGTTCAAAATCATTCAGCACTAGGTCATAGCAACTCAAATCTAATGCTTGGATATCCTTAAGCAATGACAAGGAGCAATTCTGTCTCACCGTTTGCGACACATTCACTCGCCCAGAGTGGGTGGCAAAGGTCATTCCCGCCTGTACGCGATACTCCCCAAAACACTCCATATCGAAAAAATGTTCAGGCTTGCGCCCCGAAAACAAAAAGTCGACTTGAATATTGTGCTCAATTAAGGCTTTTGCCATCACTCGAGCACGACTTAGGTGGCCATTCCCTGTGCCTTGAACTCCGTAGAGTATTCGCATTGTTTATCCTTTAACTTTTAATGAAAGAGTGATGAATCAAGGAGGTACCTAACGAATATGCGCCTGATTTGGGTTAAATCACGGGATGTACCAGCAGCACAGCCCCAGTACCTAACAAGGCGCCGGCAGCAATATCAGAAGGGTAATGTACCCCTAGCGCAATGCGCGAGGCACCAATACAGAGCGCCCAGGCGTAGGCAAGGGGTGCAGCCATGGGATATACCTGCGCCACACTCGTGGCCATCACAAAGGCGGCCGCCGTGTGCCCCGAAGGTAGACTGAATCTGTCTGAAGGCTCGAATCCCTTCTCAAACCCAACTAAAGCGTGGCAGGGGCGAGTGCGGCGAATGCTATTTTTAAGTAATAAGTACAGCGGCAATTCAATCAAAAAGCTCGCTAACAGCAGATTGAATAGGCTCTGTCCTTGGGCGTGTGTCAACATCAACCCTACAGCAAGATACAGATACACATGCCCATCCCCAGTTGCCGATATCCGTTTCGCCCAATCATAAACACCATGACGTTGGCTCAAACCCACAATGCGATAAAACATGCGCTTATCTAAGTCTGTAATGTAACTCAACATAAAACAGGCTCCTTGCTGGCATGCCAGCGAGTATCATGGCGATGTTAATGAGTGCATTCTCTCGACAACCGTTAGCGTCTGCATGTTTTAACGCCCTGTCAGACAACTATTTCACGATAGAACCCCACGCTAAACCCTATGGCGACTTAAACAGATATTGCTTAAGTATTTAGTGTTAAGGTGAGACTAAGAACTCCCGATGACGGCAAAGTGACATCAGGCCTAAAGTTTTATGACATTCGCACAGATGAAATAAATCGCGATGAATGAAGTAATGACTGCAAAGAGAGGAAAACGTGCGGGGAGATACAGTGCTGCCCTGATGCTAGGAGCGGGCAACACTGTCAGAAAACCTTCAAGCGACGGCTTGTTCCAACGCTTTGGCGCGGTAAATTTTCGTCAGATGATAGATATTGATACAGGCTACGAAAGCGTTCATACCTGCAACTGGCCAGGCTGAAATAAATACGCCGTAGATAACAAACAGGGTACAGCCGACAAAGTTTAACCATCTTAACCAGATGATGTTCTTCATCATAAGTGAAATTGCCACCATTACTGAGGCAAAATAACCAATAATTTCAATTGTGTTTACAGCTTCCATAGGCACCTCTCGAAGGCCCTCTACCGTCCATAAGCGTACCGGGGGGTCCTTGCCCCTAAAGCAAATTAAGTTAAGTAAGTTAATTTAAACTTGGGATATAATACCAAAACACGCAACAGAGTTGTAATAAAAAACCGTTATTTAATGACCGATATCAAGTTTTGAGGACAAACCCCTGTTAAGTGACGAAAGTTTACAACAGAAGTGTTAACCCCCAAGTGCAACAATACCGTGATTGATAACACTTTTCTTTTCAGTAATCCCTTTTATACTGGCGTAAACTCGCTAAACTGTACGCAACGCGGATCAATAGGAGTGTAAATATGGAATACAACACCTCAGAACTATGTGACATGTACTTAGATGTCGTAGATGTAGTCGAGCCCATGTTCAGTAACTACGGTGGTTGTAGCTCTTTTGGCGGTTCTATCAGCACGATTAAGTGCTTTGAAGACAACGGCCTAATCACCGAGGTCTTACAAGAAGATGGCCAAGGTAAAGTCTTACTGGTTGACGGTGGTGGCTCATTACGCCGCGCCCTGATCGATGCTTCTATCGCTGAAATCGCAGTCAACAACAACTGGGAAGGCATTATCGTTTACGGTTCAGTACGCGATGTGGATGCGCTGGAAGAATTAGACATCGGCATTCAAGCCCTTGCCTCGATTCCAGTAGGTGCCGATGGCAATTCAGTGGGCGAAGTGGAAATTCCGGTCAACTTTGGCGGCGTGACCTTCCTCCCAGGCGATCATATCTATGCCGATAACACTGGCATTATCCTGTCGCCAGAACCACTCGACATTGAGTAATGACAAATTGTCTATCAAGAAAGCCAGCTAAGCTGGCTTTTTTATTGGCTGTTTTTCGCTAAGTCCCATTGAATATTCGTCCATGGGTACGCCACAATATCCCTGTCCCTACCGATAAGAATACGAATCCATGTCTGAATTTATTCCATTTACCCAAGCCGATGTGGCCAGTCTAGTGAGCCCAAGAGCGGGTGAAACCAAAATTGGTCAATGTGTACATTTGGCCAATCACGAACATCCGCTCGAGGCGATACTCGCCACGGCCAAAGCCCATGGCGCTCAATTTGCCATTTTAGGCGTAGGGGAAGATATCGGCCCTCGGGCAAACTTAGGCAGAGGCGGCGCCACCGATGCCTTTACCACCAGCATGCGCCAATGGTTGAATTTACAGTCGAATCGTTTTCTTTCGGGCGCCGAATGCCTGATTTTAGGGCAAGTACATACGGCGGATCTGCAATTACTGGCACAGGACGGCGAAGGCGCGAGCCTACCCCATTTACGCCAAGCAGTTGAGCAACTCGATGAACGGGTGATTAGCATCGTTAGCGCTATACAAGCCGCAGGGCTTGAACCCATAGTGATTGGCGGCGGCCACAACAATGCCTACGGCCTGTTAATGGCGACTTCGGCCCATTATCAACGCCAAGTTGCCGCGGTGAATTTAGATCCGCACAGTGATTTTCGTCTACTCGAAGGGCGCCACAGCGGTAATGGCTTTAGTTATGCAGCCGATCGCGGCGCACTGGGTTATTACCATGTGCTCGGCTTACACGAACTCAAAAACAGCGAGGCCAATTTACAACAACTGTCTGATTTTGGTGGCACTTGGCATAGCCTGCAACAGATTTGGATTCGCCGCGAAGTGAGCCTCACTGAGGCGCTGCAGGAGATTGCTGGCAAACTCAATCATACCGCCCTGCCTGTTGGATTAGAGCTTGACGTCGATGCGATTGCAAAAATGCCCAGCAGCGCCTCAACGGCGGCGGGTATTCCCCTGCTCGATGCCGCGCACTATATCAGTTATATCGCCAGCCATTGTCCCTGTGCTTATTTGCACTTGGCCGAAGCCGCGCCGAGTTGTCATGAGGCAGGTATTGAAGCCGGATTTAAAGATGTCGGCCAGAGTATCAGCGAGTTAATCTATGCCTATGTGCAGGCAAGGCGTCATTTTTTAGCCCAATAGCATGTTAAGCTTGCGCCCTTGTGGGCGCTAAGCTATTCACCAAATCCTGATATTGTGGTCTAATGCCAATCCATTTTATCGGGTCGGCGCACTCAACATTGGCCAATGCCAAACGCCTCAAGCCAACGCCTTGAGGAGAGTTTACTAACTCGATCACAGAGTGATAGATCAAAGATTCAGCAAATGCAGGCGATGGCTTACACTCGCCACTAATACTTTGCAAAACAATAGGAATACATTGATGTCTGAGGGCGAATCTAAAAATACCCACTTTGGTTATAAAACCGTAGAGGCGGATAAAAAGGCCGATCTCGTTGCCGGCGTGTTTCATTCGGTTGCCGCCAAGTACGATATCATGAATGACGTTATGTCCTTCGGTATTCACCGTTTTTGGAAGCGTTACACCATTGAAGTCTCTGGCGCGCGCCCTGGTATGAAGGTGCTCGACCTTGCGGGTGGTACTGGCGATTTAACCGCTAAGTTCTCCCATTTGGTGGGCGATAAAGGCGAAGTGGTATTAGCGGATATCAACGATTCTATGCTGAAAGTGGGCCGCACTAAACTGCGTGACCGCGGCATCGTTGGCAATGTGAGCTATGTGCAAGCCAACGCCGAAGCACTGCCTTTCCCCGATAATCACTTCGATATCATCACTATCGCCTTTGGTCTGCGTAACGTGACCGATAAAGACGCGGCGCTGCGTTCAATGAACCGCGTGCTTAAGCCAGGCGGTAAGTTGTTAGTGTTAGAGTTTTCTAAGCCGCAACATGAGCTGATGCGCAAAGTCTATGACCTATACAGCTTTAAAGTGCTGCCAAAAATGGGTGAAATCATTACGAAAGACGCCGACAGCTATGAGTATCTTGCCGAGTCAATTCGTATGCACCCAGACCAAGAGACCCTCAAGCAAATGATGGTCGATGCGGGCTTTGAACAGGTCGATTACACCAACATGACCGACGGCATTGTTGCCCTGCACCGCGGTTATAAATTCTAATGATGCCGCAAGAAGTGGTGTTACTTGCCTGCGCCGCCATTGAGACGGGTCTGAAGCAACTTCAGACCCAAGCCGGCGACGCCTATGCACGCCAGCGTCAGTTACATGGCAAAGTCTTCCGCATTCAATTATCACAACTCAGCTGGCCAATTTACTTGGTCTTCGCCAAAGAAATCCAAGTACTGAGTCGCTATGAAGGCGATGTGGATGTCAGCCTGCATGCCGATGCCACGACGCTCTACCGCGTGACAGAAGGTGCTAACCTCACCGAACTCATCAAACAGGATAAGCTCAGCCTCGAAGGTGACCTCAATCTGTTACAAAGCTTCAGCCATTATCTGCGTAGCATAGAGTTTGATTTTGCCGAGCCTCTGTCACGTTACTTAGGCGATGGGCCAACCCATAAACTGCTGAGCACGGGACTACAGGCCAAAACCCTAGCACTTGAAGTGCTGCGTAAGACCCGCTCGCATTTAGGGCAACTCGCTATCGAAGAATATCGCCTTGCGCCACACCGGATTGAACTCATTCATTTTCGCGATCAAATGGATGACTTAGTTGACGATACTCGTGCGCTCGAACAACGGATTGCCAAATTAAGAGACCAAATTAAGCCATGACCCTTGCCAGTATCCGCCGCGGTTATCATGTCATTAAAACCCTACTGCAATATGGGTTAGATGACGTATTACCGCCAAAGATGACCCCTTGGTACTTTAAACTCGCCCGCAACAGCCTGTTTTGGATCCGCAATAAACACAAAGGCAAATCTGGCGGCGAGCGTTTAAAGCTGGCGATGCAGGAACTTGGCCCAGTGTATATTAAGCTTGGGCAAATGCTGTCAACCCGCCGTGACTTACTGAGCGATGAATGGGCGACTGAACTGGCCATGTTGCAGGATAAAGTCCCGCCTTTCGATGGTGTCTTGGCACGTCAAGCGATTGAAGCCGAACTTAAAGCCCCCATCGAGAGCTACTTCGACGACTTTGACGAAACACCCTTAGCTTCGGCTTCGATTTCTCAGGTGCATACCGCCACGCTCAAATCCAACGGCAAGGCCGTGGTATTAAAAGTGCTGCGCCCAAATGTGGAAGCTAAAATCCAAGCTGACCTGTTGTTGATGTCGCAAACGGCTAAGGTCATCGATTATCTCCTCGGTGAAGGGAATCGCCTGCGCCCCTCGGAGGTGATTGAAGATTACCGTGTGACCATTCTAGGTGAGCTCAATCTTAAGCTTGAGGCCCTCAATGCCATTAAGCTGCGTAATAACTTCCTCGACTCAGACGCGCTCTATATTCCGTATGTCTACGAAGAGTTTTGCTATCCGCGTTTAATGGTGATGGAGCGCATTTACGGTATTCCGGTATCAGATATCGCCGCACTGAAGGCACAGGGAACTAACTTTAAACTCTTGGCCGAACGTGGCGTAGAGCTGTTTTTCACCCAAGTGTTCCGCGATAACTTTTTCCATGCCGATATGCATCCAGGGAATATTTTTATCTCCCGCGATCATCCCGAGAATCCTTATTATATCGGCCTAGATTGCGGCATTATGGGCACACTCAGCGAAGTCGATAAGCGCTATTTAGCGGAAAACTTCCTCGCGTTTTTCAACCGTGATTACCACCGTATCGCGCAGCTGTATATCGAGTCGGGTTGGGTATCGGAAAAAACCGATCTACAGGCCTTCGAGCAAGCCATCAAGGTCGTTTGTGAACCCATGTTTAACAAGCCCTTAGATGAAATCTCCTTCGGCCACGTGTTATTAGAACTGTTTCGCACCGCACGCCACTTCGATATCGTCGTGCAGCCTCAGCTCGTGCTGCTCGAGAAGACATTACTCTACATCGAAGGCTTAGGACGTCAGCTCTATCCGCAGCTGGATCTCTGGCAAACGGCGAAACCCTTTTTAGAACAGTGGATGGCCGAGCAAGTGGGCCCTAAGGCAATGTTTAAAAAGGTATCCACAAAACTGCCATATTGGTCTGATAAGCTTCCGGAATTCCCTGAGCTAATTTACGATAACCTTAAATTAGGCAGGAAATTGCTGAGTTCTCAGCAACAAATGCTAGATAAGTATCTGAAATATCAGCAGCAAGCACACAAGAGTAATTACTTGCTCATCACTTCTGCAATTTTATTGATCTGCGGCACGTTATTGTTCAACCAAGACGCTACACTGTGGAGCCCTTACGTGTGTCTGATTTCAGGCGCGGTGTTGTGGATTATCGGATGGCGATCTAGGCCAAAGAATCGTAAATTTTAGCTAGCACTAATTAATCAGAGGTTCATAATAGAACCGATATCAATTAAGAGGATACCTTCATGGGTGGCATTAGTATTTGGCAACTTCTTATCATCGCGTTAATCGTTGTCTTATTGTTTGGAACAAAGAAATTACGCTCTTTGGGTGGTGATTTAGGTGGTGCTGTTAAGGGCTTTAAAAACGCTATGTCTTCAGACGAAGATAAAAAAGCGTTAGAAGATGCAGAAGCAGCAAAATCAGTGCAAACAGCACAATCTGCACAACCAACCCAACAGGCGACTGAAAAGAAACCTGAGTCTAACAAAGAACAGGCGTAACTCTTTATGTTTGACGGTATCGGCTTTATGGAGCTGCTGCTGATCGGTGTTCTGGGGCTTGTGGTACTCGGCCCCGAACGTCTACCGGTTGCAGTACGTTCAGTAACAGGTTGGATCCGCGCGATGAAACGCATGGCCAACTCAGTCAAAGAAGAACTTGAGCAAGAGCTAAAGATCGAGCAGTTGCACGCCGACCTCAAAAAAGCAGAGAGTAAAGGTCTATCTAACCTCTCACCCGAACTGCAAGAGTCGATCGACCAGTTAAAGCAAGCAGCACAGTCTGTGAATCGTCCTTACCAAGTGCAAGATGTTCCCGCACCGGAAAACCAGATCCACAACCCTGCGAGCCAGAGTGTTTCTACAGAGGCGAGTCCTTCGGCTTCCTCCGCCCCCACTAGCGAATCCAATCAGGGCGAGGATAACCGTTCCAACCCGAAAGCTAACGGATAATTCATGTCGCAACAGCAGCCACTTATCAGCCATTTGCTTGAACTCAGGTCCAAGCTGCTTAAATCCATTGCCAGTGTGTTAATCGTGTTCATTTGTAGCGTGTATTGGGCAAATGATATTTACCACTACATGGCAATCCCTTTAATGCAGTCTTTGCCCTTAGGTGGCAGTATGATTGCGACCGATGTCGCCGCACCTTTCTTCGCCCCTTTCAAACTGACGTTAGTCCTGTCATTTTTTGTGGCTGTTCCCTACGTGCTCTATCAAATTTGGTCCTTCGTGGCGCCCGGTTTGTATAAGCATGAAAAACGCTTAGTCATGCCGCTACTCTTCAGTAGCACAGTACTGTTTTACTTAGGGATCGCCTTTGCGTATTTCGTTGTATTCCCCGTGGTATTTGGCTTTTTCGCCAACACGGCCCCCGAAGGAGTACAGGTAGCAACGGATATCAGCAGCTATCTCGACTTTGTGCTGAAATTGTTTTTTGCCTTTGGCTTATCCTTTGAAATCCCGGTTGCCGTAGTCCTGCTTTGCTGGGCGGGCGTAACCACTCCTGAAGATCTCAAACAAAAACGCCCTTATATCATTGTCGGCGCATTCGTTGTGGGCATGCTGTTAACGCCACCGGATGTTATCTCCCAGACTATGCTTGCCGTACCAATGCTGTTATTGTTTGAAGGCGGATTATTTGCGGCTCGTTTTTACAGTAAACCTGATGACGAGACCGACGAAGAAGAATCAACGAACGACTAATGCCTCAATCGGCATTAGAGGAAAATAATAATAAGGAAACTGGGATGCGTTTTACTCTACTGACTGGTGCAGTGTTACTGGTATCTGCACAGGCTAATGCCGCGATTGAGCAGCAATTAACTCAATGTGCAGGGATAACTGACAAGCTCGAGCGCTTGGTATGCTATGACAACCTCGCAGCAAGCATTCAAGTCACCACAGTAACCAATAACACCACAGCACCAATAGCTGTCGCCCCCGTTGTCACTCCCGCAGCAGCCCCTGTAGCTGTGACGACTGCAGCTCCTGTTGCAGCTGCCGCAACCAATGTCGAAGATAATTTCGGTATGGAAGTTAAACGCGTCCAAGAGAATACAACCGACAAAATTTATCTCGATGTGGAGTCGATAGCAGAAGATGCATACGGCGCCTTAAAGATTACCTTTACCAATGGCCAAGTTTGGAAACAAACCGAAAACCGTAAATTCAATCTAAAAGTCGGTGAAAAAGTATTTATCGAAAAAGCCGCGCTTGGCTCTTTCTTAATGGGCACTGAAAGTCGTAATGCTAAGGTGAGGGTAAAACGCCTAAAATAATGCCATCTTATATAGATATCGCTGTCAACTTGCTTGGCAGCGCACTCGAACCAGGCATAGCGCAAATCGTACAAGCAGCGGCGGACCAAGGGGTTTCGCCGTTAATTGTTATTGGCAGCGATTTAACTGAAAGCGCCGCCGCCATTCAATTATGCCAACAGTATCCCAAACAGCTTTACTGCACCGCAGGCGTACACCCCCACCACGCTAGCGAATGGCGAGCAGACTCCAAACAGTTACAAACCACACTCTGCCAAGCGCCACAAGTTGTTGCTGTCGGTGAATGTGGACTCGACTACAACCGAGACTTCTCCCCTCGCCCAGCCCAGCGCCAAGCGTTTATCGACCAACTCGAACTCGCGGTTGAACTCAAAAAACCGGTACTCATGCATGAACGAGATGCCCACGATGATTTTTTGAGTATTGTTAAAGAATACCGCCCCCATCTCAGCGGAGCATTACTACACTGCTTTACTGGCACCCGGGCTCAAATGGAAGCCTATATCGAGCTCGATCTACATTTAGGCATTACGGGATGGATATGTGACGAGAGGCGCGGCCTAGAACTTGCCGAGCTCGTCCCGTTTATTCCCAAAGAGCGTTTATTGATTGAAACGGACAGTCCTTACCTGCTACCACGCAGTATGCGGCCTAAACCTAAGTCCAGTAAAAATAAACCCGAGTACTTGCCCTATATCGCGCAATATATTGCCAATCTACGGGGTGAAAATGCGGCTGAATTTGCCAAACAGTGCTATCAAAATAGCCTAGCCTTTTTTAATTTGAGTCAAGCGAATGGCTAAGTTCGGCAACTTATGGGTGTTGTTACTCGGTATGCTCATATCATTTGGCAGCTATGCCAATACGATGAGCATAGATGAACACACGCCTACACCACTAAACCTAACTCCTTGGTTGATGGTGACGCACGCCAATGCTAACAGTCAGCTAGACGATATTCAGGCGTTGCCCAAGTCGCAATGGCACAAGTTTACTAGTGATGATATTCAACGCCTTAGCCAACATGATTTTTGGCTGAGAGTAAACCTTACAAGTGGTGATGAGAGTCTTGCACGCATTCTCGCCCTCGATAATCCATTATTGGATAGAGTGACCGTTTTTCATCTAGTGAATAATCAGCTCATCAACACCACTGAGATGGGTGACACACTGCTCTATAAGAACCGCCCACTGCCGAGCAATATCTTTCTGTATCCATTTAAACTGAGCACCAATGAGCAACACACCTTCTATCTGCATATCGTTACTGAAGGCAGCGCTGCAGTACCTCTAAGCCTCTGGTCAGCCAATGATTTAGCTCAAATTGCCGAATCGACAGCCGTTGAGCATGGCTTTCAGCTCGGTGTGCTCGCCGCGATAGGGATCTTCAGCCTGTTTATCGCGTTAGCCTCAGGTTCATTTAGCTACAGTTATTACTCGGGTTATGTCCTGTGTATGACACTATTAGTGGCCACGATCAATGGTTATGCATTCCGTTTTCTCTGGCCCAATTGGCCCGCGTTACAGCAACTGATGGTTCCCGTGCTGTTACCTCTGGTGATGGCCTTTGCCTTAATGTTCACCGAGAAAATCCTGCAGCTGAAATACTATAACCGCCGGATGTTATTAATGTGCCGCTACAGCGCGGTCTACATTATTCTTGTGGGTCTTTTAGTCCCCTTTTTGCGCTACGGAACCGTGCTGTATATCGAGATAATCTCGGTAGCGATTCTCAGCATCATCATGATGATACTCGCCGTCATACAAGCCATTAACGGTCAAAAGCTGGCAAAGCTCTATACCATAGGCTGGGTGAGTATGCTTACCGGTGCATGCATCAGCAGCCTACTCTATTTGAGTGTTATCGAGTTCAATATCAAGCCGCAAACGCCGGTGATGCTTGGGCTCACCTTCGAAATCATCTTTATGTCGCTGGTACTCGCCATCCGCTATAACGATGAGCGTAAATCTAAGCTCCGCATTCAACAGGAGGCCCTAAAGCAAGCGCAAAAGATCCGTAGTGCGCGTGAGGAAGCCTTGAAAGTGGAAGCAGAAACCAATGAAAGACTCGAACAGATGGTGCAGGAGCGCACATTAGAGCTGGAGATCACCTTGCGCGAACTGCACGAGGTTAACCAGAAGCTTACCGAACAGAGCACTATCGATAGCTTAACCGGCGTGAAAAACCGCAGCGCCTTTGATAAACGACTACTCGCCGAGAGCCGGATCAGCCGTCGCCAAGAAACCCCCATCGCCTTACTAATGCTGGATATCGACCGCTTTAAATCGATTAACGATCAATTCGGCCACCTAGCAGGGGATCAGGCCTTAAAAGTGATAGCGACAACCTTGCAGCAACATTTAAAACGACCAACCGATCTAGTATCACGTTTTGGTGGTGAAGAGTTTGCTATTATTCTTCCCAATACGACTGCAGACGGCGCCATTCAAGTCGCTGAAAGCATAAGAGACGCAGTGACTAGCATCGGCCTAGCATGGGAAGGAAAGCCCATACCCTTGACCGTGAGTATCGGTGTCAGTGCCGATGTGATCAGTAACGACCAACACAGTACCGAGTTATTAGAGCAAGCCGACAAGGCGCTCTATCAGGCAAAAAATAGCGGACGCAACCAAGTCAAATTGTATGCGCCAGCACAAACAGAACCTACTTAGGAGTCTAATGTGAACATCATTACCAGTGCCTTCCCTCAGCGCAGAATGCGCCGCATGCGTAAACATGACTTTAGCCGTCGCCTGATGGCTGAAAACCATCTAACTGTCAATGACTTGATCTATCCCATGTTTGTGCTTGAAGGCACTAATCGCAGTGAAAAAGTCGCCTCTATGCCAGGAGTTGAGCGCTACTCTATCGACTTACTGTTAAAAGAAGCCGAAGAGCTAGTCGAACTCGGTATTCCATTAATTGCCCTGTTCCCTGTTACGCCAGCAGAGAAGAAATCGCTGATGGCAGAAGAAGCCTACAATGCCGATGCTTTAGTGCAGCGGGCCGTACGTGAACTGAAAAAGGCCTTCCCACAGCTGGGTATTATGACTGACGTGGCCTTAGATCCTTTTACCACCCACGGTCAAGACGGCATTATCGATGAAACAGGCTATATCCTGAATGACATCACCACAGAGATCTTAGTGAAACAAGCATTATCCCATGCCGAAGCGGGTGCAGACATTGTTGCGCCATCGGACATGATGGATGGTCGTATTGGTGCGATTCGCCAAGCGCTGGAAGCCGCAGGCCATGTAAACACCCAAATCATGGCTTATTCAGCCAAATACTCCTCAAGCTACTATGGCCCCTTCCGTGATGCCGTCGGCTCAGCAGGCAACCTAAAAGGTGGCAATAAACATAGCTATCAAATGGATCCGGCCAACAGCGATGAAGCTCTGCATGAAGTTGCGCTAGACATCCAAGAAGGCGCAGATATGGTAATGGTGAAGCCTGGTATGCCTTACCTAGATATCGTTCACCGCGTAAAAACCGAATTAGCAGTGCCCACTTTCGCATACCAAGTGAGTGGCGAATATGCCATGCATATGGCGGCCATTCAAAATGGTTGGTTAGCGGAAAAGGCCATCGTCATGGAATCGCTACTATGCTTCAAACGCGCTGGCGCAGATGGCATCCTTACCTACTTTGCCAAACGTGCAGCACAGTGGCTAAAAGAAGCTAAATAATCGGGTTTAGAAACCAATTCTAAGCATAAAGGGCAGCCATACGCTTAATGCCAGTCAGTTAAGAGCTGACTGGCATTTTCTTTTGACTGGGTATTTCCTTGGTTTCACTCTGACACACCGAGGGTAAGCTCTTGAATCCCCTCGTATTGGTAGCACATGCTGCTCGGTTTCTGCGAGTAAACTATCCATCCTTTTAGGGATGGTTCCGGCGGCTTCCAGCCAAAACCCATAAATCACATGGATTATCGCAACCGCGCATGTCGTAAAACTCAGTTGGTTAGCGTATAAACCCGGCTTGCTTTGCGCCATTTTCACCATCTGGTAGCGGATAATATTGTAGCTCAAGAGAATGCCCCATAGCTCTTGTTTTACCATCTCCGGTTTCTTGCTCCTCAACGTAAACTCGCTGTTGAGCAAACTCTGCTTCATCTCGCGATAGCCCAGCTCAATTTCCCAGCGATGACTGTATAAATCCACGATTTCTGCACCAGGGAAACGCAACGGGTCTGTCATTGAGGTGAGGATATTGACCTCTTTGCCTTTCACTGTTTTTGTCAGCAATCGGACGTCAATAAATTCAGGTAACTCATTAAATTGTTTACGAGATTGTGCTGTGGTCGTCAGCCGAATGAGTTTATCGTGTCGACCGAGTTTTGTGATGACTTCAAACTGTGTGCCTTTCTTCATCGGCATTAACCAATGTCTGGATTTGCCCGCTTGATGCCAACGGTTTAGCAGCCCCAGTGAGTAAAATCCTCGGTCAAATAGGGTGAGTGAGTTGTCGGGTGTGCTATCAATCAGTTGCTCTGCCAACTTCATTTCATTGATTTTGGCATCGTCAAATGCGCTGGCAACTAACATGTGGCTCGTCAATTCCATCTGGCAAACCATGCGTACTTGCGGATAGCCAACATCACCGTGCTGGTTTTTGCTGTAGGTAAAGGCTTGCTGGTTGTTGGGAGTATCGGGCGTTCGCCAAATGACGCCATCAACCCCAAGCAACGTTAAGCCACACCAGTCAGGATGCTGGGCATCTTGGTTCCAGACGCGCTGACTTTGCGAAAAAATTTCTTTAACGGCATCAACACCTAAACGTTGTCTGGCTTGAACAACGGCGCTAGGAGCCACAAGGGGCTTCTTACCAGGCAACATCAATTGTGCTTTGGCGACAATGCTCCAAACAGGCTCTTGGCGATACATTGCCATCGCAATGACAGCCCAAACAGCCTGCTCTAGAGGAAGTCGACGTTTGCGTATGGTTGCTACACCAGATGTTTCAAGGCATTGCGAGATGAAATCTGGACACAAGATATCACTTAGTTTGCCGAGTTGTTCAGTGTTGGGAGCGTAGCCATTAGCCAGTGCAAGCGCTGTAGTCAGTTGCATAAAAAAATCCGATGACGAGTGGTCATCGGATTTTGATCTTTTCAATGAGATCGTCAAGTGTTCTGGCTTAACTGATCGGCATTAAGCCATACGCTGCCCTTTTTATTGGACCGAACAAAGTCCTTAGAACTACTGCTTTATCGTTCAAATCGATCAGGCAATAAATATAGTCTTCGCAGAGGCGAATAAAAGGAAGAAATAGAATGTTGAAATTGAAAAAGGCAAAAACAAAAAAGCCAGCTTATGCAGCTGGCTTCATTGTTTATTTAGGTGCTTGGCGATGACCTACTCTCACATGGGGAGACCCCACACTACCATCGGCGCGATTGCGTTTCACTTCTGAGTTCGGGATGGGATCAGGTGGGACCACAATGCTATTGTCACCAAGCAAATTTGTTATTCACTACCCGTCTTATCGTCGCAGGCAGTAAATTAATTCGGAAAGCTGGTTTGAGTTGCACTTCTTAAGTGTTTGTATTCAAGCTAAGTACTGTACGACCTCCAGGGAAGGAGGAAGTACTGGAAAATGTCTGGAACATTTTCAGTAAAACCCATCTGGGTTGTATGGTTAAGCCTCTCGAGTCATTAGTATCAGTTAGCTCAACGCCTCACAACGCTTACACACCTGACCTATCAACGTCCTAGTCTCGAACGGCTCTTTAGTGGACTTAAAGTCCAAGGGATGACTCATCTTGGGGCTCGCTTCCCGCTTAGATGCTTTCAGCGGTTATCGATTCCGAACATAGCTACCGGGCAATGCCATTGGCATGACAACCCGAACACCAGCGGTTCGTTCACTCCGGTCCTCTCGTACTAGGAGCAACTCCCCTCAATCATCCAACGCCCACGGCAGATAGGGACCGAACTGTCTCACGACGTTCTGAACCCAGCTCGCGTACCACTTTAAATGGCGAACAGCCATACCCTTGGGACCGACTTCAGCCCCAGGATGTGATGAGCCGACATCGAGGTGCCAAACACCGCCGTCGATATGAACTCTTGGGCGGTATCAGCCTGTTATCCCCGGAGTACCTTTTATCCGTTGAGCGATGGCCCTTCCATTCAGAACCACCGGATCACTATGACCTACTTTCGTACCTGCTCGACGTGTCTGTCTCGCAGTTAAGCTGGCTTATGCCATTGCACTAACCGTACGATGTCCGACCGTACTTAGCCAACCTTCGTGCTCCTCCGTTACTCTTTGGGAGGAGACCGCCCCAGTCAAACTACCCACCAGGCACTGTCCTTAACCCCGATTAGGGGCCCAAGTTAGAACATCAACACTACAAGGGTGGTATTTCAAGGACGACTCCACGAGAACTAGCGTTCCCGCTTCAAAGTCTCCCACCTATCCTACACATGTAGGGTCAATGTTCAGTGCCAAGCTATAGTAAAGGTTCACGGGGTCTTTCCGTCTAGCCGCGGGTATACGGCATCTTCACCGCAATTTCAACTTCACTGAGTCTCGGCTGGAGACAGCGTGGCCATCATTACGCCATTCGTGCAGGTCGGAACTTACCCGACAAGGAATTTCGCTACCTTAGGACCGTTATAGTTACGGCCGCCGTTTACCGGGGCTTCGATCATGAGCTTCTCTTGCGATAACCCAATCAATTAACCTTCCGGCACCGGGCAGGCGTCACACCGTATACGTCATCTTGCGATTTTGCACAGTGCTGTGTTTTTGATAAACAGTTGCAGCCACCTGGTATCTGCGACTGCCGTCAGCTTAGGGAGCAAGTCCCATCACCAACAGCAGCGTACCTTCTCCCGAAGTTACGGTACCATTTTGCCTAGTTCCTTCAGCCGAGTTCTCTCAAGCGCCTTGGTATTCTCTACCCGACCACCTGTGTCGGTTTGGGGTACGATTCCCGCTAACCTGAAGCTTAGAAGATTTTCCTGGAAGCATGGCATCAACTACTTCATCCCCTTGGGGACTCGTCATCAGCTCTCAGTGTATAGTGACCCGGATTTGCCTAAGTCACCCACCTACCACCTTAAACGCGGACTACCAACGCCGCGCTAGCCTAGCCTTCTCCGTCTCTCCATCGCAGTTAGCGGAAGTACAGAAATATTAATCTGTTTCCCATCGACTACGCCTTTCGGCCTCGCCTTAGGGGTCGACTCACCCTGCCCCGATTAACGTTGGACAGGAACCCTTGGTCTTTCGGCGAGGGGGTTTTTCACCCCCTTTATCGTTACTCATGTCAGCATTCGCACTTCTGATACCTCCAGCGTGGGTTACCCCTTCACCTTCAACGGCTTACAGAACGCTCCTCTACCGCGCAACCCTAATGGATTGCACCCGTAGCTTCGGTGGTATGTTTAGCCCCGTTACATCTTCCGCGCAGGCCGACTCGACTAGTGAGCTATTACGCTTTCTTTAAATGATGGCTGCTTCTAAGCCAACATCCTAGCTGTCTAAGCCTTCCCACATCGTTTCCCACTTAACATACACTTTGGGACCTTAGCTGACGGTCTGGGTTGTTTCCCTTTTGACGACGGACGTTAGCACCCGCCGTCTGTCTCCCGGATAGCACTCTTTGGTATTCGGAGTTTGCAAAGGGTTGGTAAGTCGGGATGACCCCCTAGCCTTAACAGTGCTCTACCCCCAAAGGTGTTCGTCCGAGGCGCTACCTAAATAGCTTTCGAGGAGAACCAGATATCTCCCGGTTTGATTGGCCTTTCACCCCCAGCCACAAGTCATCCGCTAATTTTTCAACATTAGTCGGTTCGGTCCTCCAGTTGATGTTACTCAACCTTCAACCTGCCCATGGCTAGATCACCGGGTTTCGGGTCTACGCCTTGCAACTAAACGCGCAGTTAACACTCGGTTTCCCTACGGCTCCGCTATTCGCTTAACCTCGCTACAAAACGTAAGTCGCTGACCCATTATACAAAAGGTACGCAGTCACGGTCTCAAGAACCGCTCCCACTGCTTGTACGTATACGGTTTCAGGTTCTATTTCACTCCCCTCACAGGGGTTCTTTTCGCCTTTCCCTCACGGTACTGGTTCACTATCGGTCAGTCAGGAGTATTTAGCCTTGGAGGATGGTCCCCCCATATTCAAACAGGATATCACGTGTCCCGCCTTACTCGTTTTCATCAAAGGTTAGTTTTCGTGTACGGGGCTATCACCCTGTGCCGCTGGACTTTCCAGACCATTCCACTAACACCCCTCTGACTTAAGGGCTAATCCCCGTTCGCTCGCCGCTACTAGGGGAATCTCGGTTGATTTCTTTTCCTAAGGGTACTTAGATGTTTCAGTTCCCCTCGTTTGCCTCACTACACTATGTATTCATGCAGTGATAACAGCTTATGCTGCTGGGTTCCCCCATTCGGACATCGTTAGCTCAAATGCTTGTTACTAGCTCGCCAACGCTTTTCGCAAGTTACTACGTCCTTCATCGCCTCTGACTGCCAAGGCATCCACCGTATACGCTTAGTCGCTTAACCATACAACCCAAATGAGTTTCACTTGAATTGTTGCGACCAGCTGGTTTTACTTGTCTCATCTTCGACCAAGAAGATGGACTCGCCTTAGACTTGAATATTCAAGACACTTAAAAAGTGTTTTAAGAACTCAATTTTTTCGTATTAACACAACGACAGACATCATTGTATTAATTACTATCAGCTTTCCAAATTGTTAAAGAACAATGCTTACCGGCTCGCGGTGCATTTCGCTCTCCCTCCTCTTTCGAGAAGTTCAACAAGCCATCTGTGTGAACACTCAACAAACATCAAGTTAGTCGTATAGGTAAGGAGGTGATCCAGCCCCAGGTTCCCCTAGGGCTACCTTGTTACGACTTCACCCCAGTCATGAACCACAAAGTGGTGAGCGCCCTCCCGAAGGTTAAGCTACCCACTTCTTTTGCAGCCCACTCCCATGGTGTGACGGGCGGTGTGTACAAGGCCCGGGAACGTATTCACCGTGGCATTCTGATCCACGATTACTAGCGATTCCGACTTCATGGAGTCGAGTTGCAGACTCCAATCCGGACTACGACGAGCTTTGTGAGATTAGCTCCACCTCGCGGCTTTGCAACCCTCTGTACTCGCCATTGTAGCACGTGTGTAGCCCTACTCGTAAGGGCCATGATGACTTGACGTCGTCCCCACCTTCCTCCGGTTTATCACCGGCAGTCTCCCTAGAGTTCCCGCCATTACGCGCTGGCAAATAAGGATAGGGGTTGCGCTCGTTGCGGGACTTAACCCAACATTTCACAACACGAGCTGACGACAGCCATGCAGCACCTGTCTCAGAGTTCCCGAAGGCACTAAGCTATCTCTAGCGAATTCTCTGGATGTCAAGAGTAGGTAAGGTTCTTCGCGTTGCATCGAATTAAACCACATGCTCCACCGCTTGTGCGGGCCCCCGTCAATTCATTTGAGTTTTAACCTTGCGGCCGTACTCCCCAGGCGGTCTACTTAATGCGTTAGCTTGAGAGCCCAGTGTTCAAGACACCAAACTCCGAGTAGACATCGTTTACGGCGTGGACTACCAGGGTATCTAATCCTGTTTGCTCCCCACGCTTTCGTGCCTGAGCGTCAGTCTTTGTCCAGGGGGCCGCCTTCGCCACCGGTATTCCTCCAGATCTCTACGCATTTCACCGCTACACCTGGAATTCTACCCCCCTCTACAAGACTCTAGTTTGCCAGTTCGAAATGCAATTCCCAGGTTGAGCCCGGGGCTTTCACATCTCGCTTAACAAACCGCCTGCGCACGCTTTACGCCCAGTAATTCCGATTAACGCTTGGACCCTCCGTATTACCGCGGCTGCTGGCACGGAGTTAGCCGGTCCTTCTTCTGTAGGTAACGTCACAGCTGCAAGGTATTAACTTACAACCTTTCCTCCCTACTGAAAGTGCTTTACAACCCGAAGGCCTTCTTCACACACGCGGCATGGCTGCATCAGGGTTTCCCCCATTGTGCAATATTCCCCACTGCTGCCTCCCGTAGGAGTCTGGGCCGTGTCTCAGTCCCAGTGTGGCTGATCATCCTCTCAGAACAGCTAGGGATCGTCGCCTTGGTGAGCCATTACCTCACCAACTAGCTAATCCCACCTAGGTTCATCCAATCGCGGAAGGCCCGAAGGTCCCCTCCTTTCCCCCGTAGGGCGTATGCGGTATTAGCAGTCGTTTCCAACTGTTATCCCCCACGACTGGGCAGATCCCTAGGCATTACTCACCCGTCCGCCGCTCGCCACCTCATGAGTAAACTCACTTGTGCTGCCGCTCGACTTGCATGTGTTAGGCCTGCCGCCAGCGTTCAATCTGAGCCATGATCAAACTCTTCAATTAAAAGTTTTGTGAACCCTAAGGTTCGGCTCAATGAATTCTGATTTGTCGTTTCGACTCGAAAGTCAAAACAAACTGTACATATTGCTATGAACACTCATTCATTGATGTAAATTTTGATTACTCGCCAAACGGCAGAGTAATTTCGATTAACTCAACACCTGTGAGTGTCCACACAGATTTCTTGTTTAGATTGTTAAAGAGCATTTGACCGTCTACTTCGCGTTACCGCTCAGCGGGTCAGGGCTGCGTATTCTACGCATTTCCCCAGTCGCGTCAAGGCGTTTTTGCAAACTTCTTGAGGCTTTCGGATCAACTGCACAATTTGCATTCGATTCGCACTGTAACCGCGTTAGCTTTCGCTGTCTGCCGTGTCAGTGGATGCGCATTATAGGGAGCAGAACTTTTTGTGCAAGGGCTTTTTTGAAGTTTTTTGCATTATTTTTAAAATCGTTTTTTACACCCAATCTAGGCACAAGCTACCCACGAGTTATTCCCAGAGTTATCCACATTCCGAAATTTTAACTATCGCGATAAGCCGTAATTAGGATAGTTAGTCTCTTGCAATGAAGGTTATTTAAAGTGAATTTAAGCATCGATATTTTGAATAATACTGTAATTTTGAAACAGGGCTTATAGAATTGAGGCAGTCCCATTATGCCATTCACAACAAAATCCCGTTCAATATAGTTGTACATCCTCCTTTCAAACCCTTCGCATTAGATTAAATCGAACAATACAAATCGAGTCTTTATAGCGAGCTCTATCGGGGAGAGGATGCATCCCAAAGCTAGTGCTTGCTCCTATAAGATAGGGCAAATTGACAGGACAAGAGTACATAGCGACATTGGGCAAAGAGAAAGAGCAATGTTATCGCATGATTCAAAGATGAAATCATTATGAATCACGAGTAACAAAAGCGTACTCGTACACAGAGGGCCACGAACCGAAGGCGTTGTAAAATAGGCGTGGTAAAGAGGAACTCAGAAAAGCAAAAAGGCCACCTTATTAGGTGGCCTCTCTTAATTTAGCGTTTGGCGATGACCTACTCTCACATGGGGAGACCCCACACTACCATCGGCGCGATTGCGTTTCACTTCTGAGTTCGGGATGGGATCAGGTGGGACCACAATGCTATTGTCACCAAACAAATTTTGCTCTAGGACAACACACTAGATTGTATGGTGCTGATACCCAGAATCGAACTGGGGACCTCATCCTTACCAAGGATGCGCTCTACCGACTGAGCCATATCAGCAATTCTTTATCATCAATGATGATTAAATTAGGCGCTTGGCGATGACCTACTCTCACATGGGGAGACCCCACACTACCATCGGCGCGATTGCGTTTCACTTCTGAGTTCGGGATGGGATCAGGTGGGACCACAATGCTATTGTCACCAAGCAAATTTGTTATTCACTACCCGTCTTATCGTCGCAGGCAGTAAATTAATTCGGAAAGCTGGTTTGAGTTGCACTTCTTAAGTGTTTGTATTCAAGCTAAGTACTGTACGACCTCCAGGGAAGGAGGAAGTACTGGAAAATGTCTGGAACATTTTCAGTAAAACCCATCTGGGTTGTATGGTTAAGCCTCTCGAGTCATTAGTATCAGTTAGCTCAACGCCTCACAACGCTTACACACCTGACCTATCAACGTCCTAGTCTCGAACGGCTCTTTAGTGGACTTAAAGTCCAAGGGATGACTCATCTTGGGGCTCGCTTCCCGCTTAGATGCTTTCAGCGGTTATCGATTCCGAACATAGCTACCGGGCAATGCCATTGGCATGACAACCCGAACACCAGCGGTTCGTTCACTCCGGTCCTCTCGTACTAGGAGCAACTCCCCTCAATCATCCAACGCCCACGGCAGATAGGGACCGAACTGTCTCACGACGTTCTGAACCCAGCTCGCGTACCACTTTAAATGGCGAACAGCCATACCCTTGGGACCGACTTCAGCCCCAGGATGTGATGAGCCGACATCGAGGTGCCAAACACCGCCGTCGATATGAACTCTTGGGCGGTATCAGCCTGTTATCCCCGGAGTACCTTTTATCCGTTGAGCGATGGCCCTTCCATTCAGAACCACCGGATCACTATGACCTACTTTCGTACCTGCTCGACGTGTCTGTCTCGCAGTTAAGCTGGCTTATGCCATTGCACTAACCGTACGATGTCCGACCGTACTTAGCCAACCTTCGTGCTCCTCCGTTACTCTTTGGGAGGAGACCGCCCCAGTCAAACTACCCACCAGGCACTGTCCTTAACCCCGATTAGGGGCCCAAGTTAGAACATCAACACTACAAGGGTGGTATTTCAAGGACGACTCCACGAGAACTAGCGTTCCCGCTTCAAAGTCTCCCACCTATCCTACACATGTAGGGTCAATGTTCAGTGCCAAGCTATAGTAAAGGTTCACGGGGTCTTTCCGTCTAGCCGCGGGTATACGGCATCTTCACCGCAATTTCAACTTCACTGAGTCTCGGCTGGAGACAGCGTGGCCATCATTACGCCATTCGTGCAGGTCGGAACTTACCCGACAAGGAATTTCGCTACCTTAGGACCGTTATAGTTACGGCCGCCGTTTACCGGGGCTTCGATCATGAGCTTCTCTTGCGATAACCCAATCAATTAACCTTCCGGCACCGGGCAGGCGTCACACCGTATACGTCATCTTGCGATTTTGCACAGTGCTGTGTTTTTGATAAACAGTTGCAGCCACCTGGTATCTGCGACTGCCGTCAGCTTAGGGAGCAAGTCCCATCACCAACAGCAGCGTACCTTCTCCCGAAGTTACGGTACCATTTTGCCTAGTTCCTTCAGCCGAGTTCTCTCAAGCGCCTTGGTATTCTCTACCCGACCACCTGTGTCGGTTTGGGGTACGATTCCCGCTAACCTGAAGCTTAGAAGATTTTCCTGGAAGCATGGCATCAACTACTTCATCCCCTTGGGGACTCGTCATCAGCTCTCAGTGTATAGTGACCCGGATTTGCCTAAGTCACCCACCTACCACCTTAAACGCGGACTACCAACGCCGCGCTAGCCTAGCCTTCTCCGTCTCTCCATCGCAGTTAGCGGAAGTACAGAAATATTAATCTGTTTCCCATCGACTACGCCTTTCGGCCTCGCCTTAGGGGTCGACTCACCCTGCCCCGATTAACGTTGGACAGGAACCCTTGGTCTTTCGGCGAGGGGGTTTTTCACCCCCTTTATCGTTACTCATGTCAGCATTCGCACTTCTGATACCTCCAGCGTGGGTTACCCCTTCACCTTCAACGGCTTACAGAACGCTCCTCTACCGCGCAACCCTAATGGATTGCACCCGTAGCTTCGGTGGTATGTTTAGCCCCGTTACATCTTCCGCGCAGGCCGACTCGACTAGTGAGCTATTACGCTTTCTTTAAATGATGGCTGCTTCTAAGCCAACATCCTAGCTGTCTAAGCCTTCCCACATCGTTTCCCACTTAACATACACTTTGGGACCTTAGCTGACGGTCTGGGTTGTTTCCCTTTTGACGACGGACGTTAGCACCCGCCGTCTGTCTCCCGGATAGCACTCTTTGGTATTCGGAGTTTGCAAAGGGTTGGTAAGTCGGGATGACCCCCTAGCCTTAACAGTGCTCTACCCCCAAAGGTGTTCGTCCGAGGCGCTACCTAAATAGCTTTCGAGGAGAACCAGATATCTCCCGGTTTGATTGGCCTTTCACCCCCAGCCACAAGTCATCCGCTAATTTTTCAACATTAGTCGGTTCGGTCCTCCAGTTGATGTTACTCAACCTTCAACCTGCCCATGGCTAGATCACCGGGTTTCGGGTCTACGCCTTGCAACTAAACGCGCAGTTAACACTCGGTTTCCCTACGGCTCCGCTATTCGCTTAACCTCGCTACAAAACGTAAGTCGCTGACCCATTATACAAAAGGTACGCAGTCACGGTCTCAAGAACCGCTCCCACTGCTTGTACGTATACGGTTTCAGGTTCTATTTCACTCCCCTCACAGGGGTTCTTTTCGCCTTTCCCTCACGGTACTGGTTCACTATCGGTCAGTCAGGAGTATTTAGCCTTGGAGGATGGTCCCCCCATATTCAAACAGGATATCACGTGTCCCGCCTTACTCGTTTTCATCAAAGGTTAGTTTTCGTGTACGGGGCTATCACCCTGTGCCGCTGGACTTTCCAGACCATTCCACTAACACCCCTCTGACTTAAGGGCTAATCCCCGTTCGCTCGCCGCTACTAGGGGAATCTCGGTTGATTTCTTTTCCTAAGGGTACTTAGATGTTTCAGTTCCCCTCGTTTGCCTCACTACACTATGTATTCATGCAGTGATAACAGCTTATGCTGCTGGGTTCCCCCATTCGGACATCGTTAGCTCAAATGCTTGTTACTAGCTCGCCAACGCTTTTCGCAAGTTACTACGTCCTTCATCGCCTCTGACTGCCAAGGCATCCACCGTATACGCTTAGTCGCTTAACCATACAACCCAAATGAGTTTCACATCACTTGCGCTGTTGCGACCAGCTGGTTTTACTTGTCTCATCTTCGACCAAGAAGATGGACTCGCCTTAGACTTGAATATTCAAGACACTTAAAAAGTGTTTTAAGAACTCAATTTTTTTCGTATTAACACAACGACAGACATCATTGTATTAATTACTATCAGCTTTCCAAATTGTTAAAGAGCGGGCTTAAAAAAGCCAAAGATAATTTTTCAGTTTATCTTTGGCATCTCTAACCAGATTGCAGTAAGTGGTGGAGCTATGCGGGATCGAACCGCAGACCTCCTGCGTGCAAGGCAGGCGCTCTCCCAGCTGAGCTATAGCCCCATTTACATGCAGTGCGAGTATCAGATGTCCCAACCCTCAAAGGATTGGTGGGTCAGAGTGGACTTGAACCACCGACCTCACCCTTATCAGGGGTGCGCTCTAACCAGCTGAGCTACAGACCCATCGTTTACTCTATCTTCTATCAAGCAAATCTGTGTGAACACTCAACAAACATCGAGTTAGTCGTATAGGTAAGGAGGTGATCCAGCCCCAGGTTCCCCTAGGGCTACCTTGTTACGACTTCACCCCAGTCATGAACCACAAAGTGGTGAGCGCCCTCCCGAAGGTTAAGCTACCCACTTCTTTTGCAGCCCACTCCCATGGTGTGACGGGCGGTGTGTACAAGGCCCGGGAACGTATTCACCGTGGCATTCTGATCCACGATTACTAGCGATTCCGACTTCATGGAGTCGAGTTGCAGACTCCAATCCGGACTACGACGAGCTTTGTGAGATTAGCTCCACCTCGCGGCTTTGCAACCCTCTGTACTCGCCATTGTAGCACGTGTGTAGCCCTACTCGTAAGGGCCATGATGACTTGACGTCGTCCCCACCTTCCTCCGGTTTATCACCGGCAGTCTCCCTAGAGTTCCCGCCATTACGCGCTGGCAAATAAGGATAGGGGTTGCGCTCGTTGCGGGACTTAACCCAACATTTCACAACACGAGCTGACGACAGCCATGCAGCACCTGTCTCAGAGTTCCCGAAGGCACTAAGCTATCTCTAGCGAATTCTCTGGATGTCAAGAGTAGGTAAGGTTCTTCGCGTTGCATCGAATTAAACCACATGCTCCACCGCTTGTGCGGGCCCCCGTCAATTCATTTGAGTTTTAACCTTGCGGCCGTACTCCCCAGGCGGTCTACTTAATGCGTTAGCTTGAGAGCCCAGTGTTCAAGACACCAAACTCCGAGTAGACATCGTTTACGGCGTGGACTACCAGGGTATCTAATCCTGTTTGCTCCCCACGCTTTCGTGCCTGAGCGTCAGTCTTTGTCCAGGGGGCCGCCTTCGCCACCGGTATTCCTCCAGATCTCTACGCATTTCACCGCTACACCTGGAATTCTACCCCCCTCTACAAGACTCTAGTTTGCCAGTTCGAAATGCAATTCCCAGGTTGAGCCCGGGGCTTTCACATCTCGCTTAACAAACCGCCTGCGCACGCTTTACGCCCAGTAATTCCGATTAACGCTTGGACCCTCCGTATTACCGCGGCTGCTGGCACGGAGTTAGCCGGTCCTTCTTCTGTAGGTAACGTCACAGCTGCAAGGTATTAACTTACAACCTTTCCTCCCTACTGAAAGTGCTTTACAACCCGAAGGCCTTCTTCACACACGCGGCATGGCTGCATCAGGGTTTCCCCCATTGTGCAATATTCCCCACTGCTGCCTCCCGTAGGAGTCTGGGCCGTGTCTCAGTCCCAGTGTGGCTGATCATCCTCTCAGAACAGCTAGGGATCGTCGCCTTGGTGAGCCATTACCTCACCAACTAGCTAATCCCACCTAGGTTCATCCAATCGCGGAAGGCCCGAAGGTCCCCTCCTTTCCCCCGTAGGGCGTATGCGGTATTAGCAGTCGTTTCCAACTGTTATCCCCCACGACTGGGCAGATCCCTAGGCATTACTCACCCGTCCGCCGCTCGCCACCTCAGGAGTAAACTCCCTTGTGCTGCCGCTCGACTTGCATGTGTTAGGCCTGCCGCCAGCGTTCAATCTGAGCCATGATCAAACTCTTCAATTAAAAGTTTTTTGTTTAACTCGCGTTAAACGACTCAATGAATTCTGTCGTTTGTTTCCGCTTTTAAAAAAGCGAAACCAAAACTTTGTACATATTGCTATGAACACTCATTCATTGATGTAAATTTTGATTACTCGCCAAACAGCAAAGTAATTTCGATTAACTCAACACCTGTGAGTGTCCACACAGATTTGCTTGATAAATTGTTAAAGAGCGTTGACCATCGCCTTATCGTAAGTGATTTCAGCGGGTCAGGGCTGCGTATTCTACGCATTCCCGTTTTTGCGTCAAGTAGTTTTTTCAACTTTCTTTTCGCTCATCGAGGAGTGAATCACTCGATGAACTGGCACTTGAAACTGCGTATCGCTGTCTGCCGTGTCAGTGGATGCGCATTATAGGCAGCAGAACTTTTTGTGCAAGGGCTTTTTTCGGTTTTTTTGATCTTTTTTCAATAGTTTCAGTTAGTCACAAAATACCCACTATTTATCCTCAAACTTATCCACAAAACAGATAAAAGCGGTTAATTTTAGTGCAGCTGAACTCGTTAGAATTTATAGCCGAAGGGTTTTAGAGCCGGTCGAGAGTTAAAGCACCGATAAAGAAGCAGGTATAAAAAAGGCGACTATCATAGTCGCCTTTTAAAATGAGTTTACGTGTTTATTAGCTTAGCTTGCCGTGGCACTGCTTATACTTACGGCCTGAGCCACAAGGACAAGGATCGTTACGGCCAACTTTATCGCCATCGCGGATCATTGGCGTGTGAGCCATCATCTCGTCGCTACCATCATCCCCACCCACTAAGGCTTCGGCTGCTGCATGCTGATAGTCGCGTTGGATCTTGGCATCTTCTTCACGACGACGCGCTTCCATCTCTTCTACGTCTGACTGTGCTTGTACTTGTACCTTAGATAGCACGCTAATGACATCATGCTTTAAGGTCGACAGTAATTGTTGGAACAGTTCGAACGACTCGCGCTTATATTCTTGCTTTGGATTCTTCTGCGCGTAACCACGCAAGTGGATACCTTGGCGTAAGTGATCCATCGCCGCTAAGTGTTCTTTCCACAGACCATCGAGGGTTTGTAGCATCACAGCTTTTTCGAACTGGCGTAGTACTGGCGCACCGACCATTTCTTCTTTTGCTTTATACGCATCAGACCAAGAAGTGATGATCCGCTCACGCAATGTTTCTTCGTGTAAGTCGTCTTCTTTATCTAGCCATTCTTGGATTGGCAGTTTCAGCATAAATTCTTGCTGTAAACGTTGCTCTAAACCTGGCACATCCCATAACTCTTCCACTGATTGTGGCGGAATGTATTGATCGATCACCGCACTGATCACATCGTCTTGGATGTTTTTAATGGTGTCTTCGATACTTTCGGCATCCATCAACTCGTTACGCTGTGCGTAAACCACTTGACGCTGGTCGTTTGCTACGTCATCGAATTCGAGCAGTTGCTTACGAATATCGAAGTTACGCGCTTCCACTTTACGCTGTGCGTTTTCAATCGCACGGGAAACCCATGGATGTTCGATCGCTTCGCCTTCTTCCATCCCCAGTTTCTTCATCATGCCTGAGACACGATCCGAGGCGAAGATGCGCATTAAGCTATCTTCCATAGAAAGGTAGAAACGTGAAGAACCTGCATCACCTTGACGACCCGCACGACCACGTAGCTGGTTGTCGATACGGCGAGATTCGTGGCGCTCAGTACCTAAAATGTGTAAACCACCAGCGGCGACCACGGCATCGTGGCGCTCTTGCCAGTCGGCCTTGATTTTAGCTTTTTGCTCAGCAGTTGGATTCTCGAGGGCTTCGATTTCCATATTCCAGTTGCCGCCTAACACGATGTCGGTACCACGACCCGCCATGTTAGTAGCAATAGTCACAGCGCCAGTACGACCCGCTTGGGCAACAATTTCGGCTTCTTTTTCGTGGAACTTAGCGTTAAGCACTTGGTGCGGGATCTTCTCCTTCACCATTAAGCGTGCTAACAGCTCAGACTGTTCGATTGAAACAGTACCCACTAGAACAGGTTGGCCACGTTCACGGCAGTCTTTGATGTCTTTAATGATCGCTTGGTATTTTTCATTGGCGGTGAGGTAAACCAAATCCGCCATATCCTTACGTACCATAGGACGGTTGGTTGGCACAACCACAGTATCTAGACCATAGATGTGTTGGAACTCAAACGCTTCGGTATCGGCCGTACCTGTCATACCCGCTAACTTCTCATATAAACGGAAGTAGTTTTGGAAGGTAATCGATGCCAAGGTTTGGTTTTCGTTTTGAATACGAACGCCTTCTTTGGCTTCAACGGCTTGATGTAAACCTTCTGACCAGCGACGACCTGGCATAGTACGGCCAGTGTGTTCATCAACGATGATCACTTCGCCATCTTGAACGATATAGTCAACATCGCGCTCAAACAGGGTATGCGCACGCAGCGCCGCATTCACATGGTGCAACAGAGAAATGTTGGCAGCTGAGTAGAGAGAGTCGCCTTCGGCTAACATGCCGCGCTCAATCAACAGGTTCTCAACCTTCTCTTGACCACGTTCGGTGAAGTGCACTTGTTTGGCTTTTTCATCGATGCTGTAGTCACCCTCACCCACATACTCTTCTGAGTCTTCTTTATCTTGACGGATAAGACTTGGGATTAAGGTGTTGATCTTGATATATAGCTCAGAGCTATCTTCCGCGGCACCAGAGATAATCAGTGGCGTACGGGCTTCGTCGATAAGAATTGAGTCGACTTCGTCGATCAGGGCATAGTGCAATGGACGTTGAACACGCTCTTGTGGCGAGAACGCCATGTTATCACGCAGATAGTCGAAACCAAATTCGTTGTTGGTACCGTAAGTAATGTCGGCATTGTAGGCGTCTTTTTTCGCCTGCTGGCCTAGACCTGCGACGTTAATGCCGACCGTTAAGCCTAAGAATTCGAACAGTGGGCGGTTGTTTTCCGCGTCACGACGAGCTAAGTAATCGTTGACGGTAATAACGTGAACGCCTTTACCGGTTAAGGCATTTAGATAGGCTGGGAGGGTCGCGGTTAAGGTTTTACCTTCACCGGTACGCATTTCAGCAATGCGGTTACTGTCGAGCACCATACCACCGAGTAACTGCACGTCGAAGTGGCGCATCTCGAAAACGCGCTTCGATGCTTCACGCACGGTCGCGAAGGCTTCCGCCATAATGCTCTCTAATGAAGCTCCGGCCGCTAAACGCTCGCGGAACTCGGCGGTTTTCGCCTTAAGCTGTTCATCGGTTAATTTTTCATAATCGGCTTCAAGCGCATTAATCTTATTAACTACTTTTTGTAACCCTTTGAGGGTACGGTCGTTGCGACTACCAAATACTTTTGTCAGTAATTTACCAAACATCTGAATCACTTATTTTCTGTAGGCCAAGTCCATGATGGAAACTAGAAGCCAATGTTTCAATTAACCTGCCTTGCGGTAGACAAACTTCTGTGGATCTATCTGCTGTCCGCCACGCAACACTTCATAATGCACATGAGCCCCTGTTGAGCGCCCAGTGCTTCCCATACTGGCGATGGTTTCGCCTTTAGCGACCACATCACCTACAGCTACTGACAAAGCTTTATTATGACCATAGCGAGTACGTAAACCGTTACCATGGTCGATTTCGACCAATTCGCCATAGCCAAACATATTCCCAGCCCAAGTCACCACGCCTGCAGCAGTCGCGACAACTTTAGCCCCTTCTCGACCGGTAAAATCGATCCCTTTATGCATGGTTCGACGACCGTTGAAAGGGTCATTACGTAATCCGTAGGGCGACGATAACCAACCTTTATCGAGTGGGAGCCCTGATACATAACGTTCAGCATCTATATGGTGGTTAGATAACACTGTTTCAAGTAGTGATAGTTGAACATTATTGTTGTCAATTCGTGACGCCAGTTTATCCATATCATCGATAAGCTGACCAAGTTCGATATTCGAGCCTAATTCGCTCAAGCCACCCACACCTACTTCAGAGGAAAAATCAAAGTCTTCATCCAATTTGTTTTGTTTCGCGACTTGTTGACCTAAGGCCTCGAGACGGGTGATTTTAGCTTGCATGCGCGCAACATGGGTCGCCAGCATGGCTAGCTGTGACTCTGTGGCACTCTTTAATTCTAAGACTTGCTTCTTTTGTTGTTCGCGTTGGATACGATCGTTATCGACACTGGCTTGCTGGTTTTCAAATTTAGCAGAGTTGTGTTGATAAATACCGGCACCAGTCGCCAACAATAGCATGGGAAGGAGCAACCAGCGTTTACTGGGTTGCCAGCGCGTGACGCCATTCCGACCTTGAATAAATACTGTTACACTCATAGCCTAATTCAGCCATCTTATTATCATATGAAAAAGCCCCCTCAGGATCTCAGCCAATTACTACACCAGTCAGGCACATTGCCCGATATAGCTGAGAAAGCGGAACTACTTTTATATCTGGATCAGCACGTGAAGCAGATTGTCGCAGGTCCTGTTGCGGAGCAGCTGAAAGTCGCCAATTTCCGCCAGGGTGTTCTTGTGGTTGAAACCACTTCGGCAGCATGGGCCGCACGAATTAATTTCCAAAAGCCGAAACTACTAGCGCAGCTTCAAGCAGAAACGCTCCCAATCCTTACCGCAATTGAAGTTAAAGTCAACCCGAGATTAGCATTGTATGACGCAAAGCCGAAACAGGCGCACAAGCAACTCAGTCCAGCCGCGGCAGAACATATTGCTGCGCTTGCAGAAAATGTGAGCGGAACACTAGGCGAAAAACTAAAACGGCTGGCCACATTGGCCAGCCGTAATAAGTAAACATCAAGCGCTATTAAGCGTAAACCGCGCCACCTGGCACAGTAAAGCTGACGGGAACATCGGCTTCTTTCTCAAAGCTCACCAGCTCCCACGCATCCTGCTGCGCCAATAAGGCTCGCACTAATTGGTTATTCAGTGCATGACCCGTTTTATAGGCAGTAAACTCACCAAGAATGGCGTGTCCTGCCACGTAGAGATCACCAAACGCATCTAAAATTTTGTGCTTAACGAACTCATCCTCATAACGCAGGCCGTCGGGGTTGAGGACGCGATATTCATCAAGTACAACCGCGTTTTCCATGCTGCCACCTAATGCTAGGTTGTTCGCACGCAGATACTCAATATCACGCATAAAACCAAAAGTACGGGCACGGCTAATGTCTTTAACAAAAGCAGAAGTAGAGAAGTCCATCACCACATGCTGTTGACTACGGGCAATTTCAGGGTGAGCAAAGTCAATTTTGAAGTTGACTCTAAAGCCTTTGAATGGCTTCAGCTCGGCCCACTTATCACCGTCTTCAACACGCACAGGGCGTTTAATCTTTAAGTACTTCTTAGGCGCAGCCTGCTCTTTGATACCCGCAGACTGAAGTAAGAAGACAAATGGGCTCGCACTACCATCCATGATTGGGATTTCAGGCGCGTCCACTTCGATTACGGCGTTATCAATGCCTAAACCCGCTAAGGCTGCAAATAAATGCTCAATAGTCGAAATACGAATACCTTCGTCATTGACAAGTGCCGTGCACATAGTGGTTTCGCGAACTTGTTCCGCCTTTGCTGGAATAGCAACGGCAGGATTCATGTCGGTACGCACGAGTACGATCCCTGTATTGACTGGTGCGGGCATAATGCTCAAGGTGACCTTATTCCCAGAGTGCAAACCGACTCCAGTAGCCTTCACCATTTTTTGAACAGTTCTTTGAAATATCATTCAGTTACCCGTTTAGATTTCTATAATTAAGCCTAATATTTGCACACACAGCGGCGGCAAAACGACCACATAGGTGCTACATGGTAACATAAGTTGACCATGTCATACAAATGTAGTCATTGGGTGGTACAGCCTCGCAGAGCAAGGCACCACCCGACACGCTGGACTCAAATACCTGTTTTAGTCAGCTTGCTTACGCAAAAACGCTGGGATATCTAAGTAATCCAATTCATGCTTTGTTGAAGGTGCTGGCGCTGGAGCCGGTGCGGGCGTAGCAGGTAACACGTTACCCTTTGGCGCCGCATAGCTCACATGAGTTGCTTCTTCGACATAGGCTTCTACTTTTGGTTCCACAACCACTGGCTCTGGACGTGGTGCTGGTTTAGAAACCAGTTGAATATCAGGACGCTTTTCAGCACCGATACCCGTTGCAACCACAGTTACACGCAGCTCGTCGCTCATTTCAGGGTCGATCACCGCACCCACAACCACAGTCGCATTGTCAGAAGCGTAAGCTTTAACATGGTTACCCACGGTTTCGAATTCTTCGATGCTCATGTCCATACCTGCGGTAATGTTAACTAACACACCACGGGCACCGGCTAAGTCGATGTCTTCTAATAATGGGCTGGCAACTGCCGCTTCGGCCGCTTCTTCCGCACGGTCTTCACCACGCGCAACACCGGTACCCATCATGGCATTACCCATTTCAGACATAACGGTTTTCACGTCCGCAAAGTCGACGTTAATCAGACCAGGACGAGTGATAAGCTCGGCAATACCTTGTACTGCACCGAGTAACACGTTATTCGCTGCGGCAAACGCATCGAGTAATGACGTACCACGGCCCAATACTTTTAATAATTTTTCGTTAGGGATAGTGATTAACGAATCCACGTGCTTGGCCAGCTCGCTAATACCTTGCTCGGCATAAGCCATACGCTTCTTGCCTTCGAAAGGGAAAGGCTTAGTCACGACAGCAACCGTTAAGATGCCTTCTTCGCGAGCGATTTGAGCCACAACTGGCGCAGCACCTGTACCAGTACCACCGCCCATACCGGCGGCGATAAAGATCATGTCTGAGCCTTTGATCGCTGCACGAATGTTTTCGCGGTCTTCTTCCGCTGCGGCACGACCCACTTCTGGGTTGGCGCCAGCGCCAAGACCTTTAGTGACATCGCGACCTAATTGAATCGTTGAGCCAGCGCCTGATTTACGTAGCGCCTGTGCGTCTGTGTTGGTAACGACAAACTCAACACCTTCAATGTTGTGTTTGACCATATGTTCGACAGCATTACCGCCGCCGCCGCCAACGCCGATGACTTTAATCACCGCGTCGTCTGAGTGAGTGTCCATGATCTCAAACATTGTCTGATCTCCGTGTTGCCTGCGTTATTAAAATTCACCCTTAAACCAGCTTTGGACCCGATTCCAAGCACTGGTAACCCCTTGACGCTCAGGACGCTCGAATTGACGCTCAAGCACCCGTCTTGCACCGTAATGAAGCAATCCAACCCCAGTGGAGTAAATAGACTGATCCACGTATTCGTATAACCCTTTAATCGGCAATGGTGAGGCGACGCGAACTGGCATACCAAAGGTTGCCTCCGCGATGTCCACCACACCTTGGATCGACGCCGTACCGCCTGTGAGCACGATACCTGCGGCGATTTGATCTTCTAAACCACTGTCTTTCAGCTCCTTGAGCACTAACTCAAACAGCTCTTGATATCTCGGCTCTACCACTTCGGCCAAAGTATGGCGCGACATGCTACGCGATGGACGACCACCGACCGAAGGCACTTCGATACTGTCTTCGCGGCTCACCATGGAGCTGCGCGCACAGGCGAACTGCACTTTAATTTGTTCAGCGTGTGACGAAGGGGTGCGGAAAATCTTCGCAATATCGTTGGTCACTTGGTTGCCCGCAACCGGCACAACCGCGCAATGGCGCAGCGCACCATTGGTATACACGGCGATATCCGTCGTGCCACCGCCGATATCGACGATACACACACCTAAGTCTTTTTCATCGAAGGTTAATACCGCATCCGCCGACGCAATGCCGGAGAACACTAAGTCATCTACCTTCAAGCCACAGCGCTCGACACTCTTAGTGATGTTCTTAGCCATATCATTGGCGCAGGTCACTATGTGTACCTTGGCTTCCATCCGCATGCCTGACATGCCGATAGGGCTGCGAATGCCGTCTTGTACGTCAATCGCATATTCCTGTGGTAACACATGCAGAATGCGACGTTCGGTCGGGATCTTCACCGAGCGAGCGGTGTGGATCACGTTGTCGACGTCTTCCTGTGTCACTTCTTCATCGTTAATCGACACCATGCCATTTTCGTTTTGGCAGGCGATATGTTTACCGGAAATGCTCAGGTAAACCGATGATACTTGGCAGTCTGCCATTAATTCCGCTTGATCGAGCGCGCGTTGCACACTGCGCACGATGGAGTCTAAATCGTTAACGCCACCCTTATCCATGCCCCTTGAAGGGTGGTTACCAAGGCCGACTATGCTGATTTCGCCATCGGGCAGAACTTCGCCTATGATCACTGCGACTTTAGAGGTTCCTATGTCCAATCCGACGATCAGATTTCTATCTTGGTTTTTGGTCATTAATTATCGGCTCTCTTGTTTGTGCATCGCCCCAGCCTACGGCCAACCCTGTGTCGTAGCGCAAATCCACTCTGGCAATCGGTTTATCTTGTTTCGCCAGTAACGGATAAACAGTGATAAACCTTTGTATCCTTGCCATTTTATCTTCTCGACCTAGGTCTAAAACAATACCGTTACCCAGTGTCGCGTGCCACGCATGACGTGGCGTTAAACTCAAATTGGCCAAGGTAAAGCCATTAATCTTCAGTAGCGAGTTAACCTGCGCGTAGGCGGTTAACACTTCGGTCCCCATATCATCTGGCCCAGATAAATAAGGCAGATGCTCTAGCTCAGGATGCGATGGCGCTTCAAACACTTCACCATGCACATTGAGCCAAGCGGTGCCATTCCAATGGGCGACCGGTTGCTGCTCCTGTAAATACACCCTGAGTTTCGCTGGCCATTCACGCCTCACTGACGCGCGATACACCCAAGGTAAGGCTTCTAAGGCCTGTTGCACTAAGGTGATGTCTGCGCTGAAAAAACTCCGCTGCATTAAATCCTGTAGTGCAATTTGTATATCTCTATCAGTGGTGTAAGTCCGTTCACCTTTGATGGCTACAGCCTCAATGGGCAGCGTGCTGGCATCATTTAAAAACTTATGCAGTTGGTAGCCACCAAAGACAAAACTCCCAATGACTAACCATAAAAAACCAATTCCGCTCCACAGGTACCAATTAACCCGTGACATCCTCGCCCACCAGTGTCGCCTCTTATCACTCCAAGACACGTTTGTTTCCACCTTTCAACGACACTACTAAAAACCACAGAAAATCGGCCATTATATAGAGCTAAAGCCTCGGGTCAAAATTTCCTTTAAACCCGAGTTGTCCCGCAATACATCAAGGTTTTACCTCGGTTGTCGCGGCAACGCTAAAGCCCAATTCAGAGGCAGCTAGCTGGCGCGACAGGGCGCCTATATTACCCGCACCTTGGGTCAACAATAAATCCCCCTCCTGCAACACATCGGGTAGCACTTCGGCTAACTGATCTGGGCTGGCGATAAAGATGGGATCTAACTGTCCGCGCAAGCGAATCGAGCGACACAGTGCGCGACCATCGGCACCGGGGATCGGCGCTTCACCCGCGCTATACACCTCGAGTAACAGCAAGCAATCCACTTGAGACAACACTTCAATAAAGTCTTCGTACAAGTCACGGGTACGAGTGAATCTGTGCGGCTGATAGGCCATGACTAAGCGTTTATCCGGCCAACCTGCACGCGCCGCTTTAATGGTCGCCGCCACTTCACTGGGGTGATGACCATAGTCGTCCACTAACATCACTTCGCCCTTTGGCGTTGCGAACTTACCTAAGTGTTGGAAACGACGGCCAATACCTTGGAACTCAGCCAAGGCTTGAATGATGGCGCTATCATCAATTTCATCTTCTGTCGCCACGGCAATCGCCGCGAGCGCATTTAATACATTGTGCTGGCCTGGCAGATTAAGCAGCAGATCTAAATCTTCTTTGCCTTTACGTCTGACGGTAAAGCGGCATTGGTGGCCCTGCTGATGGAAGTTCAGCGCCTGCACGTCGGCATCATCACTGAAACCATAGGTGATCATATGGCGACCAATACGCGGCATAATCTCGCGCACCACCGCATCGTCGATACACACTACAGCCACGCCGTAGAATGGCAGGTTATGCAGAAAGTCCACGAAGGTCGATTTGAGCTTTTCAAAATCCCCACCGTAGGTGTCCATGTGGTCGGCTTCGATATTCGTCACCACGCTGACCATAGGTTGCAGGTGCAGGAAGCTCGCATCACTCTCGTCGGCTTCGGCGATAAGATAACGACTCGTACCTAAGCGAGCATTAGTACCAGCACTGTTCAGCAGGCCGCCGATCACGAAGGTCGGATCGCGCCCCGCTTGACCATACAAACTGGCAATCAAACTTGTGGTCGTGGTTTTACCGTGCGTTCCCGCAATCGCCACACCATGGCGATAACGCATCAACTCTGCCAACATCTCGGCGCGGCGCACTATGGGAATACGCAATTCCTTCGCCGCAATAATCTCTGGGTTCTCAGGATTAATCGCAGTCGAGACCACCACCACATCGGCTTGCTGCACGTTATCGGCACCATGGCCGATATGAATTTTCGCGCCCAGCAGGCAGAGTCTGTCAGTCACGGCGTTTTGCGCGATGTCTGAACCACTGACGACATAACCTTCGTTTACTAATACTTCAGCGATCCCGCCCATGCCCGCGCCGCCAATGCCGACGAAATGAATACGCTTAATCCGGCGCATTTCTGGGATCATACTTCTTAGCTGTAAGTATCTTTCTGTCTTAGTCATACCTATCCTTTCTCGGCGAGAGCAATACACACTTGGGCCACCTGCTCGGTCGCATCCAACACGGCAACATCTCTCGCTCTTTGGCCCATTTGGGCTAATTCTGCTCTGTCATTGGCGAGTAACTGTAATTTACTCACCAGTTTATTCACGTCCAAGATGGCCTGTGGCAATAGGAAAGCGGCGCCAGCCTCAACCAATACTTGGGCGTTACGGGTCTGATGGTCATCCACGGCATGGGGATAAGGCACCAGAATACTCGGTAGTCCCACCGCCGCTAACTCGGATACCGTCAGCGCGCCGGCACGGCACAATACCACATCCGCCCAGCGATAGGCGGCTTCCATATCATCAATAAATTCGGCAACGTTAACGCCGCCCTCTTGTCCTTGCTGTTGATAAGCCGACTTAACGCCCGTCAGATTATCCTTACCCACTTGATGCCAAACCGTAATCGACTGCTGCTTACTCAGCGCGGCCACCACTTCAGGCATTAAGTCGTTAAAGACTTTGGCGCCTAAACTACCGCCCACCACTAAGACTTTTAAGGCATCATCCGCGGCTTGCTTAGGCTCGGCACCTAAAGCAATAAGCTCGCGACGAATGGGGTTACCCACCACCTTGGCCTTTACCTGAGTGAAGGTATTTTTAAAGGCGCACAGTACTTGATTCGCAATTCGCGAGAGTAACTTGTTGGTCATTCCCGGAATGGCATTTTGCTCATGCAGCACTAAGGGTACACCCGCCAATTTCGCCGCCACACCACCCGGGCCGCTGGCAAATCCGCCCATGCCCAGCACCACATCGGGCTTGAACTCGGCAATCACGGCCTTGGCTTGCAGAATCGAGCGCACCACTTTAAAAGGCGCCGCTAATTTACGTACTAAGCCATTACCACGCACGCCCTTGATGTCGATAAAATCGATATCAAAGCCATACTGAGGCACTAAACGCGCCTCCATACGGTCGGCGGTGCCTAACCAACGCACTTGCCAACCTTGCTGCGCTAAATATTTTGCCACCGCGAGCGCCGGGAACACATGTCCACCAGTGCCGCCTGCCATGACTAAAATACGTTTACCCGCGTCGGTCATTACTTCAATCTCCCTTGCACGGCCTGAACTAAACTCATGCGCCGCTCATAATCGATGCGCAGCAATGTCATTGCCGCCGCCGTCATGACCCATAGACTACTACCGCCGTAACTCACAAAGGGCAGTGTTAACCCTTTAGTAGGTAACATACCAATGCTTGCGCCCACATTAACGACGGTCTGGAAACAGATCCAAATTCCGATGGCATAGGCCAGATAACCTTCGAAGGCTTTGTCCATCGCCAAACATAAATTGCCGAGGCGAATGGCCCTCAATGCCACAAACAGCAGCACGGATAACACAGCGATAATGCCAATAAAACCTAACTCTTCACCGATCACGGCAAAGATAAAGTCGGTATGTGCCTCGGGGAGGTACTCCAACTTTTGAATGCTGTTACCTAGGCCCTGACCAAACCAATCACCCCGACCATAGGCCATCAGCGATTGCGTTAACTGATAGCCACTGCCGAATGGATCCTGCCAAGGGTCTAAAAACGAGGTCACCCGACGCATACGGTAAGGCTCGAGCAGAACCAGCGCCACGAACGCCAACACCCCGGCAAAAATCAGCGCGAAGAAGTCCAGCAAACGTGCCCCCGCGAGGAACAACAGCCCCACAGTACCGACGAATAACACCACCACGGTTCCTAAGTCGGGCTGCATTAAAATCAAAATTGCGTAGATCGCAAATACTGCAATCGGCTTATAGAAGCCCTTAGCATTTTCACGCACTTCCTGATGTCGACGCACCAGATAGCCCGCCATGTACACAGAGAACGCAAACTTAGCGACCTCGGCCACCTGAATACGGATGGGACCTATGGATAACCAACGGGTCGCACCGTTGACTGTGGTACCGACAACCAGCACCGCCAGTAACATCAAAAACACGCCTAGCAACATGATGGGGCTCATCCGCTGCCAAGTTTGCATCTCGACCCTCAGCACAAAAGCGGCAATCACTAAGCATCCCAACAGATAGCCCACATGGCGGGTCATAAAGTGGAAGGGATTGCCCGTCAGCGTTTGCGCCTCAGGCATAGAGGCCGACATTACCATGACAAAACCAAAGCCAATCAAAGACAGCACGGCCGTGAGCAAAGCCCGGTCGTACAATTGCACGCCCGGCACCTCGTTATCACGTTGCCAGTTAGGCAGTGCGTTCAGCACTCGCCCAAACAGGCTGAGCTGTCTTGCATCACTCGCCATCGAGTTGCTCCACTTGGCTTCTAAAATCATCCCCACGAGCCATAAAGTTGCTGTACATATCTAGGCTCGCACAGGCTGGCGATAGGAGTACGATATCGCCGGAGGTGGCTAACTCGGCGGCCTTAGCCACTGCTGCTGCCATAGAGTCCACCTTGATGGCCCCTTCCTTCAATGCAGCTATCTTATTGCCATCGCGACCTAAGGTGATGAGGTGTGTCACTTTCGTTAACGGCTCGACCAACGGACTGAAATCCGCGCCCTTACCATCACCACCGGCAATCAAAATAATGTCACCTAAGTGATCGCTCAACCCATCGAGCGCCGCGACGGTGGCGCCAACATTGGTCGCCTTAGAGTCGTTCACATAGGTCACGCCCGCTTTTACACCCACCACTTCACAGCGATGAGAAAGGCCAGTAAAGGTACGAGCCACTTTAGCCATGACTTGCTTATCTACGCCCACGGCATACACCAGCGCCATGGCAGCGAGTAAGTTGGCATGATTATGACTACCAATCAGCGATACTTCGGTGATCGGCATAATTTCACTGTGACCGTGGTAAATTTTGCTATCACAAATGCCCCACTCGTCGCCCTCTGGCGGCGCTAAACCAAAGCTGTTTTGGTTCATCGGCTCAGTTGGGATAGTCAGCGCATCATCACGGTTAAAGATGATGGAGCGGCTTTGATGGTACAGACGCAGCTTGGCCTTACGATAGGCATCCATATCGCTGTATCTGTCCATATGGTCTTCGGTCACGTTCAAACAGGTCGACGCCACGCAGTTCAAGCTATGGGTGGTTTCGAGTTGGAAGCTCGATAACTCAAGCACAAAAATATCGGCATTTTCCGTCAGCAGATCGAGCGCCGGAATACCAATGTTGCCCCCCACGGCCACCGCCATACCAGCTTCACGCAGCATCTCACCCACTAAGGTGGTGACGGTCGACTTGCCGTTTGAGCCAGTAATCCCAATCACGCAAGGTTTTCGGTCGGCAATCTCACGGGCAAATAGCTCCACATCGCCAATGACTTCAATCCCCATATCCAGTGCAGCGCGCACCTCGGGTGTATCAATCGCAATGCCAGGGCTGATAATGATTTGCGTCGCTTGCACTAAGTAACGGCAATCGAATCCGCCGGCAATCAGCTGCACCTCAGGGAATGCGCTGGCAAGGGTGTCCGCACCGGGAGGTTGGCGACGACTATCCATCACCAAGGGTGTGATCCCTTTTCCACACAAATAGCGCACTACCGAGAGCCCGGTGGCACCCAAACCTAACACTATGTGTGAATACTGACTTTGCATGAGCGATTACCTTAACTTCAACGTGGCTAAGCCGAGTAACACTAAGAAAATCGAGATAATCCAAAAGCGGACAATCACGCGTGGTTCAGGCCAACCTTTTAACTCATAGTGGTGATGGATAGGCGCCATGCGGAAAATGCGCTGGCCACGTAACTTGTAAGAACCAACCTGCAGGATCACAGATACAGTTTCCATCACAAACACACCGCCCATAATCACTAATAGGATCTCTTGGCGAACCAGTACCGCAATCGCGCCTAAGGCTGCGCCTAAAGACAGCGAGCCCACATCGCCCATGAAGACCTGTGCCGGGTAAGTGTTAAACCATAAAAAGCCTAAGCCTGCGCCCACAATCGCAGTACAGACGATCACTAGCTCACCCGAACCAGGTAAATGCGGAATGTGCAGGTAGTTAGCAAACTGAGCATGGCCAGACAGATAGGCAATCAAGGCGAATGCCGCGGCCACCATTACCGTAGGCATAATCGCCAAACCGTCGAGACCATCGGTTAGGTTCACCGCGTTGCTCGAACCCACGATAGTAAAGTAGGCCAATACGATAAACACAGCGCCAAGCTGTGGCATCACGTCCTTAAAGAAAGGCACGACTAACTGGGTTTCACCCGGGTTAGACGCTGTGGTATAGAGGAAGAAAGCAATGATCAACGCCGCTAAGGATTGCAGAATATACTTCCAACGGGCGATCAGTCCCTTAGTATCTTTACGCACGACTTTGCGGTAATCATCAATAAAACCGATCATGCCGAAGCTGCCCAATACAAACAGCATCACCCACACATAACGGCTACCGAGATCGCCCCACAACAGCACACTGATAAAGATGGCGCCTAAAATCATCAGGCCGCCCATAGTCGGCGTGCCACGCTTACTGAAATGCGACTCTGGCCCGTCGTTACGCACAACTTGGCCAATCTGCATTAACTGCAAACGCTCAATCAGTTTAGGACCCCACCATAAACTAAACATTAATGCGGTTAACAAGCCTAAAATGGCTCGAAATGTCACATAGGAAAATACGTTAAACCCAGTATGAAAACGGGTTAAATACTCGGCCAGATACACCAGCATCTACACTAACTCCCCACGCCCGAAGGCTACTGTTAGGCCATCCACGACCCGCTCCATTGCGGCACTACGTGAACCTTTAACTAAAACCGTCACCTGTCCCGGCAACTGGTTGATGTGTTTTATGAGTTTTTCTACTAACGTCGCCACGCTGTCATGGTGTTCCGCCCCGAAAGCTTGGCTAGTGTGCTGAGTTAAGGTGCCGGTACAGAACAGAGCATCGATTCCCTGTTGCTTAGCCAGTTGTCCCAATTCAGCGTGTAAAAGGGGCGCATTGTCGCCTAATTCGCCCAAATCTCCCAGTACCAAACAGCGATTTTCAGAAATTTCCTTTAACCAAGCGATAGCCGCACCCACTGACACGGGATTGGCGTTATAGCTATCATCGATTAAGCGAACGCGTCCTAATTGAGTGGGTTGCATACGCCCCTTTACTGGGGTCAACTGGCTCAAGCCCTCAGCGATTTCCTTCAGGCTCAATCCCAAAGCAATACAAACACTTGCCGCAGCTAGCGCGTTGCTGACTTGGTGACGACCCGCTAAAGGTAAGGTCACTTCGCAGGACTCTCCCGCATAATTAAGGATAAAGCGATAGCAACCTTCGCTATTGGCTTTGTGGCCAGTGGCAATCACATCGATTTGACGTTTAGCCGCGCCCTCCTGTTGGGAGAAGCTTAACTGCTTATATTGTTTCGCTTTCACCCGCATCACATCGGCAAAGGCATCATCGGCATTGATAATCGCCGTGCCACCGGGTTGCAGATGGTTGTAGATTTCCGATTTGGCCTGGGCGACCCCCGCCTGTGAACCAAAGCCTTCTAAGTGGGCGCTGCCAACGTTATTGACTAAGGCTACGTGAGGACGCACCAAACTCGAGGTGTAATCAATCTCACCTTTATGGTTAGCGCCAAGCTCAAACACCCCGTATTTATCCTCAGGCGTTAAACGCAGCAAAGTGAGTGGCACACCGATTTCATTATTAAAATTACCGGCGGTGTAAAGCACTTGATGCTTCGCCGATAAAATCGTGGCGATCATTTCTTTCACGCTGGTTTTGCCATTGGAGCCGGTTAAGGCCACACAAATGGGATCCACTTGGTCACGTACATAGGCGCCAATCGCGCCCATGGCCTTTTGGCAATCGGCAACAATGAGCTGTGGTACATCGAAGGCCAATTGACGTTCAACCAACAGTGCAACGGCACCATTTTCAATTGCCGTGGCCGCAAAATCATGGCCATCGAAACGCTCGCCCTTTAAGGCGACAAACAGAGTCGCAGGGCCGATTTTACGGCTATCGCTGCTTAATGCTTGGATGGTGACATCGTCACCGACTCGATGCGCACTTAAGTGTTGGCTCAGCGCCTCGAGGGAAATTGGGATCATTGGCTTTGCTCCGATAACTGACGTGCCAGGGCGCGTTCATCATAGTCATGACGCACACCTGCCGCCTCTTGGTAAGTTTCATGGCCTTTGCCCGCAAGCAGAATCACATCCCCAGGTTTAGCCAGCGCGACGACATGCTTAATCGCGGTCACACGGTCAACCTCGGTCAGCGCACGCTCTGGGTGAGTCAGCCCTTGGATAATATCGGTAATAATTTGGTTAGGATCTTCGCTGCGGGCATTATCGCTAGTCACCATAATGCGGTCGGCAAATTGCTCCGCCGCTTGTCCCATCAGTGGGCGTTTGCCCTTATCACGGTCGCCGCCACAGCCAAACACGCACCACAACTCGCCCGCGCAGTGACGACGCAAGGCATTTAGCGCCTGCTCAATCGCATCCGGGGTATGGGCATAATCGACGACTAAGGTGATGTTGTCCGCGGTGGTAAAACGTTCCATGCGGCCAGCCACTGGCACTAAATAAGGCACCTTGGCTGCCAACGCACGCATATCCATACCCTGCAAATACAAGGCGGATAAAGCAGCGAGTAAATTCGAGAGGTTAAAGGCGCCTAATAAAGGAGAGCGAATGTCGATTTCGCCCTCGGGCCAGACTAATGTCGCCTGCACGCCTTGATCGTTGAATTGGGCATTCTTAGTGTAAAATGCCGCCTCGGTGTGCGCTTCAATGCTAAAGCCCCACATCTTCGCCGGGACATTTGTCAGCTCGGATAACCAAGCGGCGCCAACGGGGTCGTCGAGATTCACTAAACCATGACGCAGGGCGTCGAAGCGAAACAGCATTTGCTTGGCCGCGGCATAATTTTCCATATCGCCGTGGTAGTCCAAGTGATCACGGGTCAGGTTAGTGAATACCGCCACATCGAAGGGCACGGCATCGACTCGGCCTTGCACTAAACCATGACTTGAGACTTCCATCGCACAGGTATTAACGCCTTTGCCTGCAAACTCATGCAGTTGACGCATCAGGGTAATGGCATCGGCGGTCGTATTACCGCTATCGACTAACTCGCCCCACAGGCCATTACCGAGCGTGCCCATCACCGCCGCTTTACCCTCAAGCAGGGTCACTAATTGCGCGCAGAGCTGACTGGTCGAGGTTTTGCCGTTGGTTCCTGTAATTCCCACAATGCCCATAGACTGGCCCTGGACAACGGGATAGCGCACTGCGGCGACCGCAGACACTTGCTTAGCTAACTGATAAAAATAAATCTGCACGCCTTGCTCAGTCGCAATAACTTTGCCCTGCTCTTCAATGCTATCCGTATGCACTAATACCGCAGTCGCACCTTGAGCTAAGGCCTTATCGATAAATTGACGACCATCGACCTTATGGCCTGGCAGCGCTAAAAACACATCGCCGCGACGTATTGCGCGGCTATCTAAAGTCAAATCTAAGAAGGTTTGTTCGCCCGCGTAGGGGAACCAAGGCGCTAATAGCTCCCTTAACAACATCATTCAGTTCTCCCGGCGAGTCCCGCCAATTGCACCTGTTCTTTATCGGAAATGGGTTCGACATTTAACATTTGCAGTGCGCCTGACATCACCTTCGCGAATGCCGGCCCTGCCACTGAACCACCATAATAGAGATCGCCTTTCGGCTCGTTCACCACGACAACAATCGCGAGTTTGGGATTATTCACGGGCGCGACGCCAGCAAATAACGCAACATAATCATCACCATAACCGCCAGCTACCGCCTTACGGCTGGTGCCCGATTTACCCGCGACGGGATAGCCATCGATATGCGCAAGCGTACCTGTGCCGCCTTTTTCGGTCACACCTACCATCATTTGCAGCACATCGTGAGCGACCTCTTGTGAGATCACGCGCTCACCTTCAGGCGGCTTTTTCAGTTTTAAAATCGATACTGGATATAGCGTGCCGCCATTACCTAAAGTGGCGTACATCCGCGCCAGTTGCAACGTGGTGGCCGTTAGGCCGTAGCCGAAAGATAAGGTGGCGCGCTCGAAATCAGACCAACGGTGGCGGTCTTGGATCAAACCCGCGCTTTCACCCGTGAGGTTAATCCCCGAGAAGCTGCCTAAGCCCATGGATTGATAGGTGCCTAATAACTGCTGCACTGGAATCGACAGAGCGAGTTTACTGATCCCCACGTTACTGGATTTCGCCAGAATACGTGCCAGTGTCATATCGCCATAGTTAGTTGCATCACGAACTTGGCGGCCGCCTAAACGCATCCAGCCAGGAGAAGTTGGGATCACATCGGTAGACTTAACCGTGCCCGCTTCTAACGCTGCAGCCACCACAAAAGGTTTAATGGTCGAGCCAGGTTCAAAGGTATCCGTCATGGCGCGGTTACGCATTCTGAAGGTTTGCAGATTGTCGCGCGAATTAGGGTTGTAGGATGGCGTATTCACCATGGCTAAAACTTCGCCAGTGTGGATATCGAGCACCACAATCGAGCCAGAGGTCGCTTGGTTCATCTCTGTGGTGCGCTTTAACTCACGGTAGGCAAGTTGTTGAATACGTTGATCGATACTCAACACTAAATCATTTGGACTCTCGCCTTCCTGTACGATATCGAGACGCTCAACCACATGACCATCGCGGGATTTACGCACTTTTTGTTTAGATGGTGTACCAGTAAGCCAACTGTTGTAGGCGTTTTCGACCCCTTCAATACCGACATCGTCGATATTGGTAATGCCGATTAGCTGGGCGGTGATCTCACCACCAGGGTAGTAACGGCGGGACTCGGACTTTAAAAACACCCCAGGCAATTTAAGCTGAGTGATGTAGTCTGCCACCGCAGGCGTGACTTGGCGTTTCAGATAGGTAAAACGTTTGGTTGGATTGCTACGCACCTTTTCGAGCACATCTTCCACGGGTTCGTGCAATACGTCCGCCAACGCTTGCCAGCGGCGCATATCGGTAAAACCATTGTTATCATTGACTTGTTTAGGGTCGGCCCACACGGCACGCACCGGCACACTCACCGCCAGCATATCGCCGTTACGGTCGGTGATTAAGCCACGCTGCACCTCACGACTGGTGGTACGCAGGGTACGCATGTCGCTCTCGTGACGCAGCTTATCGGGCTCGATAATTTGAATATAAGCAGCACGACCCACAAGGCTCGAAAACATCGCAAATACAAAGCCAACCACGACGTATAAACGCCAGTGGATCAGTTGTGGCTTTTGCTTTTTGCTGGCCTGTTTGGTTTTTGCTTGCCTAGTCATATCTTCCCTATGTTCACGGCACCTTTACCACAACTTCTTCGCTGGGTAAGGGTCGACTCATGTTGAGATCCTTTGATGCAATCCGCGTGATCCGGCTGTGCTCGGTCTGGGATTGCTCTTCCAATAATAAATTGCGCCACTCGATATCTAACCTGTCACGCTCCTGCAACAGCAGATCCCATTGGGTGGTGAGCTTACGGCTCACATGGCTGGTATACACCACAGCCACAGCATTACTGAGCACGAGTAGTGCGAGTAACAAGATCCATTTGTGTTGCCACAGGTCGTTTAACACAATCCGTGGCAGATTTAATGAGGGCTTACTCACTTTGTTTGCCCTCTAGTAATCTAATCGCTCGGCAATGCGTAACACTGAGCTGCGCGCTCTGGCATTGCGTTCAATTTCCTCATCGGAAGGCATAATCGCCTTGCCTATGGCGCGTAATTTACGCGACTTGTTAATTTGATCTTCGGTGATAGGCAAACCATGAGGCACGCTCTCACCTTGGCTATGGCGACGAATAAAACGTTTTACGATGCGATCTTCCAGAGAGTGGAAGCTGATAATCGATAAACGTCCCTGCGGCGCGAGTACGGTTAATGCACCTTCAAGCGCTTGATCAATTTGATCTAACTCACTGTTGATATAGATGCGGATCGCCTGAAACACCCGGGTCGCGGGGTGTTTGTTACGTTCTTTATTTTTAGTGATCCGCGCAATCAAATCGGCTAAATCTTTGGTACGTAAAAACGGGGTCTTATCACGGTCGGCCGCAATACAACGGGCAATATGGCGAGCATTTTTCTCTTCGCCATAGGTTTTAAATACCCAGGCCATATCTTCAATTTCCGCGCGTGCTAACCACTGGGCCGCCGTTTCGCCTTGGCTGTTATCCATGCGCATATCGAGCGGACCATCGCGCAGGAAGCTAAAGCCACGTTCGGCATCATCGAGCTGCGGTGAAGACACGCCTAAGTCGAGTAACACGCCATCAATCTTGCCAACCAGACCAAGCTCTTCGACGTAATCTGCTAACTGGCCAAAACCGCCATGTACGATTTGAAAACGGGGATCATCGGCAAATTGTTTTGCCGCTTCAATGGCCTGAGGATCACGATCGATCGCAATCAGACGTCCGTTTTCACCCAGTCTTTGCAGTACTTGTCTTGAATGACCACCGCGGCCGAACGTGCCATCGATATAGATGCCATCGTCTTTGATGTTCAAACCGCCGACCGTTTCTTCGAGCAGAACGGATAAATGGGCAAATTCTTGACTCATTACTCTCTTCTTATTTAGTTATGCGACTCGTTAGAGTGAAAAATCCGCCAGACGCTCGTTATTCGCGAGCTCCTCGCTTCGAATCGTTTCCTGACACTCATCAATTTGCTGTAGCCAAGCTTGCTCATCCCACAGCTCAAACTTGTTTAACTGTCCCACCAGCATGATGCGCTTATCTAAATTGGCATATTGCCTTAGCGGCGGTGGCAGTAATATGCGCCCGTTGCCATCGAGTTCGACCTCATGGGCATAACCCAGCAACATGCGCTTAAGGGATCGTTGGGTTTTGTCGGTATCTGAAAGCTTGAGTAACTTAGCTTCGATCAATTCCCACTCGTGGATGGGATAAAGGAGTAAACACGCAGATTGAATATCGACTGTGATGACGATGCGGCCTTGGTGCTCTAGCTGCAAAGGTTCGCGGTATCGCACTGGAATAGCGATCCGTCCCTTTGTATCTAAGTTGATAGCACTGGCTCCACGAAACACGCTAATTCATCCTATCCTTTGATTTTTGATCCACAAATATCCACTATTTCCCACAAATGCTAAGTTTAGGGATAGTAGACAAGCATTGTCAAGGGATGGGATCCTTTTATAAAGCCAGTCGGCAAGCGGGTTAGCAGCATGTTGAGCCCATAACTTAGCGACAAAGTTTTGACAAAAAGATCAGCGAAAAATCAGCTAAACGATGGAAAGCGCAGGAATAAAATGCGAACAAAAAAGCAGCAGCCTTTTGCTTTCAGGCAGTTGCAATGCAATATTTGCCATAACGTTTCGCTAAATGTGGGATTTTCCCGTTAGACAAATCACGCTAGACTCACAAAACACAACAAAATAGACTCATTTTTTACATTCGCATAAGCTTATAGATCGTCAATTTCTAGCATAAATCGCTGAAATATTATTTTTGATTGCGGATTTATTCTGCAATTTAGGAAGGCTTTTATTTCACGATTGCGAGGAAGATCAAAACTCCCGCGGGATAAACTCAAAGAATAACGTTATGACAGCGACTCAGATCCGTACCTGCCACAAGTGGTTTGCACTGATAACCGCCATTCAATTGCTGATCTGGCTAGGAACGGGTACCTACATGGTGCTGATGGATATAGAGTTTATTCGCGGCAAACCACTGGTAGATAAGGCAAGTACGGCGATATTCCAAGTGGATGCGCCCGCCTACAGCTTTACAGACTTTATTAAGGCACATCCCGATGCGACGGATATCAGCCTGTATGCGAATCAAGGCACACTCTACTATCGCGCCAATATCGCGGGAAAATTACAACGCTTTAGCAGTGAGACGGGCGAAGTATTACCACTGCTTGATAAACAGCAGGCGCTCGAGGCTGCGCAGCGAGTCTATACGGGTCAGGCTAAATTTATCGGCTCGACATTCATTGAGCAGAACGCTCCGAGTGAAATCCCTGCCCGCGTGCTCCCGGTTTGGCAACTGACGTTAGACGATGCCATGCACTCGACACTCTATATCTCGGCAGTCACTGGACAAGTGGTCAGCGCGCGCCATGATTATTGGCGACTCTTCGATGTGATGTGGATGCTGCATATTATGGACTACGAGACGCGGGAGAATGTGCATAATCCGTTACTTACGCTAATGACTAGCCTCGCCCTGTTGACCGCACTCTTTGGTATCGCCTTGGCCTATATCAGTTTTCGAAACCAAAATCGTGAGGAGGCTGTATGAGCTTCTCGACTCTTCGCCATACCAGCACCGCTGGCAGCAAGCATTCCATCAGCTTACTACTGCAAACCTTACATAAATGGCTCGGACTTATCGTTGGCCTGCAATTATTGATTTGGGTCGTGACTGGACTCGCCTTTAACCTAATTGACGATAGTTTTTTGGACGCGAACCCATATCGCGCCACTCATAAAACGGCGAGCCCCACTACTGCACTCGCCCCCACGGAAAACCTACTGCAACAATATCAAGCAGAAGGCATTATCGAACTTAAGCTAACCTCAGTGCTGAGCCGCGCCGTGTATGCCCTCACTACAACTCAGCAAACTCGCTGGTTTTGGGCGGACTCACTCAAGCCGCTATCCTTGAACGATGCTGAGATAGTCGCGATTGCCAAACAGAGCTACTCGGGCTCAGGTGAACTCAGCGCACCGCAAATCCTCACCCGCGAAACACCATTCGATGCCAGTGGCCCAGTTGCCATGCTAACAGCCGCAGATGAAGTCGGAACGCGGATTTATATCGATACCGCCTCGGGTGCGGTTCTTGCTCACAAAAATCGCCAATCGGATCTTAAGGATCTGCTCTTTATGCTGCATTTTATGGATTATGCTCCCGATAATGGCATTGGTTTTAATCACTTATTGGTACAAGTTGTCAGCATTGCCGCGCTGTTGTTAGGTCTTTCGGGGATTTACATCCTTGGGCATAAATTCCATCAAGGTCAGTTATCCCTGCCATTCTTGAGGCGCAAAAACTCCATAGGAAAACTGGCGCTTTTTACTCAAGACACTCAGCCGCTCGCCGAATTCACCGATCTCAATGGCACTTATTTAGAGAGCATTAATCGAGGGCGTGAAAGATTGAGAACCCAATGCGGCGGTGGCGGACGCTGCGGTCTGTGTAAACTCAGGTTTGTCGAGCAGCCACCCAGCCCCAATGATTATGATCTGGATAAACTCACCGCCACAGAGCTAGCACAAGGCATTCGCCTAAGCTGCCAACACGAGGCACATCCTGGCAAACTTGAATTAGCCACCAAAGCCCAGCACAGATATTGGCCACAGTCAGAACAGTAAAGGAGTGTCGCCTACAGGCTTAAATCGGCGTATAGTCTAAATATTAAGCAACTCCGGCCGATAAGCAGCTAAGAGGTCATCAATTAAGGAGGCGCTATGAGTGGATTGGACAGTCTTTACGCTATGCTGGCACAGCCAGCAAAACCCGTATTTACCCCCAAGCGGGTCGTCGATCAGGTTAGCGGTGCGACCGCCAATGCGCCCGATAGCCATGAAACCCCGCAGTCGCAATTACCGCCCACCTTAGATGTGAAAGTCAGAGAAAGACGCAAAAACAACAACGCCAGTCGCAATAAAAAACGCCGCGCATCGGACAAACAGCAGGATTTAAAAGAGGGTGTGGTGCTAGAAGTCACTGACGATACCGCTGACACAGCACAATCGTCCAGCAAACACATCATCGATATCGAAGTTTAACTTACTGCGATTAAATGAATAAGGCGCAACCTGAGGGTGCGCCTTATGTGTTTCAAGCCTAAAAAAAACTAAGAACGGGTTCTGGCCACCGCATCTTGCCAGCCCGCATATAACCGCTCCCTTTGACTCGCATCAATATTCGGTTTGAAGTGTTTATCGATACAGGCCTTATGCTTAAGTTCGGTCACTGATGTCCAAAAGCCAACCGCCAGTCCCGCTAAAAAGGCTGCGCCAAGCGCGGTAGTCTCACACACGCTCGGTCTTAAAACTTCAACGTCGGTGATATCCGCTTGAAATTGCATGAGGAAGTCATTAGCAACTGCGCCGCCATCCACCTTAAGGGATTTAAGCCGCTCACCACTGTCCTTAATCATGGCATCGAGTAAATCTTTACTCTGGTAGGCAATCGACTCTAATGCCGCGCGGATAATATGATTACGGTTGGCGCCACGCGTTAACCCAAACAGTGCGCCACGGGCATTAGGATCCCAATAGGGAGCGCCAAGCCCGACAAAGGCAGGCACTAAATACACGCCATTAGTATCCGCGACTTTAGAGGCAAAATATTCGGTATCGCTGGCATCGCGGATCAGCCCCAGCTCATCGCGTAACCATTGTATGGTCGCGCCGCCCATAAACACTGAGCCTTCAAGGGCATAATTCACTTCACCTTGAGCGCCTACCGCCACTGTGGTTAATAAACCATGGGATGAACGTACGGCTTTATTGCCTGTATTCATTAATAAAAAGCAGCCAGTGCCATAAGTGTTTTTAGCCATTCCCGGCTCGACACAAAGCTGGCCAAAGAGCGCCGCCTGTTGGTCGCCCGCGATCCCCGCGAGTGGAATTTCGCTGCCCTCACCGGCAATACGGGTTGTGCCATAGACACTGCAGGAAGGTTTCACTTCAGGCAGCATAGCGGCAGGAATATCGAGCGCCTCAAGCAATGTCGTGTCCCAGCTCAGGCTGTGGATATTAAACAACAGCGTGCGGGCAGCATTGGTGGGGTCGGTCACATGTACTTTGCCTTCGGTGAGTTTCCACAGCAACCAAGTATCGACCGTGCCGAATAAGAGCTCGCCTCGTTTGGCCTTCGCACGCGCATCCGGCACATTATCGAGGATCCATTTGATCTTAGTGCCTGAAAAATAAGGGTCGAGCAGGAGTCCCGTATTCTCCCGCACATAATCTTCTAAGCCTTGGGCCTTGAGTTGCTCACAGATCTCTGAGCTGCGGCGACACTGCCACACAATGGCATTGTAGACGGGTTTGCCAGTGGCCTTTTCCCAGATAATGGTGGTTTCGCGCTGATTGGTGATACCAATGGCCGCCACTTCATCGCTGTGAATCCCCGCTCTGGCAAGGGATTCGATCAACACCGAACTTTGGCTCGCCCAGATCTCCATGGGATCATGCTCCACCCAGCCGGGGTTTGGATAAAGCTGAGTAAACTCCCGCTGCGAAACGCTGACAATATTGGCATCGTGGTCAAACACAATCGCTCTTGAGCTGGTTGTGCCTTGGTCTAACGCCACTACGTATTTTTTCTGCACACGACTATCCTATTTGTCCTCTGCCATATTCAAATCGGCAGATTCTTAATGACTCATTGATTATGCTCTGAATATATTCGCAATTGGCGGCCATGACTAGCCAACATCTGGCAAATGCGCATCAAGCCACGTTATTTTAGGCACAAAAAAGCCCTGAAGATTCAGGGCTTTTTCATCAGCGATGATGATTACATCTTGTAGCTCATTTGGATACCGGCTAACCAAACATCACCACTCGCTTCACCGTTGAAACTCACTGTAGCAAGGTTAAGCAGATTTTGCTGCTCGTTGATTGGCGCATCACCCGTGGCACGGATATAGGTCAGCGCGAAATCAACATTCAGGTTTTTAGTTGCCTGATAGCCCGCACCGACAGAGAACCACAGACGGTCTGAGTCAGGGATAGTCGTAGTACGCCATTCATTAGTGGCCGCCGTTTTATCTAAGGCCATACCCGCGCGCACTAACCATTCATTGCTGACTTGATAGGTGGTACCTAAGGCAAAGCGCCAGTTATCTTCAAAGTGCTCTTCTTTGACTAAGTCAGACTCTAAGTCACCCTTTGGTTTAACTTCGCCAGGGAAGTAAGCCACTAGCTGATCGAATACGCTCCAATCGGTCCAGTTAACGCTGGCATGCATTGCCCAGTTATCCGTTAATTGGTGATAAGACGACAGCTCGGCAAATGCAGGCAGTTCGAGCGGAATGTAACCTTCAATCGACAGATTTTGGCCGCCATCGTAAATCACACCTGATGCATGACCTTCTAAATCAAGCTTTACGCCGCTGTGATAGGCCAGACCGACACGGTGTGCAGAATTAATCTGCCAGCTCGTGCCTAATTGCCAACCGTAGCCAATGTCGTCGCCTTTCATGCTTTTCAGCTCAGTGCCACCCGGTGGTAGCATGGCAGACACTTGTGCTGGTAGTGCGGGCTTAATGCCATCGACCCAACCCGGTAACGAGGCACCGATTTCACCTTCACCGTAAACGATACGTACACCACCACCTACGCTGACAGCATCATTTACGCGGTAAGCGATGTTAGGGTTAAACTCAACTGTGGTCACCGCAGTTTTATTACCGAAAATCGCCGCAGCGTGGGTTTTAGGTAACTCGGTTGACAGACCATAGTTAGAGTTAACCGCCAGACCCCAAGTCCATTGGTCATTTAACTGATTGGAATAATAGAAGTTAGGCACTAACGCATCATCGGCCACATCTAAGGCATCCCCGCCTTTCATTTCAACGGGATTTGGGCCCAGTAATGGCGAGCTTAAGCTCACATCACCTTTAACATCCACGTTAGGCATAACATAGATACCACCCGCAGACAGCTGACGGCCTTCTAAATAGGTCAGCATTGCTGGGTTGCGGCCTTGTACTGAAGCGTTATCGGCAATTGCGGCTTCACCAGCAAAGGCGCGGCCTAAACCCGTCGCTGAGTATTCAGCCAGTTGGAAACCCGCAGCATGGACTTGAGTCGTTGTGCTTAATAAGGCCGCAGTCACAGCCAAAGTCAGAAGACGTTTTTGCATTGTTATTCTCAGAAAATATTATTGTTATCTGTGCCAGTAACTTGGTCACAATGGCGTTCACACAAAATAGAGCAAACACTCCAGATTGAATGCGAGGGAGTTTACCGATGCAGAAGATGTTTGCAACAAGCGGGAATAAAACAGACAAAAAAACTAGCCATCAAAAGACATTCAATATTTTTAGTGAGATAAATCACTTTTAAAACAAGAACAACGAGTGAAAACGCGAAGTGTCATTTGCTGAAAACATTTTCAAAGTTACTTCACTTACAATTAAATTTATTTAAAAACAATGTACTAATAGACATAAAACCAATAAACACTTGTAAGCCATTTTATCCATTAAAATTCAGCATAAATCACTAGTGATAATTTTGTTTGCGAGACAGGAAAGACTGTGTTCATTTTAAATCAATAAATACAACAAATTATACTTAAGCACTTAAGCATAGATAATAAAAACGCCTAGTTTTCGAACTAGGCGTTTAAGATTAACTTCCATTAAGGTACAAGTGTTCGCCGAATGCTTAGCATCGCCAACTTGGGATTTGTGATTCGTACTCGCCTATCTGCACTCCGTGGGACAAGGTCAAGCCAATGGCATCTAAACCATTCAGCAATTTATGCCGCGCCGACTCGGCCAACGTAAAGCTAAACTCAGCTCCCGAAGGCGATGTCACCTTACAAGTCGTTAAGTCCACGGTGATTTGTGCGCCTTCTTCGCTCGCCACCTCATCCATTAACTGACGCACTTCATTCGCGCTCAGCTTCACTGGCAACAAACCGTTATTGATGGAGTTTCCATAAAAAATATCGGCAAAGCTCGGGGCAATAATGGCGCGCAGGCCAAAATCCGCCAGCGCCCATGGTGCGTGTTCACGGCTGGAGCCACAGCCAAAGTTTTCCTGTGCCAGCAGAATCGACGCACCGCTATAGCGAGGTTTGTTTAGAGTAAAATCAGGATTGGGCACATCCCCGGCATCATCGAGATAACGCCAGTCGTGGAATAAGTGCACACCGAATCCATCCCGTGTCACCTTAGATAAAAATTGCTTCGGGATAATTTGATCGGTATCGATATTGGCGCTGTCGATCATGACCGCAAGCCCGGTATGGCTAGTAAAAGGTTGCATTAACTTCTCCTCTTGGGATTACGGTTAGTAAGGTTTACGGATATCGACAAAATGCCCAGCAATCGCCGCCGCTGCCGCCATCGCAGGACTCACCAAATGGGTACGGCTACCACGACCTTGGCGCCCTTCGAAGTTACGGTTGCTGGTCGAGGCGCAGCGATCGCCCGCTTCTAATCTGTCATCGTTCATCGCCAAACACATAGAGCAACCCGGTAAGCGCCATTCGAATCCGGCCTCGATAAAGATTTTATCTAAACCTTCGGCCTCGGCCTGTGCCTTCACTTGGCCAGAACCCGGCACTACGATTGCCGTAACGCCCGAAGCCACTTTACGCCCTTTGGCCTGTTTCGCCGCGCTGCGCAAATCTTCAATCCGCGAGTTAGTACAAGAACCAATAAAGACTTTGTTAATCGCAACGTCTGTCATCGGCGTGCCAGCGGTTAAGCCGATATAGTCCAAGGCCTTTTCCATGCTAGCGCGAATCGTCGGATTTGCCTCATCGGCAGGATTAGGCACGGGCGCATCGATGGCAACCACTTGTCCAGGGTTGGTGCCCCAAGTCAACTGCGGCGCGATATCGGCCGCATCTAACACGACGGTGGCATCAAACTCAGCGCCAACATCGGTTTTCAGCGCCTTCCAGGCGGTGACGGCCTCTACCCAATCTTCGCCCTTTGGCGCAAACTCACGGCCTTCTAGGTAATCGAAAGTGGTTTGATCCGGCGCGACCATGCCCGCCTTAGCGCCCATTTCAATCGCCATATTGCAGACTGTCATGCGCCCTTCCATCGACAGTGCTTCAATGGCCTCACCACAAAACTCAACTACATAGCCAGTACCGCCATCCATACCTATCTTACCGATAATCGCCAATACGATATCTTTCGCGGTCACGCCATCGGTGACCTGACCACGGACTTCGATTTTCATGGTCTTGGCTTTTAATTGGCGCAGGGTTTGCGTCGCCAGTACATGTTCCACTTCGGAAGTGCCGATACCGAAAGCCAAGGCGCCAAAGGCACCATGAGTCGCCGTATGGGAATCACCACACACAATCACTGTGCCGGGTAAGGTGATACCAAGCTCAGGCCCCATCACATGCACAATACCTTGATTAGGATGGTGAATGTCATATAAGCGCACACCGAAGTCTTTGCAGTTTTGCGCCAAGGTCTCGACCTGAGTGCGCGCCATAGGGCTTAAGGCATCTAAGCTAGCACTGCGCGTTGATGTGTTGTGATCCATGGTCGCGAAGGTTTTCTCTGGAGCGCGTAACTTACGCCCCGCCACTTTTAAGCCACTAAAGGCTTGGGGTGATGTCACTTCATGAACCAAATGTCTGTCGACATAAATGATCGGCGCTTCGCCCTCTGGGGTTGCCACAACGTGGGCATCCCACACCTTTTGATACAGGGTTTTCGGAGCGTTTGATGTTGAAGGAGTCGTCATTACACACCTGCCTTAACTGCATCGGCGATAAAGTCGCCCATTTCGACTGTCGATTTGGCCTTATGGCGTTGGTCGCTACTTAATAGCTCACCGGTTAAATAGCCAGAATTGAGCGCCTTACTCACGGCACGTTCAATCGCACTTGCCGCCTCTTCTTGCTTTAAGCTGTGGCGTAGCATCAGTGCAGCCGACAAAATTTGTGCAATCGGGTTAGCAATACCCTTTCCGGCGATATCCGGCGCGCTGCCACCAGCGGGTTCAAACAAACCAAAGCCAGTACTATTCATACTCGCCGAAGACAACAAACCCATGGAGCCGGTCAGCATGGCGATTTCGTCCGATAAAATATCGCCAAACAGGTTAGAGCACAGCATAACGTCAAACTCATCGGGGCGGCGCAGCAACTGCATGGTCGCGTTGTCGATATAGATGTGTTCCAGCTCAACATCGGGGAAATCCACCGCCACTTCTTCTACTACTTGGCGCCACAGTACCGAGCAAGCTAAGACGTTTGCCTTGTCGACCGAAGTGACTTTTTTACGGCGACCGCGGGCGGCTTCAAAAGCAATACGCGCAATACGGGCAATCTCGCGGCGACTGTAACGCATGGTATCGAAGGCTTCTTCGCTCTCTCCTTCACCTTGGCGCCCCTTAGGTTTACCAAAGTAGATCCCACCCGTTAACTCACGCACACAGAGAACATCGAAACCTCGGGCAGAAATATCGCTGCGAAGCGGTGACATATGTTCTAAACCATCATGCAATTTCGCCGGACGCAGGTTACAAAACAGTTCGAAGTGACCCCGTAGCGGCAGCAATGCACCACGCTCTGGCTGCTCATTCGGCGGCAGTTTTTCCCATTTAGGACCGCCGACTGAACCGAATAGAATGGCATCGGCCGCTTCACAACCTTTCAGTGTTGCCTCAGGCAATGGACAACCATGGTTGTCGATGGCGATACCGCCGACATCATATTCAGAGTATTCAATGTTAAGACCAAAACGTGCCTCAACCGCCTTTAACACCTTACGCGCCTCGGCCATCACTTCTGGCCCAATACCATCCCCGGCTAATACTGCAATTTGATAACTCATACGCCCGCTCACTCCTTCAATGTGAAAATTTTATGCTCGATATCGCTTGGGTTAGACGCCACCCAGCTCTCTGTTTTTATGCATATTCTGTTTGTAATCTGCGACTTTATCGGCACGGCAAGTCAGGTTCATCACATGCACTAACGCACGGGCTGATGCCTCAACCACATCGGTCGCTAACCCAACACCGTGGAAATTTTGTTCATGGTAAACCGCGGTAATGTCGACCTGGCCAAGCGCATTTTGCCCCTCGCCCTTAGCACCCAATTTGTAGCTGATGATATCGATACGACGGTCCGTCGCACGGGCAATGGCGTTATAGGCGGCATCGACGGGACCATTACCGGTCGCAGCTTCGGTTTTAATCTCTCCGCCGACATCGATGCGTACAGTAGCCGTGGCCACGCCTTCGGTGGAGTCGGACTGCACCACTAACTGCTGTAATTGATAGAAGTTATCTTCCGCCGCTTGAGCTTCCATAAAGGCTAAGGCTTCTAAGTCATAATCGAAGACTTGACCCTTTTTATCGGCCAAATGTAAAAACTGTTCGTACAGGGCATCCAGATTGAAATCCTGCTCGCTGTAGCCCATTTCCTCCATGCGATGCTTAATCACATGGCGACCTGAGCGCGAGGTCATATTCAGGTTGTTACGGTTTAGGCCGATGCTCTCTGGCGTCATGATTTCATAGGTGTTTTGCGCCTTTAACATACCATCTTGGTGAATCCCCGAAGAGTGGGTAAAGGCATTCGCGCCCACAATCGCCTTATTCGACTGAATAGGCATATTGCACAACTGGCTGACCAGATTCGACGTGCGGTGGATCTCTTTAGCATTGATCCCAGTTTCAACTCCCAGCAGATTCTTACGCGTCGCTAAGATCATGGCGATTTCTTCTAGGGAGCAGTTACCCGCACGCTCACCAATACCGTTCATGGTACATTCGATTTGGCGAGCACCATGCTGTACGGCGGTAATCGAATTAGCCACCGACATGCCTAAGTCGTCATGGCAGTGAACCGAGATAATGGCTTGATCGATATTCGGTACGCGATTAAACAGGGTTTGAATAATGCCCCCAAACTCGCTTGGCACTGTGTAGCCCACGGTATCAGGGATATTGATGGTACGAGCCCCTGCGTGAATCGCCGCTTCTACCATACGGCACAGGTTGTCGATTGGCGTGCGCCCCGCATCTTCGCAGGAAAATTCTACATCATCGGTAAACCTGCGGGCATACTTCACTGCGCCTACCGCCATCTCCAACACTTGCTCGAATGAGCGCTTTAACTTGCTCTCCACATGGATAGTCGAGGTGGAGATAAAGGTATGAATACGGAACTGTTCAGCCACCGATAATGCTTGGGCTGCGGCATCGATATCTTTTTCCAAGGCGCGGGATAAGGCGCACACACGGCTATTTTTGATGGTACGGGCAATAGTCTGCACCGACTCAAAGTCACCGGGGGAAGACACGGGAAACCCGACTTCCATTACATCCACACCGAGACGTTCTAACGCCATGGCGATCTGTAACTTTTCTTTGACCGACAGGCTTGCCGCTAACGCCTGCTCGCCATCACGTAAGGTGGTATCAAATATAATTACTCTGTTAGACATCTCGCTTCTCCATGGAACGTCACCGTTCATTATTTAACTTTTGCCGTATTCAGATACAAAAAACCCCGCAACATTGGTGCGGGGTTTATGAGTGTTTTGCCTATCTATCGAGCGAGCAACACTAAGACCTCCGCGTTTGTGGCGCGAGAGAGAGAAGGAGGAGGTCGAGTTTGCTGCTAATTCTATTCATTTAAATTAAATATTTATTCTATTGACTCAAAATAAGGACGGTTAATATTTAACTCGCTTGCTTAAGTGTGTCAACCCCAATTTTTTTCATGTTCTTCGAGTTATTTGCTGCAAAATAGCAAAATTTACCCATATTCACTCGACAAGACTCTCGTTAATCCCTTGTCAGTAGAGAAAAATCCACAAAATGGCTCAAGTCAAAATTTGAACAAAAAAATCATTTTTTATGCAAAAAAGCCTTGAGACACGTTATAATCCTCGCCCGCGGTTACGGATATTAGAATTAATGCATGGTATGGAGCAAAAAATGGATTTTCGCGTCTTAGCGCTTAGCCTGTTGTTATGGCTATTCCCTTTTGGGGTCAGTGCTAACGACCAACTCGATGCACTTGCTGAACTGATTTATCAGTATCCGACCAAGGCTTTGACGCAAATTAGCGCACTAGAGAAACAACAAACCACTGATAACTCTAGTGATATTGATAGGCTTCGCCTCAGTATGCTCAAGTGCCAAAACTTGTTGCAATTAGGGGAAAATGAAGCGGCAATCAACCTTGCCCAGATGGGCGAAGCCAGTGCCAAACAGCTAAAACTCGATCAGGCACGTCCCTACTTTTTGAATTGTCAGGCCGATGCCTATCTCAATTATGATAATGTCCAAGATGCCTTACCCTTGCTCGATTCAGCGATTACCCTCGCGAGACGTTATCAGCAACCTCAAGCCCTAATCGATGCACTGCGGTTAAGGGGGCAACTCGATACCAACACGGATAACTTCTCCTCCGCCATCGAAGATTTGCGCATCGCTATCGATATTTATCCCGATATTCATACCCAGACTCAAAATTGGGTGTGGCCGCCGCAGGCCTATGTCTATGCCGCTATGGGCAGTTTGCTCTACGCAACCCATGATTTACCCCAAGCCATGTATTACACCAATATGGCACTCAACAGTCCCGATGCTAAGGGGAAGGCACGGCATGTGTTACTACTAAACGCATCGCGTCTCGCGTTAGATAATCAAGATAGAGAATACAGCGACCAACTGGAGAAACAGGCAAAAGCCTTGTTACCCGAAATCGGCTCTCCCTTAGAACTGGCTTATAGTTATGCCGTTTTGGCTTCAATCGCCCTCGATAAGGGACGAATGGACACTGCCGAAGAATACATCTCCATTGCCATGAACACTTTTAAGCTGCAAAACCAACGGGCAGCGATGATGCGCTCGACCCGTTTATTGGCACAGATCCGGTTTGCACAACATAGAGATGAAGCGGCGTTAGCCCTTATGAACTCCGCCATAGAGCAGGGAGAGTCATTAAAGCAATACTCTGATCTAAAGTGGTTTTATGGCATTTTGAGCGATTATTATCAAACCCACGACAACTACAAACTTGCCTACGAGTATTTGCAAAAACGTTTCGATGCCACAGAGCTTGCTAACGAGTCGATGAATAACACCCGTATCCTGCAATTTAAGGCCAGATTAAATCAGCAAGGACTACAACTGGCGAGCAAGGAGAATCAGCCAACTCACACCTCGGTACTGAAAGAGCTCAATATCGATTGGGCCTATAGCACGCTATTTTTAGTCGCCATGGCCTTCTTGGGCGGTGCCATTTGGTATTTCATTGATAAACAAAATAATCGTGCACCATCAGCTGGATCAGACAGCCAAAATCTGCCACCACAACAACTACTCGAGTTAACACTTCACAGCGCTAAGCAGGGCGATTATCCATTGTCGCTGTTGCTGCTCAATGCCAGCCAAATTCGCCAAGTCGATCTACCCGCGCTAATGGATAAGTTACAAGACAAGCTACGTGAGCAGGACAAACTATTGCGGTATTCGATGGATGAAATTGTGATAGTGCTACCTTACACCTCCGCCCGCGGCGCACAACGAGTCGTCAACCAATTAACGCCCACAATTCAAACATCACAAGGATCAAGCAAGGTCAATATCGGGATTGCAGTGATGCAACAGTTTGATACGTTGGATTCTTTAGTGAAACGTGCCAACATCAATCAACTCAGCAAACTCAAGGTGACCGATACACAAAACGACTACTCCCCCGCTAAATAAGCCGCGATTTCATCAAGGAACTCACCGCCAAATCGACTGAGTTTACGTTCCCCCACGCCATTAACTGCCAGCATTTCCCCAGGGCTTGTCGGCATCATAGCCGCCATTTCCGCTAAAGTAGCATCGTTAAACACCAGATAAGGCGGCACATCCTGCTCTTCGGCAATGGTGCGGCGCAGTGTTTTAAGGCGGGCAAATAACTTGCGATCATAGTTAAGCGGCACTCTCGACTGTGTCGTTTTACGCTTTATGCTGGTGAGTTGGATACGCGGCTCAGCCAACATCAACGCCACCTCTCCCTTCAATATTGGCCTTGCAGAGGGATTTAAGGTGATGGATGAGCCACGAGTAATATCTTGACTCGCTAAGCCTAAATGGATCAGTTGGCGAATAACACTCAGCCAATACTCATGGCTCTTATCTTTACCAATTCCCCAAGTGCTGAGCTTATCGTGGCCACGATCAACAATCGCAGCGCCCTTAGAACCTCGCAAGACTTCGATTAAGTGATTAATACCAAAGCGTTGTCCGAGTCGATAAATACAAGAAAGCACCTTCTGCGCATCTTCGGTGCCGTTATAACGCTTAGGCGGGTCAAGACAAATATCACAGTTACCACAGGGTTCTAATGCGCTTTCATCGAAGTAATGCAACAGCACTTGGCGCCGACAGGTTTGCGCCTCGGCAAAGGCGGCCATGGTATTGAGTTTATGGAAATCCACCTGCTGCTGCGGCCCTGGCTCCGACTGCTCAATAAGATGGCGCACTCGCCCAATATCGGCAGGATCAAACAGCATAAAGGCTTCGGCCTCGAGTCCATCGCGCCCCGCTCGACCGGTTTCTTGATAATAGGCTTCGATGCTCTTAGGAATATCGTAATGCACCACAAAGCGCACGTTGGATTTGTTAATCCCCATACCAAAGGCTACGGTGGCAACCACGATATCAATTTGATCTTTAAGGAAGCTATCCTGCACTTCGCCGCGCTCTTCTGCCGTCATGCCCGCATGGTAAGCCTTAGCATGAAACCCTTGCAGGGTGAGCCTTTCTGCCACCTCATCCACACGGCGTCGACTGCTACAGTAGACAATGCCGCTACTGCCATTTTGTTGCAGTAAAAACTGTCGTAATTGATTCGCGGCATTGAGTTTTTCGGCAACCGTATAGCGAATATTGGGCCGATCGAAACTCGATAGTAATTTAAAGGGATTAATCCCTAGGCGCTCGCAAATATTTTGTCGCGTCGCCTGATCCGCGGTGGCGGTGAGCGCCATCATTGGCACATGGGGGAAGAGCTGCTTTAACTGCCCAAGGGCGGCATATTCAGGTCGAAAATCGTGTCCCCATTGACTGATGCAGTGCGCCTCATCAATGGCAAACATGGATAGCGGCAGGGAGCGCATGCGCTCGATAAAATCGCCAGTAAGTAAGCGTTCAGGAGACACATAAAGCAGTTTTAGCTCGCCTCTATGCAGCTGCCTCAGCACCTCTACACTCTGCTCCCGCGGCTGCGAGGAGTTTAAATAGGCGGCATTGACCCCCGTCTGCAACAGGCTGTCGACCTGATCTTTCATTAATGAAATCAGTGGTGAAACCACGATAGTAATGCCAGGCATCAGCAGTGCGGGCAATTGGTAACACAGACTCTTACCGCCGCCAGTGGGCATGATCACCAGGCAGTCCTCACCACTGCATACACGTTCGATAACCTCGCGCTGACCGTCCCTAAAGTCACGGTAGCCAAACACCTGCGCTAGGCGTTGCGACAGCGGATCATCATGTATGTCGAGTAACTGAGTTTCCATGGATCTTCTAGCTAAAAAGTAAGGGCGCCTATTCTAAAGGACAGAATCGCTCCTGTCTTGCGCCATCTTGCCCAAACTGCCTCCGCGCGAACAACTATGGAATAGGCTTAGCCTACTTTCACGGCTTATCACAACGCCTAAAACGATTTCCCCACACAAAGGCTTAAGTTGCATTAGGCATAGGCTTGGCTGTAGATTAATTGCTCTAAGTCGAACGCCATTGTGCGTGTTTCGACCCTATTCTAAGAAGCCCTACAGCCTACAAGGACGAACAGCATGACAAACCCAATTCAAGCCGAAGTACTCAAACGTGTTGCCGAAGTGTTTGACCAGCACGTACCGTTTCATAATTTATTGGGTCTAGATATCAAGCGATACGACATAGATGGCGTTGAAGTGGTGATCAATATGAAGCCAGAGCTCATTGGCAATATTCATCAACAAATTCTCCACGGTGGTGTCACCGCCACAGTGCTTGATGTCGTAGGAGGGCTCACCGCCTTTGCAGGACTGGTCGCTAGCCGTGATGATTGGACGGTTGAAGAGTTACAGCAACGGCTGCAAACCTTAGGCACTATTGATATGCGTGTCGATTACCTGCGCCCCGGGCGTGGACAGATTTTCACTGGCACCGGCAGTGTGATCCGAGCTGGCAATCGCGTCTCGGTCTGCCGAATGGAGTTACACAATGAGCAAGGAACCCATATCGCCTTCGGCACTGGCACTTATATGGTGGGCTAGTCCCTTGTCACCCATCGTTTTTTCAAGATTAATTTACCGCATTCGACAGCAATAAACTAAAGGGAAATATCTAGATTAATCAGATATTTTCCCCTTTTTAATCGCTAGCGTTCGCCATTAGAGACATCCTGTAACGAAAAAGGAGGCTGCACACACCTTGAGTCGAGCGGCGTACACTCCTACAATCGCCGTCCTGTTGTTTTTCGAAGATTTCTCATGCCTGATACTGAATACCGCAAAGGGATCCTACTCGCCGTCAGTGCTTACTGTATGTGGGGGTTTGCGCCTTTATATTTCAAACTGCTTCATCATGTTTCTGCGACCGAAATTTTATTGCATCGGGTGATCTGGTCATTTGTATTTATGGTGATCATCATGATGTTTATTGGCGGTTTTGGCAAACTGCGCCAACTATTTAAACAACCAAAACAACTGCTTGTACTGACAATCACCTCCCTGTTAATTGCTGGGAACTGGCTGCTTTTTATCTGGGCCGTTAATAATGATCATATGCTCGATGCTAGCTTAGGCTACTTTATTAACCCACTGCTTAATGTATTGCTGGGCATGCTGTTTTTGGGAGAAAGATTACGTAAGCTGCAATGGTTTGCCGTTGCGCTAGCCAGTACTGGAGTGCTAATTCAGTTGATTTCATTTGGCTCAATCCCCATTGTCTCCCTCGCCTTAGCGGGCACCTTCGGGGTATATGCTCTGCTACGTAAAAAGGTCAACGTGGATGCTAAATCGGGTCTGCTAGTCGAAACCGCCATTCTGCTACCGGTCGCATTGGTTTATCTGGTTGCGACCTTAGATAGCGCCACGGCGAATATGCTCACCAACGATTGGCACCTTAATTTATTGTTGATGGCAGCCGGGATTGTTACCACGATTCCACTATTGTGTTTTGCTGGTGCAGCGGTACGCATTCCATTGTCTATGCTCGGCTTTTTCCAATATATCGGCCCGAGTATTATGTTTATCCTCGCGGTAACCTTATTCAATGAACCCTTCGATGCCGAGAAGAGCATCACCTTTGGTTTTATCTGGAGCGCCCTGCTAGTGTTCACCTTCGATATGGCTTATAAACGAAAAACGGCGCGATAACATCACGCCGTAGCCCACAGTCACAAAAGTCGGTCATGGTTAAGTGAGCGTATAACTTAACCGCCTACTTTTGTAACTGGGCTAAAAACTTCTCGCCCTCGGGCACAGACAAGAGCAGATTGTAGCCTCGTGTCGTTGGCACTAACACTAGCTCGGATTTATCCGTCACTGCCACAAATGCCTTGCCCTTCCCCTTCAAATTAAACCAGCCAAGTTGATACCCTGGCATACCTATACCATTGGTTTTAAAGCTGGGTACCAAATCCGCCTCCAGCTTCAAGTCGATAAGACGCGCCTGCTCGACCAACAGTTCGGAACGCGCTAATTGCACTTTATAGAAGGGAATATCGAGTTTTAGCTCGGTGTCGGTTAGCGCGATTTCAGCATTATGGGATTGATAAAACACCCAAGAAAATCCGCCAATTGTAGGAGAGGAATAAAGTTTCATACTAAGCAGTCAAGTAACCCTGTTTGTACCGTTTTAAATGATACTCACCCAGAAATAAAGATTCATACTAATTCCTACTACAAAGTCTGAGTCACGCTACAACTGAGTAATAAAGTATCATACTGGTTGTCTTGGGCATCCACAGAGAGAGCGGTCCCATTCAAACACGTTTCTGGACATAAACGTGATAGACCCTTTGCTCTAATTTTGTCATTTCGGATTACCCAAAGTATGGCACCACCTCACAGCTTGCTGTCCATAACAGTAGAAACTCTCAATTGCGCCAGCCCGCCTTGTTTGTTTTGCTTCCACTCGGCTATCGCTTCTTCATCAATCCAAAAGGTTAAAGAACCACGGTTTATTAAGGCTTTGTTGTACTGCGTCCAGTTGGTTGTTTTGTAACGAGGTTTAGGGATGATGCGAATAAGTCCCTGATATGAGATCATGTACTCATCCAGTTTGCCAAGGAACAGGTCAGCTCATGGAACATCAACTCACATTTGCCGATAGCGAATTCTCCAGTAAACGCCGTCAGACCCGTAAGGAAATCTTCCTGTCTCGGATGGATGCGATTCTTCCTTGGGCAAAACTCCTTGCTGTTATCGAACCTGTTTACCCTAAAGCTGGCAATGGCCGCCGTCCTTATCCATTGGAAACCATGGTGCGTATCCACTGCATGCAGCACTGGTACAACCTAAGTGATGGTGCCATGGAAGATGCGCTCTATGAAATTGCATCAATGCGCTTGTTTGCACATCTATCCTTAGATAGCGCCATGCCTGACCGCACGACCATCATGAATTTTCGCCATCTGTTGGAGCAGCATAAGCTGGCCCGTAAGATACTCAGCACCATAAACCAATGGCTCAGTGAATGCGGTGTCATGATGACGCAAGGCACGTTAGTTGATGCAACGATTATCGAAGCGCCGAGCTCAACTAAAAATAAGCAAAACCAACGTGACGGCGATATGCACCAAACCAAGAAAGGCAACCAATGGCACTTTGGGATGAAGGCACATATCGGCGTCGACGCCAAAAGTGGCTTAACCCACAGCTTGGTGACCACGTCAGCGAACGAGCACGATTTAAATCAGCTGGAAAACTTGCTACACGGTGAAGAACAATTTGTGTCAGCCGATGCCGGTTATCAAGGCGCAGAAAAGCGCAAGGTACTTGCAGATAAGAAGGTCGATTGGCTGATAGCAGAACGTCCGGGCAAAGTCAGAACCCTCAAGCAACATCCACGTCTCAATAAAGTGCTCATCAGAACTGAGTAGTTGAAGGCTAGCATTAGAGCTAAGGTAGAACATCCATTCCGCATCATTAAGTGCCAATTTGGCTTTGTGAAAGCTCGCTATAAAGGCTTGGTGAAAAACGATAATCATCTGGCGATGTTATTTGCGTTGGCCAACATCGTCAGAGTGGACCAGATGTTACGCTATGAGCCGAAGACTACCTAAAATCGGGTAGAAGCCAGAAAACTGGCTAAAAGTGGGATAAAACTGCTGTTTTTTTGCCCAAGACGGGAAAATCGGTGCGGAAAAAGTAGAGGAAGAAACTTCGGTGAATTTAAACCGCAGCGTACTGACTTAATCGCAGGTTCCTTAGGCATGAGGCTACGACGATTAATGGGTGTAGCCGATCAGATCGTAGCTTATTGATTTAGTTTCATCGATTTAAGCAACAAAGCCAATCCAACCGACATTAGGAGGTTAACTCTTTAAGCGTTTGATATAATTCCAGCGGCTTATTAGTTCCAACTACGATTGAAACACCTGAGCGAAAGTCAATTTTAACTCCTTGGAAGCCTGATATATTGTATATAGTTCCTTCAGATGAAATTCGTACTCCCCAACCACAGTACCACTTATTTTTTACCATAGTCACTTTGTTAACATTTGAAAGATCAAACCTCTTTTTAAATAGACCAACTCCGTAACTTAAAGTTAGTTGTTTATCTTCAACACTCACTCTTAACTTGAAGGTCATTAAAAGAACAATACTTAATATAACTATTAAAATTATAAAGTCGTTTTCGCCTTTAAATTCTTGCATACCGAACTTGTTAATCGCAAAAACTGATGCCAAAGTAACGAAATAAATTATAAAAAAAGGATACCCTATTTGATTATTTAAGTAACGCATGAACAACTCTCCTTTATAACAAGTTTTTCTAGGATATACGTTTAGACATGAACTCATTAGCATGGTATTTCATAAGCACGTTTGGCATATACTTCTCATAGTTTTCCTTTAGTGCCGACACAATTTTAGGATCTTTGTGTAAATAAACACAAGATTGACAGTTGTGAGAAACTGTACCAATGGAGTTTCCTATGTATCCACTACCCATTAATTGTTCAATTATTGAAGTTGGGCCGTCAACTTTAATCCAAATTTTCAAAAAATCATTCAATTGCTCATCATAGGCTTTTCTCAGAGCGTCTTTATCACCGATATTACCGATTTTCATCTCAGGAATGTGCTCAAAAGTTAAACCACAACACCCAGATATCCTGCCATGAGGAGTGACAACTAAATTAGTGAATATTTGTTCGCAACCCTGCATCAAATCTTCTTGATGAATTTGCACACCTCTATCTACATAATCTTTTTTGAAAGGCATCCAAGTGTTATTTTGAATCTTCAGATTTTTAGTAGATACTAATTCCGATATCACTGGATTTGCCGCGATGGTTTCCCTACAAGATGAGGTTTCAGTATCTTTTTCAACTGTTATCATGGTCCAAATACCTAACTCTGTACATGCTTTGGCAGCGTTAATAACCGAACTAAGAGGTACGTACTCTTGATGGTCAACCCCCGTACTGAAGTTAATTTCACTTAATCCAGCGTCTTTTAACTGTGCAACAATTTTTCTTGCATTCGAAAGTGTATTACCCCAATAACCATTTGTTACGCAACGCGATTTCTTTCCATTTAATGTTACAGCTTGAATGCCAGCATAAAGGTCACTTTTAAGAGTAAAACATTCGCCCCCACTGAACACTATTACCTTAAGATCAGGGAATGAGGTGCAGCCTGAATCAATTATCTCCAAAATTTCAACTTTAGATAATCTAGATTTCAAATTTGGATTGGACTCAAAACAACACTCTTTACATGCTGCTGTACATCTATAAGTAGGAAGAATGGTAATTGTATTTGGAGATTGTTGATACATATTATTCACCAATAATTTAAGGATAAGGAAACTTGTCGTCATGCCTTTACTTTAAATTTGGCAGCTTAATAGTATCCAGCTCATTAATAGCAGATTGAATTATATAATCAAGATTATCTTCATTATCGATTAAACCAAGATTGTACGCCGCAGTATAAAAAGCTCGCAATTCACTCTTAGCAATGTCTTTATAAATATAATCACTTAAATTAGGAATGCCTGATGCTTGTGCTGCGGAAAATGCTACCCCTTTGTTGTTAGCAATGGTTGTGTTTGACAATGCTACTTTTCCAAACTCGCTGTCTCTAACATCTGGATTATTTGGTAGTGAATAAGGATCTTGAGAACCCCAAACATAAGTCCCTGCATAAACTACCAAGATCACCGCAACAGCAACGTTAGTAGCAGCAACGGCATTAACTGCAACTGCAACTGCAGAAATGCACGTAACACAAGCCTGAGTATAGTCACCTTCATCGCCTAATCTGACTGAAGATAAGTTATTAGTCAGGAATAGTTTCTCATATTCACTTTTATTTTGTTCAATATAGAATTGATATTGAGGCACCAGCTTTGAAAAGTCATCTGCATTAACGAGATTATAATCAACCAACAATTGGACAAAATTGTCATAATCTCTAGTACTGCTTGCTTCTCTAAATCTTGGGTCACTCACCACTTCTAGAAATTTAACACTTGGGTTGGTATCTATTTCTGATAAAGATATCCCCATCTCCTTAAGAATTTCCTCTTTATTATAAATGTAATCTTGAGCATATTCTGGATCTGAATACATACGCTGAATATGATTACTAATTGCTAAGTTTTGCTCTGTATTTATAGGTAGCCTTATAAGGCTGCTTTCTTCAATTTTTGGAGGCTGTTCAGACAAGCTATCTGGTGTGCCATATAAGCCATCTGAATCATGTGCAATGGCTTTTACTGGAATAGATAAGGCTGCAGTGCCTAATATAGCAAGAGGTAGTTTTTTCATTTTAAAATCCATTTATTAATAATATCCATCGATAAGAAATTAAGAGATGAAATTAAAATTGTCAACATCTTTTTTTCTGAATTCGGGAACTAAATCTGTAGCTAGTGATCAGATCGAAATCACTCACAATCTAATTAGTCAACTACTATGCCAAAACTGAATCGCCACTGATATCGTAGACACTTTTTGCATTACTAAAATTTAGCCAACAGGCCAGTACTAAGCAGAGCTAGTTAAGTCATACGAATTAAGGAATGGGGCAGAACTTTCTTAGAGCCATAGCATCCGTAATCAAAAAAGGCAGCGTACCGATTGGAGAACGCCGCCTTATAGTATGACACTTTAATACTTAGTATGAATCTTTATTACTTGGTATGAAACTTTATTCTACTCACACACCAATCATTACTAACAAGATGCCTAAGCTCGCCGATTTAGCCACTTTCGGCATAGGTTTAACCCACAACATCCACAGTACGCCTGCTAAACCTAACAACAAGATAATAAAGCTTAAAATTGAAGTTTGAGTCAGAGGCGCGAGGGAGAAAAACTGAGTCACCATGGTGGGCAGTCCTTAAGGAAGAAAAGCTTAATCTGCCAACAAAGACATATTATGTCAACAAAAATGCCAGCGCTAGGCTGGCATCTTATCAAGCATAAAAAGCTTACAGATCAAGGGCGAGAATTTTAGAGCGGCGCTGATAGTTATACAACTGCTTTTTCTTCTGCGGCAATGCATCCACATCTTCAATCACAAAGCCATGTTCTAAGAACCAGTGAATGCTGCGGGTAGTCAAGGCAAACAAACGGGAATAACCCCGATGACGCGCCTGACCTATGATGTTTTTCAGCAGCAGACTGCCCCTATCCGCATCGCGATAATCTGGATGCACCACTAAACAGGCAAACTCACCGGCGTTATCCTCCTCGAACGGATACAGGGCCGCGCAGCCAATCACTAAGCCGTCTCGCTCAATCAACATAAACTGCTCGATCTCAATCTCAAGCTGCTCACGGCTTCGGCGCACTAAAATGCCTTGCTCTTCCAGAGGACGGATTAAATTCAATATGCCGCCAATATCGCTAATCGATGCGCGGCGCAGGCGCTCAGCGCTTTCTGTCACGATTTGCGTGCCTATGCCTTCGCGGGAGAACAACTCCTGCAGCAAGGCACCATCATCAAGATAGCTAACCAAATGACAACGGGGTACCCCATTACGGCACGCATCAATACTCGCCTTGAGGAAAGCCATCGTGCCCACACAGGCAGAACCTTGCTCAGCAAGTTTAGTCAGAATATTTTGCGCATCATTTGGCATTAATTCGGCAATCACATCGCCATTGCGATCGAGGATGCCATTTTGCGAACTAAAGCCAATCATCTTGTCGGCCTTAAGCTTGATAGCAACCTGAGTGGCAATCTCTTCGGCCGTGAGGTTAAAGCTTTCGCCAGTGACGGATGCAGCAATCGGCCCCATCAACACGATACAGTGGTTATCGAGCTGACGCTTAAGCCCTTGAGTATCGATACGGCGCACTTTGCCGCTTAGACAAAAATCCACACCATTATCGACGCCCAGTGGCTGAGCAATCACAAAGTTACCGCTGACTAAGTTAATTTGCGCACCTTGCATCGGCGTATTGCTTAAACTCATCGATAAACGCGCGGTAATATCAAACTGTAATGCACCCGCGACTTGCTTAATGACTTTGAGTGAGTCTTCATCCGTGATACGTACACCTTCGTGGTAGGCGGGTTCAATCCCATTGGCGGCTAACGCTGCATCGATTTGCGGCCTCGCGCCATACACCAACACCACTTTAATACCCAAACTGTGTAACAACGCCACGTCATTCAAAATGCCGCGAAATTGATTTTGTGCTAAAGCCTCGCCACCCAACATCACCACAAAGGTTTTCCCTCTATGGGCATTGACGTAAGGGGCAGAATGACGAAATCCATCAACCAGTTCAGTGGTACGCACGCGTTGTTTACACCTCATATTTGAGCTGGCAATGCCAACATGACACACCAGGAGTGAATGACTAAAACACGCGTATAGTATTGCATTTTAATTCACCAATAAAGAATTTATTCTCATTAAAATGCAGTTTTAATACAATAAAGTGCTTATATTTTCAAAAAATTGCATTTTTGATAAATGATCACATTTTTTTAACTCGATGTGATTTAGCTGCACTGGCCAAGTATGGGACAGATTTATCTCAACTTGATGACTTGAAGCCAAAAAAAGACCAAAAAAAAGCCCCTTAGATAAGGGGCTTTTCTCGAAACACTAAACAAGGATTACTTGATTTTTGCTTCTTTGTAGATAACGTGCTGACGAATAACTGGATCAAATTTTTTGATTTCCATTTTTTCTGGCATGTTACGCTTGTTTTTTTCAGTTGTGTAGAAGTGACCAGTTTTAGCTGTAGAAACTAATTTGATCTTCTCACGATTACCTTTAGCTTTAGCCATGATCTATTACACCTTCTCGCCACGGGCACGAAGTTCAGCAACAACAACTTCAATACCTTTCTTATCGATCAGACGGATACCTTTAGTAGATACACGTAACTGTACGAAACGTTTTTCTTCTTCTAACCAGAAACGGTGGTTTTGCAGGTTAGGTAAAAAACGACGACGGGTCGCGTTTTTTGCGTGCGAACGGTTGTTACCAACCATCGGCTTCTTGCCAGTAACTTGGCATACTCTTGACATGTCAGTCTTCTCCAAAAAACAATTTTAACGCTCGAGCATTAATGTACCTCGTATGGCCGTCGCCCGAGGCACAAAGAGGGCGCATTTTATACACGATCATAGAGGTAAGATCAAGCGTTAGATTAATTAATCCAGCCTCGTTCCGCGAAGGAAACTATCTCTCGATCACCAACAACCATATGGTCCAGTAAGGATACGTCTATGGTTGCTAACGCATTTTTTAATCGCTCAGTTATTCGTCTGTCAGCCTGACTGGGCTCGGCAATACCAGACGGATGATTGTGACACACTATGACGGCAGCAGCCTTTTTCTCCAGCACTAGGCTCACCACTTCACGTGGATACACCGAAGCTGAATCTATTGTTCCGCGGAATAATTCGACGAATTGAATCACTCTATGCTGGCTATCCAGCAGCAAAATTGCGAACACTTCATAGGAGCGGTCAGCTAATTGTCTCATTAAATAATCCCGAGTTAAATCGGGATTTGTCAAAACCTGACCTCTCTGCAGGTTTTCTTGTGCCACACGCCTCGCTAATTCAGCCGCGGCTTGAAGCTGGGCGTATTTTACAGGTCCCACGCCCGGAAGTCGACACACCTGATGCTTTGGTGCGCAAAGTAAGCTTCTTAATCCACCAAATTCATGAATGAGTGAGCGCGCAAGGTCGACCGCATTCAAACCGCTCAGCCCATTTCGCAGTAAAACGGCCAGTAATTCTGCATCCGAGAGATGGGCGGCGCCTTTTACTAGTAATTTATCCCGCGGGCCTTCGCCCTCGGGCCAATCCTTAATCGCCATACGACCTCCCTGTCAGCGCGAATTTTCACTTTAGACAAGTATGGACGAGATTTTTTTGAACTGGGACAGTCACGCCAATTAGTCGCTTTGTGGTATGGTTGGCGACATTATTTCAATCTCGGATGATGTCTGTGAGCCTGATAACGAAAAACGTCCTACTGGGTATTGGTGGCGGCATAGCGGCCTACAAAAGTGCGGATTTAGTGCGCCGCTTAAAAGAACGCGGCTTTGATGTGCGCGTGGTGATGAGTCAAAGCGCCATGGAATTTATTACCCCTCTCACTCTGCAAGCCTTATCAGGCCATCCCGTGGCATCAAGTTTACTCGATCCGGCTGCCGAAGCGGCAATGGGACATATCGAGCTCGCGCGCTGGGCGGATTTGATGATTATTGCCCCCGCCACCGCGAATTTACTGGCCCGTATCAATGCGGGCATGGCGGATGAGCTTATCACCACCACTTGTCTTGCGACCGAAGCGCCGATAGCCCTGTGCCCCGCGATGAATCAACAGATGTATCGCAATGTCGCAACCCAAGCCAATTTAGCGAGTTTACAAGGCCGAGGTTATACCCTGTGGGGCCCCGCCAGCGGCAGCCAAGCCTGCGGCGAAGTAGGCCCTGGCCGTATGCTCGAACCGTTAGAAATCGCAGAATTAGCCAGTCGCTTTTTTGCAACAAAAGATGTCTATGCTGAACAGGAAACTCAGCCGCTAGCGGGCCAGTCGGTGCTCATTACCGCAGGACCAACCCGCGAAGCTATCGATCCGGTGCGTTATATCTCTAATCACAGCTCAGGCAAGATGGGATTCGCCTTAGCTAAAGCCGCCGCCGACATGGGCGCCGCTGTGACCTTGGTCTCAGGTCCAGTAAATTTAGCCACCCCTGAGGGGGTGACGCGAATCAATGTCGAATCCGCGCAAAACATGCTCGACGCTGTGATGGATAATGTTGATAAAAAAGATATTTTCATTGGCTGCGCGGCGGTTGCCGACTATCGCGTCAGTGATATTGCGGACTGTAAGATCAAAAAGTCCGCCGAAGAAATGCAACTTGCGCTGGTGAGGAATCCTGATATCTTAGCGACGGTCGCAAGCTTGGCAACCCGTCCTTTTGTGGTGGGATTTGCCGCCGAAACCCATGATGTAGAAACCTACGCCCGCGATAAACTCAAACGCAAAAACTTGAATATGATCGCCGCAAACGATGTATCCGTTGCTGGCCTTGGCTTTAATGCCGATGCCAATGCCCTGCGTGTATTCTGGCCGCAGGGGAGTCAAGATTTGCCTGCTACCGATAAGCTCACGTTGGCTCGGCAATTACTTTCGTTGATAGTGAAAGAAAAAACAAAATAAATGAAAACACCGATTGAATTAAAGATCCTCGATTCCCGTATTGGTTCTGAATTCCCCTTGCCCGCCTATGCCACGCCTGGCAGCGCGGGAATGGATCTTCGCGCCATGATAGATACCACAATGACGATAGCCCCAGGTGAGACTCAGTTAATCCCGACGGGCATCGCCATCCACGTGGCAGACCCAGGCCTTGCCGCCGTGATCCTGCCCCGTTCAGGCCTTGGTCATAAGCATGGTATCGTACTCGGTAATCTGGTTGGGCTTATCGATTCAGATTATCAAGGTCCCTTGATGGTTTCTTGCTGGAACCGCAGCGATACCCCATTTACGTTAGAAATTGGTGATCGTCTCGCACAACTCGTGTTTGTTCCTGTAGTACAAGCACAATTCAAACTCGTTGATGAGTTCGACAGCTCAGATCGTGGTGAAGGTGGATTTGGCCATTCTGGCACTAAATAACCAGCATCGATATTGAGCAAGGATACTGCAATGGCTGTAAGCCCAAAAATTAATCGTCGTGAACACATACTGCAATGCCTAGCGCAAATGCTAGAAACCAGTCCAGGACAACGTATTACCACCGCTAAACTCGCCTCTGAGGTCGGTGTATCGGAAGCTGCACTCTATCGCCACTTTCCGAGTAAGGCGCGGATGTTTGAAGGGTTAATTGAGTTTATTGAAGAGTCACTACTCTCCCGCATCAACATCATCATGGACGATGAAAAAGACACCATGAGACGTTGCCAATTAGTGCTACAACTGCTGTTGATTTTCGCCGAGCGCAACCCTGGGATCTCTCGGGTACTCAATGGCGATGCACTCTTAGGTGAAAACGAGCGTCTACGCAGTCGTATCAGCACCCTATTTGCCAAAATTGAAACCCAACTCAAGCAAATTCTGCGGGAAAAAACCCTACGTGAAGGGAAAGGCTTTAATTTAGATGAGGCTATTTTAGCTAATTTGCTATTAGCCTTCGCCGAAGGGCGAATCGCCCAATTTGTGCGCAGCGAGTTTAAACTCAAACCAACGCAGCACTTCGATGAACAGTGGCGCTTTATTCAGCATCAGCTGTTACAAAGCTAATGATTTTTCAATACAAAGGACGGTAATCACCGTCCTTTCTTTTATCCCCTACTTCTTGTATCGGTATTTCTTTTGTTTTAATCTCAAATAAACATTTTCAAAACAAAAACCACAATAATATTACAAGGATGTCAGATGAAATCTTTGCCATTTGCTGCATTGGCCGTAATTTGCTTGCCTATTATGTCTTTCAGCACATTCGCGGCCGAAACCTCGGCGACAAATGCCCTATCACAATCCCAATTATTTAGCCGAGGCGATGAATACGCGAACGTAAAAATATCTCCTACTGGTAAATACTTAAGTGCAATTACCAGTGTCGAGGGTAAAAATGTACTTATAGTATTGGATGCTCAAACCAAAAAACTGCTGAATGCGATTCGCTTTCCAAGTAATGCACAGGTAGGCACCTATGAGTGGGCCAATAGCGAACGCATTGTGCTGGCAAAAGAATACCTTAAGGGCTGGACCGATGTGCCCCAATACTACGGCGAATTAATGGCGGTCAACGCCGATGGTTCTCGCCCTAAATATTTATTTGGTTATAACAGCGGCGAGCAACAAACCGGCTCGAATCTCAAGAAAAATACACCTATAAGTGCTACCGCCTTTATTCTCGATCCCCTGCCTGATGACGAGCGTTATATGTTAGTCAATGCGATCCCATGGGGTGGTGCCCCGAACTTTAGTGAAACACTTCAGGATGTTTACCGCGTAGACCTTTTTAGCGGGGTTCGTAAACGTATAACAGGCTCCCCCATTGGCCGAGCACGCTTTATGACAGACCATGAGGGTGAAGTCCGCTTTGTGGCAGGGGAAGATGGCAAAAATATCACTAAAGTCTTTTACCGCAAAGATGGCGAATGGGTAAACACCGATAAACTTAACCTTGGCTTAAGTGATTTTACGCCTATCTCTTTCGCTGATAATAAAAATATCATCTATGCTGCCGGTCGCAAGGGTACTGAAACCTTAGGCGTCTATCGCATCAACCTCGAAACAGGCGAGAAGGCCGAGATCATTCAAGATGAGGTGGTTGATCCCAGCAACTTCTGGATCAATGGCACCAATAAGCAGCTGTATGCCGTTGAATTTGAAAATGGCTATCCCAGTTATGCCTTTGTCGATAACAACGATAGCCACGCCAAACTACTCAAGGATTTAATTGCAGCTCTACCCGGGCATCAAGTACGGATTGTCAGCGAAACCCGTAATGGTGAGCAACTGGTGGTGATTGCATTTAACGACCGCAATCCCGGTGATTACTATGTGTTTGATACGAAAAAGCTCAAGCTAGAGTATCTAGCCACCGCCCGCAAATGGCTCGACCCAGAGCAAATGGCGGAGGTTAAACCTATTAGTTTCACCAACCGTGATGGCCAGAAAATCCATGGCTACTTAACCTTACCCTTCGGCAAAGAAGCCAAAAATCTCCCTTTGGTCGTGAATCCCCATGGTGGTCCCCATGGCATTCGTGACTGGTGGGGTTTTGACCCACAAAACCAACTACTTGCTCAAAATGGTATGGCGGTGTTGCAGGTTAACTTCCGTGGCTCAGGTGGTTATGGCGAGCGTTTCGAGCAAGCAGGCTATCAAAAGTGGGGATCGGATATTCAGCACGATATTATCGATGCAACTCAATATGTGATTGATCAAGGCTTTGCCGATAAGGAACGGGTGTGTATCGCAGGAGGTAGCTTTGGCGGCTATAGCGCACTACAAAGCGCCGTATTAGCACCCGATATGTTTAAATGCGCGGTTGGGTTTGCCGGTGTGTATGATCTGGAGTTGATGTTTGATGAAGGTGACGTCGCCAGAACACGTTCAGGCACAAGCTATCTTAAGGACGTGCTTGGCCAAGACACAGCCACCCTAAAAGCCATGTCTCCCTCTGAGAACGTTGCTAAATTAAAAGCGAACCTTTTACTGGTGCACGGTGGTGACGATGAGCGAGCGCCGATTGAACAACTCGAATCACTCGAAAAAGCCCTCAAAGCCCATAATTATCCCTATCAAAAACTGGTGATGGATAACGAAGGCCACGGTTTTTATAACGATGAGCATAGAGCCAAGTATTACGATCAGATGCTGAGCTTCTTAAAAACCAACTTAAAACTTTAGCACTCACTAAAATAACTAGAGCATGTTGACGTTTCGAGATTAAATTTTGTTAGCTCTGGCAAGCACGTGCTAGCGAAACGAGGAATGATGTGTCGTTATTCTACTCAAATGACGAGCGGCTCTTATGACAGAAAGTCAGAGCAAGGGCTTGCCAGACGAACCCTTCGGGCGGCATTTGGCTGGCTTTTCTGCCGCGTTATCGTCCGTTTATGTAGAATAACTACACTGCACGGACTTTGCCTTGCATAAAAGCCAGCCACATTGCCGCAAAAATAACCCTGAAACGTCAACACGCCCTATTATCTTCATCAAGATAATGATGTTTTAGCACCCAGAGGAGCCGATAATCGATAAGGACTATCGGCTTTTTCATCTTCAGCGTGAGCGTTTTTTGGTATGAATTATCCGCAATTCGCGCTATTCTCCCCCACCTTGTTCTTACCCAGATAAGAACCAGTCGATTTGTACCTGAGTTCACCCATTGTACAAACTCAGTTTAGGGTGCTAGGTTTTCAGTGATAGCCGCTACTGCAGTAGTGGAGGATAAGATGGCATTAAGTGAAGCAGCAGTAAAAGTACAAGCCGCCCTACAAGAACGCGGACTTGAAACCCCCATGCTCCCCAATGTGTTTACGCCTGAAGAGCGTAAGGACAAGATTGAATTCCATATGAAGGAAATCCTGACATTAATGTCGCTGGATCTTTCCGACGACAGTCTTGCCGATACTCCACGCCGCATCGCCAAAATGTATGTCGACGAAATATTCTCCGGCTTAGACTATGAAAATTTCCCGAAGATCACTGTCATTGATAACAAAATGGGCTTCGATGAGATGGTGCGCGTGCAGGATATCAGCCTGACCAGTACCTGTGAGCATCACTTAGTCACTATCGATGGCACAGCGACGATCGCTTATATTCCACGTAAGAAAATTATCGGTTTATCAAAGATTAACCGCATAGTGCGGTTCTTCTCCCAGCGTCCACAGGTGCAAGAGCGCTTAACTCAGCAAGTGTTAGTTGCCTTGCAAACCTTGCTCGAAACCAAAGACGTAGCCGTGAAAATGGATGCGGTGCATTACTGCGTCAAATCCCGCGGCGTGATGGACTCCACCAGCTCCACCACGACCACCGCCTTAGGGGGCATTTTTAAATCTAACCCCGCCACCCGTGCCGAGTTTTTAAATCAATCCAAATAAGCTGTTAGATTTAATCAGGGCATAAAAAAACGCTGCCATTCTTATTGAATCGCAGCGTTTTTGTTTTAGCGGTTTATAACCTCATTATGCCTCGATGCCATACTGCTCACGGTACTGGCTTACCGCTGCCAATTGCACTTCCATACCCGGTTTTTCTGACAGGTAGCTGATCAGATCGGCAAGCTTGATGATCGCCACAATACCGCAGCCAAAATCACGCTCAACCTCTTGGATGGCCGACAGTTCGCCCTTGCCTTTCTCTTGTCTATCCAGCGCGATTAATACGCCAGCCAGCTGCGCCTGATGGGCCTCGATGATTTCCATCGACTCACGAATCGCCGTACCTGCGGTGATCACATCGTCCACCAACATTACACGACCTTTAAGCTCGCTACCGACTAAGCTGCCGCCTTCACCGTGATCTTTTTTCTCTTTACGGTTAAAGCAGTAGGGAATATCGATATCATGGTGTTCGCACAAGGCCACCGCAGTCGTGGTCGCAATCGGAATACCTTTGTAAGCCGGGCCAAACAACAGATCGTATTCTATGCCTGAATCCACTAACGCCGCCGCGTAAAAACGTCCTAAACGCGCAAGGTCTCGTCCAGTATTGAATAAACCCGCATTAAAGAAATAAGGACTGATACGGCCCGATTTAAGGGTAAACTCACCGAATCGCAGTACCTGACGCTCTAGGGCAAATTCAATAAACTCACGTTGATAGGCTTTCACAATCTCTCCTTACGACTTTAACGTTCTATTTTTATTGGGTTATAGCAATATTGATTTAATAAAAAGCCCCATAACGGGGCTTCTTATCAACAACAATTAATTCAATGCGGCTTTCTGCACATCGACGATTTCACGAATACTGTTCTTCGCCAATCCGAGTAGCTCAATCAATTCTTCATGGCTAAACGGCTCACCTTCGGCCGTACCTTGAATTTCAATAATCTTACCGGTTTCCGTCATAACTACGTTCATATCGGTTTCGGCCGCGCTGTCTTCCACATATTCAAGATCGCTGATCGCTTCACCGTTGTAGATACCTACGCTGACCGCAGCAATCAAAAACTTCAGTGGGTTAGACTTGATAATGCCCTTACCACGAGCCCAGTTCAGTGCATCCACAAGAGCCACACAGGCACCTGTGATAGATGCGGTACGAGTACCGCCATCGGCTTGGATCACATCACAATCAATAACGATAGTGTTTTCACCAAGGGCTTTCATATCGACGCAAGCACGCAGTGCACGGCCAATCAGACGCTGGATCTCTTGAGTACGACCAGATTGCTTACCGCGAGCCGCTTCACGGTCCATACGACTGTGGGTTGAACGTGGCAACATACCGTATTCCGCCGTCACCCAGCCTTGTCCCTGACCTTTAAGGAAACGTGGCACACCCTCAGTAAAACTGGCGGTACAAAGTACTTTGGTTTCGCCAAACTCCACTAACACAGAACCTTCGGCATGGGCCGTAAACTGGCGAGTGATAGTGATGGGACGTGTTTGTGCTGGCGTTCTGTTACTTGGACGCATGCGAGATTCCTGTATTCTGAGTCATTGACCGATTTTGGCTGCATATTATAGGGATTTGTGCCTGAGGATGCCATGCCTAGGGCCATTCTCTGGCAAACTCCGCCATTTACAACACCAGCTTTCCCTTCGCAGTATACTGTATGCCTTTAATCCTAAAGCCATTGACTCTATAATCGCCTATCAATATGACGATTCAACCATTAGGACAATCCCATGATCCAAAGCATGACAGCCTACGCTCGCATCGAGCACAAAGCACAATGGGGCACCGCCTCTTGGGAAATTCGCTCAGTTAACCAACGTTATCTCGAAACTTATCTGCGCTTACCCGAACAATTTCGCAGTTTCGAGCCAGTGCTGCGCGACCGCCTGCGTAAACGTTTAAGCCGCGGTAAAGTTGAAGTCAACTTACGCTATGAGTTAGCCGACAATAGCAATAACGAACTTAAATTAAATCAAGGATTAGCTAAACAGCTGCTCGACGCGGCCAGTTGGCTAAAGCAAGAAGCCGGACAAGGCGAAGTCAACCTCACCGACATTTTGCGCTGGCCAGGAGTGCTCTCAAGCTCAGAGCAAGATATGGATGCAATTGGGGCCGAGTTATTAACGGCTTTCGATTTAGCAATAGATCAGTTTATCGAAGCCCGTGGCCGCGAAGGCGCCGCGATTAAAGAAATGTTGTTAAGCCGTTTAGAAGGCGTCGAAGAACAAATCGCTATCGTGCGCGAGCACATGCCTAAAGTGATGGAATATCAACGCGATAAACTCACCAATCGCCTCGCGGAAATCAAAGGTGAACTCGACCCTGCCCGCATCGAGCAGGAGATGATCCTGTTAGCACAAAAACAAGATGTGGCCGAAGAGATGGACAGACTCGAAGCACACGTCACCGAAGCGCGCCGCATCCTCAAAAAAGGCGGCAGCGAAGGCCGTCGCTTAGATTTTATGATGCAGGAATTTAACCGCGAATCGAACACCCTCGCCTCAAAATCCATCAGCACCGAAATCACCGCCGCCGCAGTCGAGCTCAAAGTGCTCATTGAACAAATGCGCGAACAGATCCAAAACGTGGAATGATTTCCACAGTCATCCACCAAACATCATTAACCATTGTTTTTAATCAACTTTAACATTTAACCCGTCTACTAACATCCATCCATACCACCAATACCCACCGCTATATGGTGGGTATATTGGTGGGTATGCTACAATAATCCCGATCGTCAGTGGTGGGTATTATTGACTTTCATAAAAGCAACCTTAAGGTCATGATGGGGAATGGATTTATGGGAAACCTAACAGTAAAAGAGATTGAGTCCAAGGCTAAAGGAGAACCTGGCCGGTATGCAGATGGAGCCGGTCTGTATTTTGTTGTCCCAAAGCTTGGCGTTCCATATTGGATGCTCCGTTACACGGCGCAATCCAAACGCAAGGAAATGACCTTAGCAAAATACAGTGATATGTCTCTTGCGGATGCGCGTGCGGAAGCTGCTACCAAAATGAAACAGTTTCGCGATGGTCTCGACCCACTCATAGCCAAAAAACGTGCAGAGCAATCCCAAATCAAAACCGTTGATGATCTCTTTGCCGATTGGCATTTAGGTAACGTTAAAAGACTCAAGCACCACGAAATCCCCGAACGTATCTACCGTAAAGACATTGCTCCCCATATAGGCAGCTTCAACGTCGATAGCGTCACAGCCAGAGACATAAAGGCTGTATTACAAGCCATTGCAGCCACTAACCGCCCAGCAATAGCTAACGATGCTCTAATGTACTGCAAGCAGCTTTTTAATCACGGCATAAAGCTGGATCTGCTTGGCGCAAATCCCGCAAGTGCATTTTCTATATCAGATGCTGGTGGCTTAGAAAAAAGTAAAGACCGCGCTTTAACGCTAGAGGAAGTCACCACGTTTTTTAAAATCGCTAGGGAAAATAGTAACAGCTTTAGCCGTGACAACTATCTAGCCTGTGCACTACTGATTACATTGGGAGTACGTAAGTCTGAGTTGGCTGAAGCGCCTTGGAGGGAGTTTAATCTTGATAAAAAGGTGTGGAATCTGTCCAAAGACAGAAGCAAATCAGGTGTGGGTATTGCGATTCCATTGCCTCCCATCGTGATGGGATGGTTATATGAGTTAAAAATTAGAGCACATGACTCCGAGTATGTCTTCCCAAGCAGACGCTCCAGTAAAAATCCCCATATGGGCCCTGATACGCTAAACCGAGCAATCACTAAACTATTTGGCCACGAAGCTGGTAAGAAAAAACAGCCCCCAAACTTAATGGGTGATATGCCCCACTTCACTGTGCACGATCTACGTCGTACCTGCCGCACCCTTCTTGCAAAACAAGGAACGCCAGGGCACGTTGCAGAGCGTTGCCTTAACCACAAACTAAAGGGTGTTGAAGGGATTTATAACCAGCATGATTATTTCGATGAGCGAAGGGAAGCGCTAGAAAAATTGTCGATATATTTGAATAATATTATCAACAATTCACTTTTTGGAAATAAATTAAATTAACTTATTGCAATTTTATTGAGTTACACATTATAGTCTTAACTGATTTTTAAAGAATTACAATTAATCAATACGGAACTAATCATTAAGGATGAAATATGTACGATCGTAAACGCGTATACTTTAAAAGTAGTGAAAAACAGTTATTTAACTCATGCCTAGATGCTGTAAAAAGTTTAGGTTACTCGGCAAAAGTTCTTCCAGGAAATCTTTTAGAAATTAACGCAGGAGGGCTATTTTCAAAGAAGAAAATGATAATTGATATTGATAAAATTGAAAATGAAAATGCATATGTACTCCCACAATATATAGATACAGATGAGAGCGTTCATCTTGACAATGCATTTGGAAAAATAATTAATAAGATGAGGCAAACAACGGGCTAATCTAATATTAATTTGATGGTATATTAATGAATGATGGTGTTAAAAACACCTTGAATAAAATGTATTCAGCACCATCATAAATTATCAAGTTCATTTAGCCTTGTTTTATAACCTTTCCAGAATTAGACAAGCTTCACGATTTAGTTCAATAAACTCCAGCCAACTATATTGAGTCTTGTAATTCAGCAGATATTGTTTATTAATCTGACAAATCAGCGGGCGTGATTCATATATTGTGCATAATTTTGATTCTGCATGATAGTACTGACAAATGCCGTCACCTCGATCGAGAAACTGGGTTTCAATTGCGCTGCCTACGTTACGACAGCAGGCTCCACACTGGTTACAGGGAAATTCTGGACTTAAAGTCATAGCTTACTTAGCCAATTGCGTACGGAATCGATATTCCCTGATTCAAATGGGAGCGTGATATTGCGCCGCTTAACTTCTGCATGTAGTAATAGGCCACGTTCAATTTCACAATTTACTGCCTTCAGATGTTGGGTAAAATGTTCCAACTCAGACACATCAATAGAAAATTCAATAGCATAAAGCTCCGATAAATAACGATCCAGTTCTGCGTTAATCTGTTGATAATACTCCAGTGCCAACTGGTATTTACTTTTAAAGTTATCCAAAAATGCCCAAACTTTTTTCATTAACTCACTATGTTCAAGAAAATACCCCATTACCAAAGTTAATAAACCTGTGGCCAACGCACTACAAAAAGCAGCAAGTTCTGGACCGAAAGGGAAAATGAAAATTTTTGCCAACATTTCATTAATTATCACCCCCACAGCTACAGCAACACCTGCGGCTAGAAGCTTACATACCGCTTTAGTTAACTGCCCTGGTGATAAATCATCAGGGTTAAAGACTATAATTTTGAAAGCCTGCACTAAGTTATTCCACATTTCGCGAATCAACCGCACAATCATCTTCTTCGTGGTAAAAATAATATTTAAAAGCGTTGTTGTGACACTAGACAGTATGCCGCCTATTGCCCCATCTTTAAACGAAATTAGAAAGGAGCTAAATTTTGCTTGTATCCGCAACCAAATAGCATGAAATGCTTCTTTAATTTCATCTAGAAAATCTCCCGCATCAAAAGCTTTACGGTGCCTCTCAAATATCACTGGGATTCGTTCGCGCAATTCAAACCAGATCTCCGCCAAAACCAGCCCCAACATTTGTCGTGTTCCCATGCGAACAGCATTATTTAACGTGGCACTAGTAACTTCTTTAGCGAACTTACTGCTAGTGTAATATTCTTTATTGATAGTTGAATTATATTGTTCGCGAGCATTTTGATCAGCTGCTTTCATTTTTTTAAAGTCAGCAGCAGCTTTATTCTCCAGCTTATTAAGGTGTTTTTGTTCTTCATCCGTTAATGTAGGTTTACTACGTAATTGTGCAATGTCTTTTTTTGTTTCAGCATATTGCTCTTGTAACCCATGGATAAAAGAATCCATCGTTTTCGCTTTTTTGGCCTTATTTAACGATTCACTAGTGAAGACAAGATTAGAAGAATGATTCGCAAGATCTGCACCATCACACTCAGCAAGAATTCGACCTGAATCATTGTGGATCTCATTAGCGGAAATAACATGGTCAAGGTTCTTATTGCCATTAGCAACAAAATACTCGCCAGTATACTGATCACGCAGTGTACCTTCCGCGTGTGCCGTTTTTCCAACTCGGTTGGTAGCAATGTAGTTTTCGTGGCTATGGTAATGATGCGAATTATATCCCTCACGTTGCTTATAGCGTTCACGTTCTACATCTGTTGCATATACTCCTTGGCGCACATTGTGAATGGTATTAACATCACCACCATCCTTATCGTTCAGTAGAAGAAAATCCAAACCAAATGAGGTAGTCAGGCTTTTCACTACTGTCTGATGCAACTCTTCAGTCCAATCAAATTTAGTGGCATTCATTTCATTCTGTCCGATTTATGGCAACGCAGGGCTTAAACGCCCTGCTAAGATTAATTAAATACTAAACTTTCTGAATTTAGTGGCTGACACTCTCAACTCCTCATCTAGAACCTCTTTATTTAGCATCTTCATACCGTTGCTATCCGTTTGTTCTTGGATTACTCCATCTGTAATAACAATCTCATCATTTTCTTGTATTACTGGTTTGAACAATGGTTTCGTAACAATATCGGTTATGATCCCAGCTAACTCGAAGCCATCCCCAACTAGTCTTATAATGTCATCAGACACATTATTTAATTTACCTTTGTTCATTTCAGCATGCATAAATTTCAAAGGCTCAAAATAATGATTAACGAAAACTGCACATATTTCTCTAACGTGTAGATTAAGGCGATCCACATATTCCTTGATTTCATTCAGACGAGATTCTGCTAAAGTCATTTTTTCTACCGCAGAGTCCACCTCAAGGGTGGTTTGACAGGCGCTATCGAACGCCTTTTCAGCGTGGCTATTGTAAGCCCAACCTGCAATAAGCAGAATTGGAGCAGCAACTGCACTACCTAGTACCAAAGAGCCTCCCGCCATACCTAAACCACCTGTTGCTAGAGAGCCGCCACCAAGCGCAGCCATGGTGGCATTGTATGCTGCTGCACCAGAGAGTGATGTAATAGCCGTTCCTGTAGAAGCAGCCCCTAAAGTCATAACTCCACCATAAGTAGCAAAACCAGCTGCCACACCAACAGCCCCAGCACCAGTCATAGTTCCTAAATATCCGACCGCGGATATACTTAAATCCTGAATTTTATTAATACTATGCTGCGGAATTCCTATATTCAGAGCCTTTTTCTGATCTTCTTTCAGACGAGGAATCAGATCTTTGACTATTCTCTCAAACTCGCCGAAATCTTTGCCGATACTCAATTTGGTATAACCGTAGTTATCTAAACTTTTCAGCATATCTGACTCAGTCTTATCAAAGCTTTCTTTGTGCCGTTTATACAAATGCCTCGCGTCTTCTAATATATCTTCGGCTTGCGATTTTTTTTCGTAACCGTCATAGGCTTTTTTTGCCCCCACTGCAGCTGCGGCAGCAGCTGCACCCCAAATAATGAAAGGTAATGCCATGATCCATATCTCCTTGTTCAACTATTTATCGAGTTGTAGCTCACAAATGTAGTCATTTTTTACAGCCAAGTAACTACGCAACATATTTAAAAAATCCATTTTTAACCATTCAGGTTTCAGTATTTCGATATTCGGCAACCAAAATAAAATTAAGGGCATTATTTGACTCTTATGTGCCGCTCTACATCGCCAAGTTTCGCCATTTTCATCTTTAAATAAGAGTTCTTGTTTTGGCAATAAATCTCGTCTAGTAAAGTAATCAGAAATACTGTGACTAATACGGAACTGTACCTCAAAAATTTCCTCACTAACCCAAGGGTCTTGATATTCATTAATCAAAGAAAGTATCGAATTATTAACCATAAAGTGTTCATTTTTTTTCGCCAACCAATTTATTTTACTTAAAGAAAACGACTTTAACTTTCCACTTTCTGTAGCCATCAAGTACCAAATACTTTTCTGGTTGACGAGCTTGTATGGATGCACAACACGAGTTGTATTTTTATAAAAAATGTCGCACACACAATTTTTTTGAATAGCATCCTCAATTAAATGTAAGTACTTTTGTAAGTCGTTTTTTGCCGAATGTTCAGCGGGAAGGTGCAAAACACGAATATGCTCATCTGAGGCCCGCTTCTCCAAGCGTTTCCAAAAAAGTTCATTTCTGTCAGGAAAAAATGTATCAGCATCTAGCAGTTTAGCCAATGGGTTATGTAGAAGAGGAGTTTTTGGATGAGTAAGCCGATATTCACCAGCTCCGCAGCATTCGATAAATGAAGATAGCATATTTAAATCACGATAAGCCGTACGCTCCGTGATATTGAATTTCTCCATTAAATGGAAACGATTGACTGCCCCATGTGTTTGTAATTCAATAAGAATATCAATTAAACGCTCTGCCGAACGGCTCCGTGTTAAATCAGCCATAAGAATTCACTATTCCTTTTCATCTTATACGCACTATAAATAAAGAACTGACATCCTTTGTCAGTAAATAGACTGATATGAATTTTTATATTTTATTTGTTTATCAGATTTCATATCCTTAAACAAAAACTCGAGATAAAATTTGAATAGCATCACACTAAATCGGGAAGGTATAAGCATGGTAATCCTTACGCAAGCTTGAATTTGCTACATGCTACACGATAAGAATTAACCTTTGCCAGCCACTAAGATCATATTTTTAGTAAAAATTATACAAAACCATTAGTCCTGCACGCCTCATCCAAAAAAAACGAATAAAAAAGCCTCACTAAAGAGGCTTAACACTATTAGGTCGCTTCAACGAACAACAAATCAAACTTGTGCTTTTAACTGCAGCCAGCCTTGTTCACATAAGCGTTCCCAAGCTGCAAGAATATGAGCGGGTTTCATTGCGGCCTTTCTCGCATTCCAGCTATGGACCAACTTAACTAACTCTTCAGCAGACAGTGCAGTATCAGACTCTTGTGTCACAACCCAATGAACCGTTGACAGTAGTTCCATGCCGTTCTGAGACTCATACCCTTCAATTAGCTTAGCGACTTTATCAAAACGTTGCTTAGTCTCTGAGTGTTGCTCTAGGAAACCTAAAGCCTCCTTGGCGGCATCATCTTTGAGATCAATAGGTGTCTCTGGCTTATTCAAACCATCGGCATAACCAGAAATAAAGTGACCTTCCATCTTGGAGCAGGAGCCCCAAGACCAGCTGTGATATATGTCATTACAATTCACAGATAAAGCCTGAGCTTTGTAGGAAAACATCAATAAAGTCAACATATTGAAATCATTAACATGAGGTAAAGCAATTCATCAGAGTGGATATTCGTCACTAAGGCGAATCGACGGTTAATGGATTAAGCCTCTTAGCAGCCTTGTATCCCAATTTGAGTGAGGCGCTTGCTTTATGTCATCCATCTTCGCTATTCGCTCACAGACTCCCGACTTTCACAAATTTGTTGATTAACCAAACAGCTTGCTATGCCCACACTTCGCCGAGTGCCATTTTGCTGGTAAGGTATGCGCACTTACCCCATCCTCACAAGCCGGTGCCACGATATCACGGCATCGGCCCAAGTTTTTGTAAAGGGAATACACAGTCACCATGGCAATCAAAAAAACCGAACTCTATTCATCCCTGTGGGCGAGCTGCGACGAACTGCGTGGCGGTATGGATGCGTCCCAATACAAAGACTATGTACTGACCATGCTGTTTATGAAGTATGTGTCCGACAAAGCCAAAAATGACCCCAGTGCCATGATTGATGTGCCCCTTGGCGCCGATTTCAAAGACATGGTCGCCCTCAAGGGTAAGCCCAATATCGGCGAAGGCATTAACAAAATCATCGCCAAACTGGCTGAAGAAAACGATTTAAAAAGCGTTATCGACATTGCCGACTTTAACGACGAAGACAAGCTTGGCAAAGGCAAGGAAATGGTCGACCGCTTAACCAAGTTGGTGGGCATCTTTGAAGGACTGGATTTATCCGGCAACCGCGCCGATGGCGACGACCTGCTCGGCGATGCCTACGAATACCTGATGCGCCATTTCGCCACCGAATCAGGCAAATCCAAGGGCCAGTTTTATACCCCGTCGGAAGTCTCCAAAATCCTCGCCAAGGTAATAGGCATTAATGCCGGCACCTCCCAGGACAGCACAGTTTACGACCCCACCTGCGGCTCTGGCTCATTGCTGTTAAAAGCCAGCAACGAAGCGCCGCGCGGTTTGTCTATTTTCGGTCAGGAAATGGATAACGCCACCAGCGCTTTGGCGCGCATGAACATGATTTTGCACGACAACGTCACCGCAAAAATAGCAAAAGGCAATACGCTGGCTGCACCTGAATGGAAAGAGACCAACGGCGAGCTAAAAACCTTTGATTTTGCTGTCGCCAACCCGCCGTTTTCCAACAAAAACTGGACCAGCGGCATTAACGCCGAACAGGACGAATTCAAACGCTTTAGCTGGGGTGTACCACCTGAGAAAAACGGCGATTACGCCTTTTTACTGCATATCATCAAAAGCTTAAAAAGCACTGGCAAAGGCGCGGTCATTCTGCCACATGGCGTGTTATTTCGCGGCAATGCCGAAGCCCGCATCCGTGAAAACCTGCTCAAGCAAGGGTATATCAAAGGCATTATTGGTTTACCGGCCAACCTGTTTTACGGCACCGGCATTCCGGCCTGTATTATTGTTATCGACAAAGAAACCGCCGCAAGCCGCATGCTGAAAGACCCGCTCGATTTAAGCAAAACTGAGGGCGGCATTTTTATGGTCGATGCCAGCAAAGGCTTTGCCAAAGACGGCAATAAAAACCGCCTGCGCGCGCAAGACATCCACAAAATTGTTGATGTGTTTACCAAGCAGTTGGAGCTCAAAGGCTATAGCCGCTTAGTCAGCTTGCGTGAAATCGCCGGCAACGACTACAACCTCAACATCCCGCGTTATATCGACAGCAGCGACGGCGAAGACTTGCACGACTTATCCGCCCATTTAGCCGGCGGTATTCCAGAGCGTGACGTCGCTGTCCTCGACAACTACTGGCAAGTGTTACCCAGTCTGCGCGACAGCTTATTTGCACCGCTGCGCCCAGGCTATCTCAAAGCCAAAGTCGTGGCGCGTGATGTAAAAAGTACCATTTTAAACCACAGCGAATTTACCGCCTTTGCCACAATGGCCACAGCACCTTTTGCCAATTGGTTTGCAGAAGCCAAGCTCGATAGCATCGATGGCAGCGAGCTGCCCAAGGCACTGATTGAGCGCATCAGTGAAGCGTTACTCAGTCGCTATGACAATATCCCGCTCATCAGCAAATACGACGTCTACCAGCTGCTGATGGATTATTGGGCCGAGGTGATGCAAGACGACGTGTATGTACTGGTGCAAGACGGCTGGGACGCCGGCAAAAAACTACGGGAATTAATTAGCGCCAAAGGCGATGCAAAAGCGAGTAAAGAAGTCCCTGATTTAGTCATCGGCAAAGCCAAATACAAGGCCGAATTGCTACCGCCAAGCCTCTTGGTTAAGCGCTTTTTTGCCAGTGAACAAACTAAGCTGGAGCAGCTGCAAGCCGAGCTCGATAGCCTAAGCCAGGAGCTGGAAAGTTATATCGAAGAGCACAGTACAGAAGACGGCTTACTCGCTGAAGCACTGAACGACAAAGACAAAGTCACCGCAGCTTCGGTGAAAGCCCGCCTGAAACTGGCGCAAGATGCCGACGAGCGCAAAGCCTTAAAGCATGTGCAGCAACTTTTTGACAGCGAAACCAGCGCCAAAAAAGCCGTCAAAGAGCAACAAGACCAGCTCGACTTATTGGTATTTAAACGCTATGCCACGCTGACCATTGACGAAGTAAAAACCTTATTGGTGCAAGACAAATGGCAAGCCACACTGCAAGGCAGCATTCAAGCCGAAATTGAACGTATGGGGCAGCAACTTGCCAGTCGCGTGAAAGATTTGGAAGAGCGTTATGCCGAACCATTGCCGCAGATTACCCAGTCGGTGGATATATTGAGTGCCAAAGTCGTTGAGCATTTGAAATCGATGGGTTTGGAGTGGGCGGTATGACTGTAAATCGGATTTCAGAAGCTAGTGCAAAATATCTAGTCGATTCATCCACAAGTAATGTGCCGGCTGGATACAAAAAAACAGAAGTTGGGATCATTCCGGAAGATTGGGGTTTTAAGCAAGTTCAAGAGATATGCGATTTTATTGTCCCAGGTAGAAATAAACCCAGATCATTTGATGGGCATATTCCTTGGATAACAACCCCTGACCTCCAGGGGCGTATTCTTGTTAACTCCTCAAAAATGGGGTTAAAAATTTCCCAAGCCGAAGCAAAGTTTATTGGTTCAAAAATTGTTCCAGCAGGGTCAGTAATAATGTCTTGTGTTGGTGAACTTGGCATAGTAGCAATTGCTGAAACTGAGATAGTAATCAATCAACAGCTCCATGCTTTCTTACCTTCGAAAGACATAAATAACTACTTTCTTGCATGCTTACTTCTATCGTTAGAAAAGTATTTTTATAGCGTGGCAACAAAAACAACGCTTCCATATTTAAATAAGGACCGGTGTAACAGTACTCCTATTTTTATCCCCTCAATGGAAGAACAAGCCGCCATAGCCAATGCCTTATCGGATGTGGATGCGTTGATTCAGGAATTGGAAAAGCTGATTGCGAAAAAGCAGGCGATTAAAACCGCGACCATGCAACAACTGCTCACCGGCCGCACCCGCCTACCACCCTTTGGTTTTGAAAAGAGTGCCCACCACCCCAACGGCCGCAAAAAAGGCTACAAACCTAGCGAACTCGGCGAAATCCCAGAGGATTGGGAGATTTATCCTCTTTCGTCGATTTGTGATGTTCGAGACGGTACTCATGACTCGCCGAAATATAAAGGCAATGGCATCCCTTTAGTAACGTCAAAAAATATTGTTAACGATGTTTTGGATATGACAGATGTTTCTCTGATTTCATTCGAAGATGCGTTTGAGATAAACAAACGATCCAAAGTTGACAAGGGAGACGTCATTATGTCGATGATCGGAAGCGTTGGCAGTGCAGTGCTCTTGCGACAAGCACCTGAATTTTGCATCAAAAACGTTGCTCTCTTTAAACCAAGAAACGTGCTGGGCGAGTTTTTAGTACAATTAATACGGTCCAAGGTATTTCAAGATTATCTTGCAAATAGTATGGATGGTGGAATACAAAAATTTGTGTCGCTAGGAACGCTTAGGAGTATGGAGATTGCTTTGCCTACAAAAGAGGAACAATCGACTCTTGCCACAATTTTGTGTGATATGGATGAGGAAATTCAAACCTTAGACCAACGCCTAAACAAAACCCGTCAAATAAAACAAGGCATGATGCAAGAGCTGCTGACTGGCAAAACCCGTTTAGTTAAACCCGCTGAGCCAGCCTGATGAGTGTGGGAGCCGCTTGGTTTATTGGCTGGGATGTTGGCGCCTGGCACTGCGACAAAGGCGATAGCCGCGATGCCTTGGTAATACTCAATCACCAAGGCAAGCTGCTCTGTAAGCCATGGCGTGGCAATTTACGCAGCTGCATTGCGCAAAGTGAAAGTTTTAGCCAGTGGCTGCATGTAGTTGCAGGCTTGTGCGGGCTGGAAATGCCTAGCCAAGTGGCGCATGAGCCACATACGGTAACCCTCGCCATTGATACACCGCTTGGGTTTTCCAACGATTTTGTCGCGCTGCTCTCGGGTGCAGCCACCACCAAGCCATTTAGCAAATTCAGCGAAAACCCATACCTATACCGCGAAACGGAGCTGCTGTTATTTCAGCACGGCTATAGCCCGCTATCGGCAGTGAAAGACATGATCGGCAGCCAAGCCACCAAAGGCCTGCATTTCCTGCGCAAATTCGGCTTTACGCCAACCCCAAGCGGCATCTGGCAGCTTAACCAAAGTAGCCAAAGCCACCAAAACCCTTGCCAACACCGCGCATTTGAAAGTTACCCGACAGTGCTAAAAACCTCAGCCATGGTGGCCCAATACATCGAACAACTGCGCACTCAAACCCACTTCGACAGCTGGAACCAAGACAGCCAAGACGCCACCTACTGCGCCATCGCCGCACTGTTACAAACCCAACATCCAGAGTTAATGGCAGCACCAAATTCTGATGTCACTGCCGAGAGTTGGATCTATGTCCCGAAGGAATGTTTAAGCGATGTTCGCAAAGGCTAAGTGTTGGTGTAATATGAGTTTTTCATGCCGATGTAGGGACAAATTAACACTTGGTGAGTAGTACAGAGTTTACTAAAGCTAAAGGGAATAGCGTGCATAACCTAGACAAAGCAATTATCTCAGTCAGCAAGTTGTTACAGCAGCCCGCGTTGAATATCCCAGCGTATCAGCGGCCGTATAAATGGACACAACAGCACCTTAATGCACTGCTCGATGATATTAAGCTGCATAGTGACAAATCAGCCTATCGCTTGGGCTCCGTGGTATTTCATTGCCACAGTGAAAATAGCAATGAACGGTTGGATATTGTCGACGGCCAACAGCGCACCTTGACATTGGTATTGCTGGTGCAAGCTTTACTTGTTGTCCGTTTTGACAGTCTAGTGCGCCAGGATGTGAAAGAGGTGCTTGAGCGTTTACGGCAGCCTTTAACTGCTTTTTTAAAACGTCAGCACTTTGGTAGTGATATCAGTGCAGATAATTTGCACCAAAACTTTATGGCAGCCAAACGGGCGGTTGCAAGGCCAGACTTTACTGAGGCGATCATTGATTTTTTGCTGAAGCGCTGTCAAGTCGTTACCTTTGTATTGCAGGACGTTTCGGAAGCATTTCAGTTTTTTGACTCGCAAAACGCCCGTGGTCGTGACTTAGAGCCACATGATTTGCTAAAAGCCTTCCATTTACGAGAGTTTTCTCAAGCTGAGAATCATTTAAAAGCACAGTCAGTTAGCCACTGGGAAAGTTTAGCCAGCGCCGATTTAGCGCAACTATTTGCCACCTATTTGTTTCGGATCCGGCGCTGGGCGCACGGTCAACACGCGCAGTATTTTAGTAAGACGCAAGTGGATGTGTTCAAAGGTGTCAATCTTGAGCAAACCGGGCTTTACCCATACGTGGAGCCGTTACGCATTGCTCACCATTTTGTCGACCATTACAACCAAGAATATCAGCGCAAAATCGATCATCAGATCATGACGTTTCCATTTCATCTAGATCAGATGATTATCAATGGGCGGCGTTTTTTTGAGATGACCAGTCATTATCAGCAAAAAATTGCGAGCATTGTGAATGACGAGCACGCCAATCAACAGCAATCAGCGACCCACTTATTTGGCATGGTCCTGGATGAAAGGGCTCGTGAAATCCTGCATACCTTGAATACGTATTCCGCCAGAACCCGAACCGGTGATCAGTACATCAGAACGTTGTTCGATTGTGGACTGATTTTTTATCTGGATAAATTCGGCACTCATCAAGTATCCCAAGCAATTGAAAAGTTGTTTATTTGGGCGTACCGCTGCCGATTGCACATGCAAGTGGTGCAACTTGCAACCATGGACAACTATGCACTGGACAACAATGTGTTTGAACGCATTAAACAGGCTGTTAAACCCAGTGATGTGCTGAGTTGGTCATTAAGCACGGTAAAAAATGCTGATGTCAAAGGCACTAAGGTCGAAGCGATTAAAGCTCTGTTTTTAAGGCTTGGTTATTATGAATAATGCAGTACAGAGTTTTACGGTAAGGGAATTGCTGGTCGATAATTGTCGGTATGTAGTACCTATGTATCAACGCAATTACGCTTGGGGCGAAGCTGAAATCAATCAACTGATCCAGGACGTACTGGATTACCAGGAAAAAAGTCAGCGGGAGCGTGCAACACAACCATATTACATTGGTACTTTGGTGGTGTATGAACGCGCGGATGGCAGCCTTGAAGTTATTGATGGCCAGCAGCGTTTTACAACATTAACACTACTGGCCATTTGTTTGAAAAGGCTGGCAAAGTTGCCAAGTGCTTTGGTAAAGATGGACTGGTATCACAAACCTAACCTGGATTTTGAAAGCAGACCAAAATCATCCCAGACTCTTGCCAGCCTTAGTCAGGGCGTAGACAAACACCACTTGGCAGATACCGAGCACAATGAAGACGTGCTAAAAGGTTTTGACCTTTTGGAGAAGGGATTGCAGGCACTGGGTGAGCGGTTAACTGCGTTTTGTGATTACCTGTTCACTCAGGTGCGAATCGCTAGAGTGCCAGTGCCCAAAGACACTGACCTCAATCATTATTTTGAGGTAATGAATAGCCGGGGCGAGCAACTGGAAAAGCATGAAGTAGTAAAAGCACGCCTCATGTCCCTTCTGAATAATATCCCCGATAAAAATATCAAAGATGCAAACATGACGTTGCTATCCAAGGTATGGGATGCCACGTCGAATATGGAACGTTATGTTCAGTATGGTTTTACACCGGCAGAGCGCCATCTGATATTTGGTCAGAATGATTGGGGCCAGTTTACACCGAGTGATTTTAACGAGTTGTTGGCTACTGCGACAAAACCTACAAGTAATGATGAGTCCAAACAGCAAGAAACAATTGAACGCTCATTAGAGAACATTCTTACGGTGCCGCCAGTTTCTGCAACACAAGCCGACGACAAAACACCAGTGCCTGAGCGGTTTAACAGTGTGATCAATTTTTCCAACTTTTTACTGCAGGTGTTAAGAGTTTGGACGGGTAAAGACGTTGCACTGGATGATAAACAACTGCTTGATCAGTTTGATAAGCATATTCTGCGATTGCCAGATGCTAGTCGTATTCAGGCCGTACAAGACTTTATCTTTGCGCTTTTAAAGTGCAAATACCTGTTTGACCAATTCATCATTAAACGCGAGTTTGCTCAAGGTGAGGATAAATGGAGTTTAAAGCGGCTGCATTTCTACAATGAGAAGAGCCAAAGTTACATCAATACCTTTGACAGCAGTGCTCAAGACAACAGCGAAGATGGGTATGATGGGGATAATCGCCGAGTTTTGATGCTGTTGAGCGCTTTGCATGTTTCGACGCCGACTCAGGTGTACAAACATTGGTTAAATGGCGCTTTATTTGCTCTGTATTCAATGCAAAAAGTTACTGCCCAAGGATACCTGCAGCGGCTTGAGGGCATGGCACGTCAGTTTGTGTATGGCAGATTTTTAAGTGTTGAAGAGCCCGCCGATTACTTCGCAATGATTTACCAGCGACAACCTTATAAAGCATTGCAGATCAACCAGCCAGAACTGGCGCAGCGTATGCAGTATGGCGGCATTGAAAACAACTTGGTTTTTAATTATCTGGACTATCTGTTGTGGTGCGATGCCTTAGCGAAATGCACAGCAGACACAGTGATCAAACAATTTGAGTTTACCTTTAGAAGCTCAGTTGAACACTTTTACCCGCAGCACCCGATAGATGGTCATGCAAAACTTGATGAAAAATCTCTGCATCGTTTTGGTAATTTATGCTTGATAAGCCATAGCAAAAACTCCCGGTTAAGTAATTTCCAGCCAAAAGCTAAACGAGACCATTTCAGAGCTGCCATCAGTAAAAAGCAAATCGATAGCCTGAAGATATACGAGATGTTTAAGGTGATGGATGGGGCTGATGATTGGGGGGCATTGCAAATTGAAAAGCACGAACAACAGGTGCTTAACTTGTTCGAGAATGATTCGAAAATTGGAGTTCAAGGATGACTGACGTTGGCCAAAAAGAAAAAGCCACCCAACAACGTATAATCAAGCTGTTCACTCAAGAGCTTGGCTATCGCTATTTAGGCGATTGGAAAGACCGCGCCAATAACCGCAACGTTGAGGAAGCCATACTCAGCGAGTGGCTGAGTCGCCGTGGTGTGTCGGAAGCCTTAATCACCCGGACACTGCGTCAGCTGGACAAAGCGGCGAGCCTGGGTGAAGGCAAGCATTTGTATTACGCCAATAAAGACGTATATCAGCTGCTGCGCTATGGCGTAAAAGACAAAGAAAGCGCCGGCGAGCAAAACCAGACTGTATGGCTGATTGATTGGCTACACCCTGAGGCGAACGATTTTGCGATTGCCGAAGAAGTCTCGGTTAAGGGTGAAAACAAGAAGCGCCCGGATCTGGTGTTGTATGTCAACGGAATCGCGCTTGCCGTGATAGAGCTTAAGCGTTCCAGCGTGTCGGTGTTTGAGGGCATAGCACAAAACCTCGATAACCAGAAAAAAGACTTTATCCGTAACTTCTTTACCACCATGCAGCTGGTGATGGCCGGCAATGACACCCAAGGGTTGCGCTACGGCACCATAGAAACCTCCGCCAAGCATTATCTGGAGTGGAAGGAAGACTGCCCCAATCCTTATGAGTACATTCTCGACTTCCATCTAAGCCGGATTTGCAACAAGACTAGGTTGCTTGAGCTTATCCACGACTTTATCGTGTTTGATGCGGGGCGTAAAAAGACCTGCCGCCATAATCAGTATTTTGGCATCAACGCCGCCAAGCCATATATTGCCCGCCGTGAAGGCGGCATTATTTGGCATACCCAAGGATCGGGTAAGAGCCTGACCATGGTGTGGCTGGCTAAGTGGATACGGGAAAATGTGGAGGATGCGCGGGTGCTGGTGGTCACAGACCGGACCGAGCTTGATGAACAGATAGAAAAGGTGTTCATGGGTGTGGATGAGCAAATCTACCGCACCAAAAGCGGTGCCGACTTGGTGGAAAAACTCAACCACACCAATCCCTGGCTGCTGTGCTCTTTAGTGCACAAGTTTGGTCGCCATGGAGAAGAAGATGATGAGTCCACCAGCAACGCTGACGACTTTATCCGCGAGATGAAACAAGCCCTGTCAGCGAATTTTACCCCCAAAGGCAATGTGTTTGTGTTTGTGGACGAATGCCATCGCACCCAGTCGGGTCTATTGCACGATGCCATGAAGGCAATCTTGCCTGAAGCGCAGTTTATCGGTTTTACCGGTACGCCGCTGATGAAAAAGGATAAGAAGAAGTCAGTAGAGGTGTTTGGTCGCTATATTCACACCTACAAATTTGATGAGGCTGTGACCGATGGCGTGGTGCTGGACCTTCGCTATGAGGCCAGGGACATTGACCAGCGGGTGAAGTCGCAGAAAAAGGTAGATGACTGGTTTGAGACCAAAACCAAGGACCTGTCACGGCTCGGTAAGCTGCAAATCAAGCAAAAATGGGGCTCGATGCAAAAGCTGCTCTCAAGCCGCGCCCGGCTGGAGCAGATTGTTGGCGATATTCTGATGGACTTTGATACCAAGCCACGCTTAAAAGAAGGCGCCGGTAACGCCATGCTGGTGTGTGCCAGCGTTTATCAGGCGTGCAAAGTGTATGAAATGTTCGCCAATGCCGGATTTGAGGGACGCTGCGCTATCGTCACAAGCTATCAACCCAATGCCGCTGAAATCAAAGGGGAAGAAACCGGGGCCGGCGCAACTGAAAAACTTCAAAAGTACAAAATCTACCGCAAGATGCTGGCCGAGTTCTTCGAGCAGCCTGAAGACAAGGCAGCCAAGCGGGTGGAAGAGTTTGAAAAAATCGTCAAACAACGCTTTATCGACGAACCGGGACAGATGCGCCTACTCATCGTGGTCGATAAGCTGCTGACCGGTTTTGATGCGCCATCGGCAACCTACTTGTATATAGACAAAAAGATGGCTGACCATAACCTCTTTCAGGCCATTTGCCGGGTGAACAGGTTGGATGGCGAGTCTAAGGATTACGGTTATATCATCGATTACAAAGACTTGTTTAAATGCCTTGAAAAGACCGTTAACGATTACACCAGTGAAGCCTTCGAAGGCTATGACCAGGAGGACGTGGCTGGTCTGTTGAAAGACCGCTTGAGCATGGCCAAAAGCGACTTGGATAATGCGCTGGAGGCGGTAAAAACCCTGTGTGAGCCCGTGCAGGCACCTAAGCATCAAATAGATTACCAGCACTATTTTTGCTGTAAGCCCGGAGCCCAGGAAGAAGAGCTCAGTGAAAAAGAAGCGCTGCGACTCACGCTGTACCAGAGCGTATCCAAACTCATCCGCTGCTTTACCAATATCGGCAGTGAAATGCAGCAAGCCGGCTACACCAAGGCCGAAGCGGATGCCATTCGCCAAGAGGTTGAGCACTACAGCAAGGTGCGTGATGAAATCAAAATCGCTAGTGGTGATGTGGTTGATATGAAGCAATTTGAGCCGGCTATGCGGCAAATGCTTGACTTGTATATTGATGCTGATCCCAGTGAGACCTTGATGGATTTTGAAGAGTTGGGACTGATTGAGCTGATTGTGCAAAAAGGCACAGAAGCCCTGGATGGCTTACCCAAAGACATGAAGAACAATAAAGAGGCAATGGCCGAAGCTATCGAGAACAACGTGCGCAAGACCATCGTGGACGAGAACCCGGTTAACCCCAAGTACTATGAGCAGATGTCAGTACTGCTGGATGAACTGATTGAACAGCGTCGCCAGCAAGCCATCTCGTACCAGGAGTATCTGGAAAAGGTACGTGAACTGGCAAAGAAAGTGAAATATCCCGCCAGCACGGGGGCCATTAGCTATCCTAGCAACATGGATACCATGGCAAAGCGGGCCTTGTACGATAACTTTGGTAAAGATGAAGTGCTGGTTACCAAAATAGATACCGCCGTCAGATATACAAAAAAGGCGGAGTGGCTTGGCGACAAATTCAAAGAAAAGGAAATCGCCCGAGCAATCCAACAGGAAACGGCCGAGTACGAAGTGAACGTCAAGGCGGTGATGGATTTGGTCAAAGCACAAAAAGAGTACCATTAATGGCTGAAGTGACCATAGGTTCAATTACCATTGACTTGCAGCGTAAGCCAATTAAAAACTTGCATATTTCAGTACTGCCGCCAGAGGGCAAGGTGCGGGTTTCTGCGCCTATGCAACTCAGTGACACAGCGATAAGGATGGCTGTGGTAAAGCGTCTTGCCTGGATCCGGGAGCAGCAGGCTGATTTTGCCGCCCAGCCACGTCAGTCAGAGCGGGAAATGTGCAGCGGCGAAACCCATTACCTGTGGGGCCGAGGTTACCGGCTTGATGTGTGTGTGTCATCGAGTGCTAGCGTCAAACTCAAGGGCGGCCGCATTGCTATTACCAGCAAAGCTGAGCTCTCGGCCGAAAAGCGACAGCTCATTTTGCAGGATTGGTATCGGCAAGTATTACGCAAACGACTCGCGCCATTGATGCAGCAATGGCAAGAACGAATAGGCGTTACACCTTCATTTGTCGGCATTAAGCGAATGAAAACCAAGTGGGGCAGCTGCAATCCGAATACCGGCAGGATTTGGTTAAATCTCGAGCTGGTAAAAAAGCCGCCAGAGTGCCTGGAGTTCATCATAGTGCATGAGCTTATTCACTTGCTTGAGCGCCACCACAACGAACGCTTCAAAGCCCTGATGCAGCAATACTTGCCCAAATGGCCTGAGTATCGCCGAACGCTTAACCGCTCTCCCTTAGCATTTGATAGGTGGGGATATTAGCTAAGTAATGTTGCACTCTACTTATGTGATGAATTGCCGGGAATGACAGCGTGCTTTCGAGATAAAATTTCTGGCTGGATCGATTTTAACCCAAAATGCAGATATCCATAACCAGAACACTGATGCCGGATAATTTTTATCGTAATAATGAGATAGGATAAAAAATGTTGGATTTGATTACACATCTGTTGCCTGATTTTTCCCAACTGCTTATCGGCAGTCCTGCCAGTATCAGTGTATGGTTTTGGTTACTGACAGCATTGATTTTTTTGTCTTCGTTTATGCTTCTGGTGAAGCATTACTGGCACTTTAAGAAGCGTCGTCGAGCTTTGATCTCTTTGCTTAATAACCAAACTCGAGAAACGCTCGCAACGGATCGTCGTGAGACATTACAAAAAGCGAAACAACTGGATGCTGACAAGGTCGGTATGTTGTGGCAAGAGTTTGATGAAAGCCTTGTCATATCACCAGACAAGAAGCATCTTTTTAATACCTTGGATGCCGAACATTTTTTTAATGCCCGCACCTTGGCGACGGGACTGACTTCCAGTCGTTTACTTGCAGCAACCCCCAGCTTTCTAGTGGCTATAGGCGTGCTTGGCACCTTTGTAGGACTTACCATTGGATTGGGTGGTCTAGAGGGTAGCACCGGAGAAATTGAGACCTTGAAGAGTGGGATCGACAAACTTATTTCTGGCGCATCTGTTGCTTTTATGACTTCTGTCTGGGGGGTGTTTTTCAGCCTCCTGCTTAATTTTATTGAAAAGCTGTTTGAGCGAAATGCCTTAAAGCAAATACAGGAGTTACAAAACACGATTGACTTTCTTTATCCAAGGCTCCCCGCCGAGCAGTCACTGGTGCATATCGCCGAATACGGTAAAGAAAGCAAAGAAGCCCTTCAAGAACTGCACGAAAGGATAGGCGACCGACTGCAAGAAAGTATCACTGGCATGAGCGAAGCCATGCAAAATGCGCTTACGGATACCCTAAATAACATTATGGGACCGGCAATCCATACTTTGGTTAATTCTACCAGTCAGCAATCAAGCCAAGTGATGGAGAATCTGGTTGGTAGTTTTATGGAGGGTATGAGCTCAGCGGGCAAGGTACAGGGTGAACAACTGGAGAAGGTAGCTGCTGATGTAAATAGTGCCGTCAGCAATATGAGCGAACGCCTTGAGGAACTCTTCAACAAATTGAGCACTCAGCAAGTCACCAGCCTGACAGCCCAAGATGAGCAAGCATTGCGCTTCCAAGGGATGTTGCAACAACTGACCAATTCAGCTGATGAGAAGCAAAGTTTACTAGAGAAGCGTTTTGGCAAGATGATGGCGGACTTATCTTCGCAGCACGAGCAGCAGCAATCTGCACTCCTAGAGCACAAGCAGAAAATGCTGGGCGGCTTGGAAGCCGCCAGCCAACAGCAAATAGATGCAATGACGTCGGCCGTGAAACAGCAGCAAAGTTCCCTTCAAGATAAAGTTGGTCAAATACTTAGTAGCTTTAGCGAGCAGGGCGCCGCAGCGGAGGTAAGAGAACAGGCGCGGCAAGAGAAGTTCCAGCATCAACTTGAAGCTGTAACTCAGCAGCAACAGGATTTACTGACTTCGTTGGCGAATACAGTTCAAGCCAGCCAACAACAAAGTCAGATCATGGCAGAGCAGCACCAGCAATTACTGACTCGTTTGCAACAAGTAGCAGAAGCTACGACACAGAGCTGCAAGCATATGGATAGCAGTGCTAATCAGTTGGGTTTACTGTCAACCAATGTGCGTTCTGCCGCTGAGATACTGGGGCAACGACTTGCGCAAGTAACAGCGAGTATTGAACAAGCTGGAAGCCAAAACGCCGCGCTGACTAAACAGTTGACTCAACAAGCCTCAATGCTGGAAAAATTGCAGGGAACTTTGATTTTGAGTGCTGAGCGTTTCGAGCAGGCAGCCAGCGAGGCGCGTAATGGCTTTGGCGATATGAAGCAGACTCAGCAGCAATTTTTGGCCGGCGTGAAAGACGAATTTACTTCGTTAGGGGAGACATTGCGTTCTCAGGTTGAAGCCATAGAAAAGCAAGCTGAGCAGTGGCTGCAAAAGTACTCGAGTGAAGTGAGCTCACAGGTACATGAGCGTATGGATCAATGGAACAAGGTTTCTCTCGAGTACGCCACCAAGATGTACCACACCGCAGAGGCGATGAGCAGTGTTCTAGATGAATTGGAGCAACGCTGATGCAATTTCGTAAAACTTATAACGCCAATGTAGATGAAGAAAATCCGTATTGGATGTCCTTTTCTGACATCATGTCTGCACTGCTCGTTATCTTTATTTTGGCTTCGGTGATTTTGATACTGAGGTTGATGGAGATCCAAAAAGAGCTTGAGCAGAAGCAAATAATGTTTGAAGAAGAAATTGTCGCTCTGAAACAAGCAGAACAAATACGTCGAACCATTCTGGATGAGGCTGTGGAGACCTTGCGTAGCAGGGGCATTCAGGTCGAAGTAAGTCAGAATAACACCGTACTGAGTATACCGAATGAACTGCTTGGTTTTGACACAGGCGCTTTTGAGATAAGCCCAATGTATCAAGCTCAGGCCAAAGAAATCGGTGAGGTACTTAATATGGTTATCTCTCGAGATAACCGAGTAGAGTACCTTGATACCATCTTTATTGAAGGACATACAGACAACAGAACGATGCAAGGTTTTATGGGTAAAGGTAACTGGGGCCTGTCTACGTTCCGAGCAATTTCACTTTGGCAGTTTTGGGAAGCTTCATTATCAGGCAATGAGCGATTGTCCCGCCTGAAAAATCGAGATGAACGTCCACTTTTTTCTGTCAGTGGTTATGGAGAAACCCGGCCTGTAGTATTTAATCAATTAACCGAAGAAGATTTTAGGCGAAATCGCCGTATAGACATCCGTTTTACCATACGTAGGCCAGACAGTGCTCAGTATGAGCAAGTTAAGGAGCGGCTTAACGAGGAGCTGCAGCAATGAAGTTGCCAGAGACCAAGTCAGCATTGACCTTGTGGTCTTTTCCCTCTGCAAACGCGTGGGATGCATTGCTTACAAAAACTTCTAGGATGGAGGCGGCAGCAGGTCAAAACAGCGCATTTGCAGAGATGTTAGCCAAGCTTCGTAATATGGCGATGTCTGGCCGATTTGAAGAATTACCGGCGCTTTTAAAACGCAGGCTAACAGCAAGAGCTCTCAGTTGGTTTTGGTTAACCGATGACCGATTTGCTGAACGACTTCTTAGCCGGCAACTGCTCTCAACACTGCTCAATGCTCAGCAGCCGAGACTGACTCGCATTACGCTGCAACAATTGATGCAACTCTATTTTCGCCGTTTTGATTTGCTGGACCAACATGATGGGTTTCGTGAAGTGCTGGAGCAAGCATTACTATCACAGTTGGCAAAACTGCCTGAATCCCGTATTGCATCTTTGCGACCCAATCCTCTTGTCATACTTAAACAGGAGGGAAAACGGTTACTTACTTTAGATGGGCCTCGTCAGCTAGCAGAGGAAACACTGAAGGCAGGGCGAGAGCTCGGTGCAACATTCAATGACCTTGGCTTACAAGGTCTGGATGATGGTCGTTATGGCGATGTTTGCAGGGCTCATTTCTACTTGGAAACGTTACGCCATTTACCTTTGGATAACTGGTCATCGGTGATGGATGAGCTGCTAAAGCCATCAGTCAGTAAGGCGCCGTTTGAGGCTGGCCGATGTATAGGCCATGCCGCGCTGGAGATCCTGATTGACCGTTCAGGTCAAGAGGCGAGTGAACCTTGGCAGTCATTTATTCTAGACCTGGCTGGTGACCCTAGGATCGCCAGTTCAGCTTATAATTATCGGCAATGGTGGCAACCCCTTGGCGAAGTCCGTATTCAGAAAGTTAGAGGCTGGCTATCCAAAGAGGATCTGCGGCTTTTTCTGCAGGCAGTGGAACAATATGGGCTTGAGAGTAGAAACACTGAGTTACAGCGGATGTTCCCTGCAAGAAAGCTGTTTCTTGAGGGGTTGTTCAAACTCAAGCTTATTCGCAATACCCGTTTGCTACTAGGCAATAAAGCGCAACAAATCGTTAAGTCTATTCTTGGACAAGAGGTAAAGACCAGCTTCGCCACCATGGATGGCCCTATGAATGATAAAGCTGTCATCTATTTGGACTGTGGTGATTTTTGCTTGGTAGAAGGTTCACACAGCTTTAAAATATGGGTCTATTTAGCCCCGCCAAGTGACTTATTGACCAGTTATGAAAAGCCTGCATTCAGTCATTCGACCCTGACGTCTGCGATTCCTGCTCATTACAGAAAGCAATACGGGAACTTACCTCTCGAGAGCTTCGTACATACTCCTCATATTTGGCAACACAAGGTGTTTACCTTCCTGGCTAAAAATGGAATTGGCCTAGATATCGAGCAACTGCTAAGCAACCAAGACTATCAAAACCAGTTGCGGCGATTTGGGATCCCGGTTGTTAGTGCCAATAGGACCGTGGTGCCAATACCACAAGCTCCTAACGTCAACTCAGCCCAAGGTGTTGAATTCAATCCGTCAAAAAAGACCATTAATCGCTCATTGCAGGCAGACCAGTTAACCGCGTTAAGCCCGAACGATAGTAAAGAAACAACTATTGGAACTCCAATAGCTAATGCTGGTAGTTCTCAGTATTCCCCTCACAAGACTGAAGAAGTTAAGAAGCTGTCTGAAAAAATGCTTTCATCGTTAAAGAAAAGCCTTAAGTCCAGTGACAATATGACTGATCCAGTGAAGCGTTCCACGTTGGAAACACTCAATACAATGGAGTTAAGAGTACTAAAATACTTTGCTGAAAATCCGGGCGACAAAGCTATGCACAAAGCGGCATTAGCCTTGGCTTTGGAAATTGTTGATATAAAAAAGCTCCTGGCGGGGACTCTTGCGGATCTTTGTTGGCAAGATACTCATAACGGCTGGCATCTTACATCGGCAGCAATAAAAGCAATGGCTGCACTTGAAGAGCAGAAAGCTAATGACACTAAAGCTTTCGATACCAAACTTTCAACCTCTCACGGTAGTGCCGATACAGATAGCGTGGTGGACAGAGAGGACGTCACTGTAGAAAAGACTTCTAGCAAAGTAGATTCAGATACTGGTGCTAAGATTGATTACCGTAATCCAAAGCCAATGACGATACCCAACCAATACCCTTTGGTTGGCCGACTTAAACCAAGAGAGCTTAAGTTACTTGAATACTTTGCTGCTAATTCTGGTGATAAAGCTCGGCATGCCGCGAATGTTCTAGGGATGTCAGTAAAAGAAGTTAACCAACTACTCTATGGTCCACTCGCAAAACTCTGTGGGCAAAATTCAGAATACGGATGGTACCTTAAATCTTCTGCTTCTGAAGAATTGGCAAATTATAAAGAACACCAACGAGGCCTCTAAATGCGATTAGGTGAATTTTTACGTTCCTTTATCGGTGAAGAGGATAATAAAATCGATGCCCTGCCTGGATTCCATTGCCAAGCTGATTCCAACGGGCTTAATTTCTACTTGCCAGCAGAGGAGTTTAAGTTACTTAAAGCAGGTAAGGGGAACACCCGTCGTAAGGTTCAACTTATCACCTTAAACATGCTTGCAGAGCAAGGTGCAGCTGAAACTACCGCAAATGGCTTTCATATCGAGGCAGAAGATGTTGCAGGAATGGACGCCGAACAGGCCGAGATTTTGCAACTTCCTTCCCGTTTCTCTGGACAATTTTTAACATCTATCCAAGGTCGAACCGGTAACAGCGGATTTCGGGTAACGATAACGGCCAAAATGCATGATGGCGAAGCCCCCTTTACGCGTAAAGGTCCATTTCTTTTTTTGGGCAGTCAGGAAAAATATTGGCTGACACCTGCCGAATTAATGGGGCTGATGGCCTGGGAACAGCATGAAACTCTGGCACCAGATCATCGAGGTGAAGGAGCAAACTTACGGCTGATGGCCGAGCTACAGACTGCTGCGCGAAGCGGGATGTCAATTGACCTCAGCCATTTTGAACGGCTAGAGGTGATAATACCTAACAATATAGGTGTCATTGCTACCCGTATGCCAGATGGTAGCCTTCAGCTTTGCCCAAGCTTGGGAGATGGCTCCACTCCGGATCAATTGCAGAAGCGTTGGGCACAAATCGATAAGAGCGCAAATGGTGGTGTTTTACGAATCGATAATCGCGTGGTTCTGCTGGACGAAACTAGGTTAGCAGCGATTAGTAATATATTGGCCAATACTCGCATTCCAGCTGACAAAGTCGCCGAGTTTGTCTCCACCCCTACAGCCTTTTTGGATGCTGCTCTAGTCAATCTAGAGGTCGGTTTTTCTATACGAGTCGCGGGTGTGGGTCGGCTACAGCACATGGATTTTGGCGGCCTAGACACTAAACAGAATGACTGGTTTGCCTTAGATGCTCGCCCCTCTCCTCCTCATGTGCTTACAAAACTCCTCCAGTCCCCTGAAGAATTACAACGCTTTGAGGAGCAGTTACAGTCAGCTAGAGCTCAAGGTGCTACTACAATGACTGTTGGCGAAGAAACCATCGATATCACAAATACTAAAGCCGTAGATGAACAAGTTGAGGCAATCAAACAGAGATTTGGAGCTATTTCAGACGTTGAATTGGTAACCGAGTTTGAAGAAACAGAGATAATCAATGAGGATACTAAGGAGCGGGTTGCAGTCATCCTCAAGGAAGCGGATGCTATTCACGCCACCTTACAAGACAAGGCCAGTCAGGCGATCTTGCATACCGCTCCTGATTGGTCTCAGTACGCACGCTCCCCTTTCCCTCACCAGCAAGAAGGCATCGAGTGGATGTTGAAGTTGTTGAATGTGGCTTTGAGCGAAGATCCGGAGGAACTTTACCGTCTCCAAGGTGCGCTGCTAGCCGATGACATGGGGTTGGGGAAAACCTATATGACCTTGGTTGCGGTTGGTGAATACCTACACCATCAGCGACGAAAGGGCAAAGCTGAAAAACCTATTTTAGTGGTGGCTCCCTTGAGTCTGCTTGAAAACTGGGAAGACGAGGTGACTAAAACCTTTAACAGCGATCCTTTCCGAGACATAGTGGTATTGCAAACTGGACGGGATCTTGCCCGCTTTCGGGTTCAAGGGGCAGAACGCGAATCTGCTCAATTGGCATCGCTAACAGATGAGAGCGGCATGCTGGATGAACAAAGCATCCGCTATGCCTTAGCAATAGGCCCGGAGGCTGGGGTCAAACGGCTCGATATGGATAAGCGCTTGGTACTGACAACCTATCAAACTTTACGTGACTACCAGCTTTCACTATGTCGCATCGACTGGGGTATGGTCATCTTCGATGAGGCTCAGAATATCAAAAACCCTAATACCCTGCAGACCCGTGCGGCAAAAGGCCTTAAAGCAGACTTCAAGCTGCTGGCAACCGGAACTCCAGTGGAAAACAGCCTTGGTGATTTCTGGTGTTTGCTAGACACGGCCCAGCCGGGGCTATTAGGCAGTTGGCAACACTATCGTGATAGCTGGATTAAACCGATCCTGAATGCTGATGAGTCTGAACGCGACCATATACGGGCCCAAGTAGGCGAGAAGCTACGCCACACAGTAGGTCACTTTATGTTGCGCCGGGTCAAAGAAGATCAGTTAAAAGGGCTACCTAGCAAGACCATCTGCGGAGGTGTACCACAAACAGATAATCTACAGCAGCAATATCACCCAGAATTAGGCCGCGTCATGAACGGCACACAGTTACGAGCTTATGATGCTGTTCTTGATGATTATCGTGTTCGCAAAGCTAGTGCTGACAACATGCAGGGGGCAGCCTTGGCAGCACTCTCCCAACTAAGAAGCATCTCCTTACATCCCAGATTAGATGAAGAAACTTCACTCTACAGCCAGAATGCCAAACAAGCTCGCATGTTGATGATGGAATCTGGCAAGCTTGCAATAGTCCTACAACTGTTGGAGCAAATCTGCAGTAAAAACGAGAAGGTCATTCTCTTTATGATGACCAAGCGACTGCAACGGGTACTTAAGTTATGGCTTGATCAGATATACAGCATGGACATTGCGGTTATCAACGGAGACACAAAAGCTGTTGCCAGCAAGCCAGAAGATCTTACTCGCAAGAAGCTAATCAGCCAATTTGAGGAGAAACCCGGGTTCAATATACTGATTATGTCCCCAGTGGCTGCTGGGGTGGGTCTGACCGTGGTAGGAGCCAATCATGTAATCCATCTTGAACGTCACTGGAACCCGGCAAAGGAAGCCCAAGCTTCAGACCGAGTCTACCGCATCGGACAGCAGAAACCAGTGTTTATACATTTACCTACACTTACCCACCCACAATATGATGCCTTCGATGTGCATTTAGATAGACTACTTCGAGGCAAGTTGATGTTAAAAGATGCCGTAGTTACCCCCGAAGTGGTGAGCGAGCGCGAGATGGCACAAGCGATGGGGCTATAAAGGAGCCTTTTTGGCTGATTTACAATCCCTCTGAGCGTTTAAATGTATCACCATGCTGCAGTTCAACTACAACGTAATACGGCATTAAGTGACAAAATTGCTGTATATAAGCTGTCTGGCGATATCCATTGAATTGATCATCAGGGCGACAAGACAAGCGCATCCCAGTAAAGGCGATGCGCTTGCCTATATGTCAAGTTATTGCCCTGCTTGAATAGTCTTTGCCATTCAAGTACTTAATACGGAAGTTTTGACTGTTGTCCAACCCTAGCTTTTTTCGGTCGTTCCCTTGGTTTAGTTAGGTTATTTTTAGTTATTGCTTATAGGCTTACTTATAGAGGGGGCAGCCAAGAAAAAGCATTTCAATCTAGCAATGGGGGACATTCTTAGCCTTTGAAGGCAGGAAGTTGTAAGGGATAGCCTGAACTTAATGAATGCGCAGTAAAACAAGTGCTGATTTGTATTAAACGGCGGTACGTTGAATATCACGCTCCTCTATCCTTTCTAAAATCCAGTCTTGAACCTCACTCTCAACCCAAGCGGCAGCTCGGCTACCGAGTGACACAGGTCTGGGGAATGTTCCTTCTGCGATGTACTTGTAGATAGTAGAACGTGCTAGACCAGTGTAATCCATAACTTTGGTAAGGCGAATTAGTTTCATGATGAGTTTCTCGGTTATTGTCTCATTACATATGTCCTTCCAGTAATTTTTAACTTTTCCCTTATTTCCAAATCTTTTCAGATATATATCACCTCTGTGCATATACCGATTTAGCAACCTTTGGAGGCGCTATGCACAAAGTGATCACCCTACCCAGCAACAGCTGGTCACAAACCTCATCGCAAATCTTAGAAACCGCAGCAGGTATCGTCGCCGAGCGCTTTGTCCGCGGTGATGCCTTTTGCAACCCGCAAGCAACTATGGATTTTCTGCGTTTTAAGCTCCACCAGCATCAACGTGAAGTGTTTGCGGTGATGATGCTCGACAGTCAGCACCGACTGATTGAATTTAACGAGATGTTCTTCGGCACAATTGACAGTGCAAGTGTTTATCCGCGAGAAGTGGTTAAAGCCGTTTTGCTATGTAATGCAGCAGCGGTGATCTTCGCCCACAACCATCCTTCCGGATGCGCCGAACCTTCAAGCGCAGATAGACGGATCACCGAGCGCCTTATTGCGGCGCTGGCCACCATCGATGTACCGGTCTTGGATCACATCGTTGTCGCCGATACCTGTGTGTCCTTCGCCGAGCGCGGCTGGCTTTCTAATTAACGGCTCTTATTAATAGCAGCATAAAGGGCTCCCACTCGGGGAGCCCTTTATGCGTGGGAGTTCATCATGATTGAATTTACCGATAGTTTTTCTCAGGCGGCGGTTGCGGAAGCCTGCTCAGCCAGCCCTGCCTTGCTTGAGCGTATCTGCTTGGAATTAACCATACCGATATTTGTCCGCCCAAGGAATGAAGATGGCGATATCTGTGGACCAGCACAAATCATTCCGCACGACCGATTACGTAAAACGCAACTGTTTGTCAGTCAACGCGACATGGTGAATAACCAGCCCAAAGAGATTGGCTTTTGTCATCTGGTCCAAGATTGCGATGAATACGGCGCGCCCTATGGCGAATGGCGTAAGCTCATCAACGGCTGCTACTACAACCACGGTGATAATGCCCATCCACAGTGGAGCAGTCACACCTAACGATTTCCCCTGTCGTTAACAACCTACCCTGCCCGCAACGCCTATCGTTCGCGGGCTTTTTGTTTTGGAGTCCACCATGAAAATACATCGCGAAACCATCCTGCCACTGCCAGAGCACTTTTATGAATTGTTGGAGCAGCAACTGGCAGCACTCAATAACCCGAGTCTCAACAGCGTCACTTTTAACTACCGCGATCCCGACTACAGCTATGAGAGCGGCGGTTATCACCCAGTGGAGATCAATCTCTACCGACAAGATGATTGCTGGTATCTCAATTACTTCACTGACTTTGCTTACTGTGGCGGCCCCTTCCCGGAGCTTGAGAAAGAAATGGAAGTGCTGTTTCAGGAGAAGCAGGTCTACAACAGCTTCTTTGGCCGTTGCTACCTCGAGCATGCCGACAGCTTGGTACGGGTGCTGCTGGAAAACTTCTGCAACTACGTGGAAATGGAGGTGTACCAGGTTCAGGTTAGCGCCGACTGAACTTGGTGCCCACAAAGGTATTTTGGGAACCAAGCAACGCAGGCCCGATGCGGGTTTGCGATGTGCTGGTGCCCACATTTATGACATAGCTAATTGAGGGAACCCAGCATGAACGAAGTCGAAGCGGTCAAGAACCGCGACACCATCAAGCTTATCAGTTACCTGCTCGAACGTCACTTTGGTCAGCAGATGGCCGATGTCTGGAATATCGGTCTTAATCTGGCCCTTAGGATCTCGGACTTACTGGCCATCAAGTTCAGCGATATCGACGGCGACCGCTTAACTATCATTGAGCAGAAGACCGGTAAACGCGCCAGCATCAAGCTCAACCCGAAGACGCTAGCGTTGATTGAGGCGATCCACCAACGTCACCCTGAGCATATCTACCTATTCCAATCCCACCGCTCGAGCCAAGCCAAAGACCGGCAGGCCCCCGCGAAACCACTGACACGGCGTGCAGTCGCCAAAGCGTTTGCCTTTGTCGGTGACGATATCAAGTTAGCCCTGGGCACCCACTCGATGCGTAAAACCCGCGGCTATCACCTGTATCAAGCCTGCAAAGACATTGGTCGGGTGATGCGCATGCTGCGGCATCAATCGGAAGCGGTCACCCTGCGTTATATCGGCATTACTCAGCAGCAAATCGATAAGGACTTTGTCGAGCTGGAAATCTGAGTCAATCAGCACGTCCATTTCACCCGATGCAACCCATTAGCAGATGCGTCCTAAGGTTATCTGCGTTATTTTACTTGGAGTCCATACCATGTATACATTTCAACCCGGAGATCATCTGGTCACCAATATCGATCCGCTTGGCTTAACCGAACACCATGGCCTGTATGTGGGTCATGGCCATGTGATCCACTTATCTAAACAGGGCATCATTGAAGAAATCGATCTGCAGCAATTTGCTGGTGGCCAGAGCGTTAGAGTAAAGAAGTCCACGCTGTTTCCCCATCAGGCCATTGAGTTTGCACGCAGTCAGCTGGGTCACAGTCCATACGGCGTAGCTACAAATAATTGTGAGCACTTCGTCAATGAATGCTTAGCGGGGAGCAGTACCTCTAACCAAGTGAGTAATCTCACCCACATTGCGCTGCAAGGCTCCGCCAGAGCAGGTTTACTAGGGAGCGCTGCTTCAAAGCTTGCCACGGGAACTGTCGCAAACGTCGTATTAGCCTCTACCGCCGCTAAGATGACCGGTGAATACCTAGGGCTACCCGATAACGTCAACACGCTGCTAGGGACGCCTGGAGATCTTGTGGCTAAACCTGCCGAATGCCTACTAAAAGGCACTAGCGAAACTCTGGGTGAAAGTTATGCTTGCTTACGCCAAGGTGAAATAACTGATGCTGGGATCAAACTCGTCACCGGCAGTGTAGAAACTGGCTTAAACACCGTGTTGACGACAGCAGAAGTTGGGATCAATGGCGTAAAAGCTGGCGCTGAGCTGATAGCCGATGCATGGCATTGGTTAAGGTCATGATGTTTCACCTGCAATATTGAGAGTACTCAGTCACCCATTAGCCAAACCCTATAAACGAAGCGGCATGCCGCCGCTATCGTTTTTATCCTTATTGCGATTACGTTGAAGATTAGCGTGATGACGGCGTAACATTAGTGCCCAGTTAAGCGATACAAACTATCTTCTATCATCTTTGAGCTGATGGCGTTGCTCGAGCAGAAAAGTAAACCGTGTAATCATTATTTTTTTGTACCACGTTATGCTAAGGTATTACCTAGTAGTACTAAGCATTACTTTTGGAGTCACAGATGAGCACAATCAAACCCGTGTCGGTTAAATTAGATGCTGAGATGAAAGCCAGAGTCGAGCATTTAGCCGAAACGCGTAAACGTTCATCACACTGGATGATGCGTGAAGCGATCCGTGAGTACGTTGAGAGAGAAGAGAAACGCGAAGCTTTGCAGCAAGAGGCATTACGCGCATGGGAAGAACACCAGACATCTGGATTGCATGTCACCGGTGACGAAGTGGTGAATTGGCTGGAGTCCTGGGGAAGTGAAAATGAAAAGGCAGCCCCTACATGCCACAAATAGTCTTCACTGCCACTGCATTACGTGATTTAGAACGCTTACGTGAGTTTCTTCGCAGTAAAAATCCCCCTGCCGCACAACGGGCTGCCAGCGCCATAATCAATACCATTAGAAAACTGGAAAGCTATCCAGACATTGGTCGGCCTATCGATGACAATGACTTTAGCTTTAGGGAACTGCTCATCGACTTTGGTGATACGGGTTATCTGGCAATGTACCAGTATGATGGCGGTGAACGATTGACCGTATTGTGTATCCGTCACCAAAAAGAAGCCGGTTACTGAAACGGCTGAATCAGTTACGGATTACCCCAATGGACTATGTCATCAAGTCTGCATTGTGAATATCGCTACTGCTCTACTATGAGCACAAAAGCAAGGGACCTTAATCCCTTGCCCTTTACTCCATTATTTTAACTCACCCCACTAGCAACCGCACTTAGCGCTAAGTAAGCTAATCACTCTGTCACCTAAATACGGCTACAACCGAATGAACGTGTTCTATCGCCATAATGCTTAGTCTCTAACTTGGCCAGATAGCTCAAGCGAAAGAAAGCACTCGCAAAGGTTTGAGGATAATTCGGTGCATTACGATTAAGATAGTAAACTGGCGTATCCTCAGGGAAATGGACTAAATGCCGAGTACTGTAATCATCTAATCCCAAGGCACTGGCCCAGGCTTCAACAATCTTAGTACTCAAGTTTTGACCACTTCGATTGTAATTACCGAGATGGTTATAAGCATCGTTATTGAGGAAGATTGCGATATGGTAATGGTCTGTATCGGCACATGCTCGCTCCCTTGCCCAAATATAACGCAGAGTACAAGGATGCACCCGCTTACCCTCACGGCCCTTGATTAACCTATTATGCTGGATTTTTGCATCCAGAGATTTAAAGAACTTGCTGATTACCGTTGAATCATAAACTACAGGTGAGTCGAGAAAGTTAAGCTGTGGTAGATGCAAATCAAACCGCACCATTAAGGTACGAGGGTGCTCATTCATAGCTGCTTGTAAGGTCTGTAAAATTGCATCTAAGTATTCAGCGCTTAGTAGCCTAGGATAAACATTGAGTCCTTGGTATTGGCCATTGCTGATGACGGTAAGGTTAGTGTTAGAGGTATGACGTTTTGACATGTTGAGTTCCCATATTGGTTAAGTTACATAACGTATATGGTCTGTGTAATTTATAACTCAAAAGCCAAAAAGTGCTTGATATAAATAGCAAAAGTTAGCTCGCCTATGATGGCAGCTAACTCTGTATGTTCATGGGTAGATAGTGTTAGAGATACTAATAAAGGAATACTACTGAGTGATAGGTATAACTACAGACTAATAGTATTAACAAACAGACAATCGCAATAACTGAAATCCCCGTCGATCATTGAGCAGCGGATCGGGCGAACAAGGGCGATGGGATCTCATGTCACTAGATAGTTAAACCATTTAACTATCTACATTTACACCAGCTCTACCACGTTTCTGGCGATATATTTTTACTTTTTTGTCTGATGTCCGGGCCCCCAAACCTACAAATTTGAAGGGGAAAATCGAAAAATGTAGCGAACCAAGATAATCATTCAACTCCTCATGTTTAGACAATTCTCTGATACAATACTTCGCTAGTTCAATGCTAAAATGATACATAATTTCATAAAATACCTCCTTGCACTGATATGGAATTAATGCCATAAAACCATCATTAGAAATGAATTTTTTAAGTTTCAATTTCTCCTTATCGGAAGCATCTACCACCGCATCAAAATCCTCAACAATCATGTTTTTTAGCTCTAAAGAATAGGGACATACATGTTCTGACTGCAAGTCACACCAGTGATTAGACAATAAAAAAGATGCGTAATAATTCAGCCGTCCTTGCATTACATTCAAAACGGATAGCCTTGACATGTCCTCATTTTGAAAATACACACAGCCTTGATAAGCGGGTCGATGACCCACAAAACCAGCAAACTTATAAAACTCATTAGGTACTTTTTCTTCAGGAATGTTGCCATCTTTGAGATCTTTTAGGAGTTGTTGATCCGTAAGGTGCTTCAACAACCATTCTTGACACAGATTAGCAATATTTTGCAATGAGACCGCATTAATCTCTTGTACAAAACGTAATTGATAGCCTTGTGCTAGCTCTTCTAAAATTGTGTGTTTTGCAGAAAATAGTGAAAAGTCTAAAAAATACACACTATTGGCGTGAGTGAACAAGTACCTCGATGATGTTCCTGGAATGATTGCTTGTATGTAACCTAAGCTCTTCAGTTTCTGAAGTTGGTTTCGAAATTGATCTCGGCTAATCCCTGCAAGATTGGTAATCGTTTTGACATCCAAATTACGCACAACTCCTGTTGGGTCCGCATGCAATAACAACACACAAAGCAACAATCGATTATTTAACTTCAAATTCGTATGTGAGACGTATTTTTGGTCAAGCGTTAATAGCTCATTGACTAACGGTTGATGCTGGCTCGATGTACCCATCAACCTTAATAAGTCCTGTAGTTGCCGAGAAACAATGTATTGATATGTTGGCCGACCTCTTTTGGGCAGCGTACTTGACCGCTCCTTTTCGAAAAAACCATGCTCAACAAGGTAAGTTAAAGCCTCTGATACAACCGTTTTAGAAACACTAAATTGTTTTGCAATCTCTGCAACAGTTCGTGAAATGGGGTTAGAGTAACCAAAATGCCGATTCCAGAGCAAAATAAAAAAGACTACATTTGCCTTACTTCCTTTCAGTGCTTGCATTATCCGTATCATTAAAATACCTACTAAATAAAATCATTTATATCCTCTAAATACCTACTGGTAAAACAGTACCGGTAACACTAGTAATTTACTAGTAATTTTTAAAAAATTGAAATTTTTATTTAAAAATGCTAAAAAAAGGATTAGAAAATTTAATGAAAAACCTGCAAATGAACCGTAAAAATAATTATGGATAATGAAAAATATATAAGTAACTCATATGGTACGAGGCAGTTAACTTTTCTCCTTGAAAATAATAGGGCTCAATTGGATTGGGCTTATAAGTACCTGAAGAAAAAAAATCCTTACATCATTCAACAGACGACGATGAAGGACTTAAAAAAAATTTTTATTGATAGCTGTATTCACAGGAAACTCGATAAGCAAACATTCGAGAGAATGGCCTCTAACATGGAGAAAGCTTGGAAGGCAGATGTGAAAAGACATGCTAGTGATAAAACTATGCTTAACGTCAGCATTTCGAAAGAGCACAAGTCTAAGTTTGAAGATATGGCACTAAAGAATAAATGCAATAATATTCAAATGCTTGAGTCGCTTATAGATGATAACTACAAGAATTTTTTACGTTTAAAGGAGCAAGAACTCATAGCTAAAAATGCGGAAAGGACGAAAAAAGCTGAAATAAAGTACAATCAGTCGTTTACAGATAAGAAGCTTAGCGGTGAACTTCATCTACAGAAAAACTATAATAACCGTTTAAAAAAACAGGTGACTGCGCTAAAGAGTGAACTTCAAGCCGTAAAAGACAATTCATCAATTCTATTTGCTATCATTGAAAAAGCAGTAAAAAACCGCTCAAAGCTCACTGCTGACCATCTGATGCAAGCAACTAGAGCCCATACTTTAATCGACATTGTGCAACTTCCCTTAGATGAGTCCATGCAGGCAACAGAATCGGAAGAAAGCACAGAGCAAAACCAGACTTCAGGTCCCCGCCAAAGAAAACGAGCAAGACCGGCTAAAACGGCTAAAACGGCTAAAACGGCTAGCAAATAGTAAAACAAAGAATCATCTCGTTAAGGCATTGGTATATGGTGGGTATATCGGTGGGTACCAATGCGAATTACCAAGAAATAAATCACGTTAGCCATTGTTAAATAATGGTTTTTTGTAAATAAAAATATTCAGATCCAAAACGTGGAATAGTGTTATTTGTGTTATCTAAAACCAAAAGCCCTTTTTAAGGGCTTTTGGTTTTTTGAAAGCTAGCCGAGTAATGAGATTAGCTTCTGCTGTAGCTCATGGTGGGAGGCGACTTGAAAGTGCGGGCGAATACCTGCGGGGGCAGCGTGTCCATGGACGTTATACCAACAGGTGTGGAATCCCGCGTTGATACCGCCTTGAATGTCTGAATGTGGGTTATCGCCCACCATTAACACTTGTTCGCGCGCAGGCTGGCCCATCAATTCAAGGGCGTATTCAAAGATACCGACATCGGGTTTTGCGATGCCGACTTTTTCTGAAATCACCAAAATATCAAAATGATGCTGCAAACCTGTACGCTCTAAACGCACTGTCTGTAACTCGGTAAAGCCATTGGTGATGATCCCCATTTTGGCTTTGCCCTGCAGCGCGGCCAGCAATTCACGGGCGCCGGGCAAGGGCGCACAAATCTCTGCCATAGCCGTTAAAAATGCACTATTTAGGGTTTGAGGGGTCACTGCAAGCTTTGCCGCCCAAGGCTCGAAGCGTATGGTTTGCAGTTCAGCGGCGCTGATCTTGCCATCCTGATACTCAACCCACAGCGGCTTATTTACACTTTGATATTCTTCGAAATCGGCCCGAGTAAAATCGACGCCAAAGCCTGAAAACATCAGTTTCAGTCCTTCGAAAGCATCGAAATAAAAGAGGGTTTCATCGGCATCGAAAAGTACCCAAGAGTAAGGTGCGGCCGAAGAATTAGTCTGGCTTGAGAACGACATAACACTCCTAATAACAAACAAAAAAATCAAATGCTAAGCATGAAAAAACTATGCGACAACCCCAAAAATGATCAACACAACAACCAATCCCAACTTGGCTCGGTTTTCACATAGCCGAGAATCACAAAGTAACCCGTTCGCTACGATATGATGAGGTTGAAAGGCGATTAACGCCATATCACAACGAGCAATTCGCATGCTTTACCTGCGGCGTAGGTTGTTTCACCCGATTAAGGAACACGACACCCGCTAACATCAAACATACTCCAACGAGCGACGCCCAATGAATACCGCTGGCGCTAGATATTATATCCAGCACAACGCCTGTCAGCATCTGCCCACATATTACGAGCAATGTACAACGCATCACTCCTAACGATGGCAATGCCCAACTATTTAGCATGACAAATAAAGCACCAATGACTCCACCAAGATACAAATACACTGGCGGCTGCCCCTGTAGCTGATTTGTGCCACTCTCTAGACAGATTATCCATGCACTCAAGACTACAAAGCCCACAATATGATTACAGCAAGATGCGATTAACGCATGGCTATGTTTTGCCAAAGCACCATTAAAGGTTCGGCTTAAGGCAATCAAACCGCCATTAAGCAGTGCGATAAGTACCATCAATTCCATTCAATTTCCCCTGCTACGCCAGCTAATGTGAATAAATCACTAACATGGCTCCCAACAAAATCATTACCATAGCAATGACTTCTGTGAATCGAATGCGCCGCTTAACGACACCGAAATAACCACAGCAGTCGAATATACAGCTCAAGATTAACTGCCCCACAAGCATCAAGGCTAAGGTGCCAGCCAAGGCTAATTCACTGTTGACTGTGACAGCGGCCAACACAACCGTCGCAGCACCAGGAACACCACCTAAATACGCCCACCAAGGTAATCGTGATTGACTCGCATAGGTATTCAAAGTCGACTTGGCTTCTTTACCCATTAGCCTTTTTCTCAGTAAAAACAGCACCAACAGCACTGTTATTGCCCCAATACCATGAGCCATCCAAGATGCCAAAAGCGGTGAGCTATACATAGCAAGCTGGCTATTGAGTTTAATCATTAATGCCAGTAAAACGCCGGAGCAGAGCGCCACAAAGGACATAAATAAGGTCAGTTTGTTTGACGTTTGCATCAAAACAGTCCATCCATTTTTGTTGCAAAATAGTCTACAGTGATAGTTTAGGCCTTATAATCCACCGTTATAGAAACTTATTGTTGAGCTTTAGCTGACAATTAATGTTGATGATTTCCGCTTTAAGCGAAAAGCGAGATGCAAGTGAGGCTCTAAATCCCCTCATACTCAACTTAAAGTGATAGAAACAAGAGACCTACAGCCGAGTCTCGGCTGTTACACCATCGTTTGATAAAGGAAGCCCTGCATGGAACATTTTTCCGCCCTGCCCATTTTCGTCACTGTGGTGGAATGCGGTAGCTTTTCCGCTGCGGGACAAAAACTCGGGCTGAGTAAATCAGCCATCAGCAAACGAATCACACAGTTGGAGCAACACTTAGGGATTCAACTGCTACAACGCACCACTCGCAGTTTGAGCCTAACGGATGCTGGCGCGCGCTATTTCGAATATATTCGCCCTGCAGTGCAGCTCACCCAAGAAGGATTGGATGCCATCTCCGAATTGCAGCAAACACCTAAAGGCAATCTGCGAATTTCTGTGCCTATGGTGTTTGGCCGCTTGTATATTGCGCCTTTAATCGCTGAATTTTTAAAACGTTACCCCGATATTCAGCTGCAAATGCAAATGGATGATAAGACCACGGATTTAATCGCTGGCGGTTTTGATTTAGCCATTCGCATCGGCGAACTGCCCGACTCCAGCCTTATCGCCCGCAAAATTGCCCCGTGTTTGAGCGTGATTTGCGCATCGACAGCCTATCTCTCGCAGCACGGTTTACCTTTGACTCCTAGCGAGTTAACTCAGCACAACTGTTTGTTTTACAGTTACTTTCAAGATGGTGTGGAATGGAGTTTCCACAGTCCCAATGGCGTGCAACGTGTTCAACCCAAAGGCAACTATCAGGTGAATAATAGTGATGCTATCCACCAAGCCTGTCTCGATGGCCTAGGCATCGCCAACCTACCGCGCTTCATCGTAGAGTCCGATCTACAGGCTGGGCGTTTACAGGCGTTACTCACTGACTATCCGCTACCCGAACATGGTATTTATGCTGTGTATCCACAGCGAAAGTATCTCCCGACTAAGGTGAGTGTATTGATTGAGTTTTTACGGGATAAACTGACAAATGCCGACTAAACACCTTTAGGAATGTGACAGATACCAATCCCAACGCTTGCGCAGTAAACAGCCCCTCAACTACCGACAAATCACGCTCACTAAGATATACTGCGCGGCACTTTCATCGCACCACACGTATTCACTAAGAGCTCATTGTTTATGTCCTTACAGCATTCTCACCCTGAATTCGTCGATAAGCTGATTATCATAGGCTTGCCCCGAACTGGGACGACGAGCGTGAGTGTGGCGTTATTGGAACAAGGCTTAAAAGTGGCGCATATGGCGTTTACCAAAGAAGCCTTTATGCAAGCTGAGGCGATTTCCGATGCACCTTGTTTTAGTGATTTCAAGCAGTTGGATGGATTATTCCCCGAGACCAAATTTGTTTATCTTGACCGTGAGTTAAGCGTTTGGGTGCCATCGATGCAGATGTTACTCAGCCGAATGCTGCCACATTTGGATGCCAAAACAGGTCGATTCCACCCAATCATGAAGCGCAGTTTTCGCCATAGCTTTGGCGTAGGTGTAGTCGAAAATCCGCAGGATGAAAAACATCTTATCGATTGTTATCAACGCCATAAAACAGAAGTGGTTAACTACTTTGCGGGTAGACACGACTTACTCAGTATCGATGTCAGCCGCCAAGGCGCCCTCGGCCAGCTATTAGCATTTATGGGATTAGCCAGCGCCGAAAACCAACAGAACTTTCCTAAACTCAACGTCGGCCGCAACGTCGCCAGTTGGGATGAATATAAACATCCGAATAAAATCAGCGCTAATGCCTCGGGGCCTGAAAAACGTAAGTTCTTCGATTATAAGCTTTAAACCCCTAACGGATAGTAAAGCTAATCAGGGGTATTTCGGCGCTTTACCACAGTTAACCAGTCGAGACTCACGCCCGAGATCGCATTAAAGCCGCGGATACGGAAGATAAGTTGCAGTAACTGCGGCCGAGGCCTGACTTTCGGCTCGACCGAGCGCGGAATAAACCATAGAGTCACGAATGCACGCAGTATGGTCGAAACGAGAAACACCACAAAAATCGGGCTACTGAGCCAAGTATTCCAACCTGACCAGACTAAAAAGTCCGCCGCATGGGAGGCTATCGTGCCACCGACCATGGCCCCCACAAACACCAATCCCGCGCTCAGTGATGCCTGCAGCGCCGCATAGGTGGCAAAATCACTGCGAAAGGGACGAATATCATAAAGGTAATTGGCGGTGCTTAGGGTAAAGCCGCTCCAAGCTAGGCCCGAAAATGCCTGAATGAGTAGAATATACAGATAGTTATCCGAGAACAACCACAGCAGCGGCAAGCTTGGGATCATGCAGCTGGTGATAATCATCACCAAACGATTACCAAATTGATCGCTAAATCGCCCCCAAAACTTCAGCGTCACAAACTGAGTCGCTATAGAGGCCACGCTGGCTAGCACAAATTCGATATAGCTAAACTTCAAGTCTTCCAGCATATACACGGCGAAAAACGGCGCCGAGATGGCCACCATCGCCTGCATACAGGCCACAAATAGGCTGTATTGGCGGAAAGTTTTATCCTTCCATGCTCCGCGAAAATTGCGGATGGTTTGGATAAATACGCCCCGCTGCTTGGCTTCGCGCGGATCCGGGTCGTGCATTTGCAATAACAACCAAGCCGAGACAAAACGCCCCATGGCCGCTATCGAAAACAGTAAAGTAAAGCCTAACCAGGCCATTTGAAGCGAATCGGTAAAGGTAAGAATCCCACCGCCAATAAAAAATACGCTTAAGGATGCGCCCATGGTTAAGCGAGTGCGCGCCGCAAAAAAGGCACCACGACGACGCTCGGGCACGATAGACCCCATCCAGGCGCGCCAATGGGGTTGAATAAGATTGATAAACCCATGGTACCCCACGGCGAGCCCGATAAATATCCACACTGCGTTATCGGGACGAAAGGCCGCTAACGCGCCCATGCCCAATACCACTAACGCCTGCAGAGCCGCGCAGTAGACGATAAAACTACGGCGGGAAAAGTGACTCGCTAACCATACAGAAACCAGCTGTGACATCGCCCCGAAGAGCTGCGGCAAACCAGTAACAAAGCCCATTTGTGCAAGACTGGCACCGAGAAAAATTGCGTAAGCATTGAAAAAGTTATCGCTCGTCGCCGTCATCATCGACGATGCCACGGCTTCCTGCTGCGAGCGACGCAGAGTGCATCTTAACCAGAGATTTCTAGCGCTACGGCGCGAACACGTTAATGCAGTGGGAGCTTCGAGGGTGCCCATTCCAAGCCAAATCCATATGAGACTAGGGGTTTTGATGTTGCAATTATGTCGTATATAAGCAAAAAACAAAACGCCCCAAATGGAGCGTTTGATTAGGGCGTGTTGACGTTTCAGGGTTAGAAGTAAGCCTTTAACTCGGCTTCTTGATCTAACAGGCTTTGATACAAGGTAAATTGATTCGCAGCCCTATCCAGATTATGGCCCTCACGGTGCACATGGAAATATACGTCGCCATTGAGATAATCCGTTAAAAAACGCACGCCGATCATCAGGCAAATTACTCGCGCCCCGAGCCAGAGACTACGTTTTTCAACCTCAGTTAACACTTCACCCAGCTCACTTAAATAACCACGGCAAATGGCGGCAAAGATTGATTGGCGCACTTTAACATTCTCAAGGGCAGTAGAATCTTCGGCTTCAGGCGAGCAGAAGGTACGCACCATATCGCCAAAGTCATACATCAGATGCCCTTTCATGCAAGTATCGAGGTCGATAATCGCCATGCTCGACATGTCGCGCTTATCAAACAGCATATTGTTGATTTTAGTGTCGTTATGGCAAATACGCAGCGGGAGCTGTGGCGAAATCTCGGCTAGCTCATCCAATAAACTCTGCTGTGACAGGGTGTAATCGACCCAGTCACGGCATGAGTCTAACCGCTTAGCCTTATCCTGCTGCACCGCTTGGCGCAGCATTTCCATCCGTCCCGGCAAATGGTGGAACTGCGGGATCACATCCTCAAGCTGAGTGGCGTCGAAATCACTCAAGGCACAGGCAAAATGACCAAAGGCCTTAGCCGCCATTTCGGCTTCGGCTTCAGACTTGACCACCTCGATACTTAGACTGTGAGGCAAATAACTGATAGCGCGCCAAAATCCCTGCTCACCCAAGTCGATCGCCAGCTCACCCTCTTGAGTAAGGCATGGACTCACCACTTGAAGACCATATTGTTGTTGTAATGCCTTAGCACACAAATGATGGCTAATTTTATCGGCATTACTCACCAATGCCTGCGGCATCTTAAACACTTGGGTATTAATACGTTGCAGTACTAACTCACCCGTAGGCCAACGCACTAACAAGGTATCGTTAATATGACCATTCCCTAACGCTGAGATTTTTGCTTCGTCGGCTTCAATTCCAAAATGAGGCAACACTGACTGCCTGATGAGTTTAATCACTCAATAACTCCATTAATTTTTGCTTTACCCAGACAGTATCCTGCGGATAGGTCACACCGAGCCAAGGTTCGCTGGCCACATCAACAAACACGGGTACACCTTGCTCAATTCCCGCCTGAACCACGGCGGGCAAATAGCATTCAGATTTAGGCAATTGGCCTTGTTGTTCGATAAATACCGTTAATTCACGTTTAATAACATCAAATATGCTTGGCGAGAAGCCCCAACAAGTCATTGAGACTAGCGACTGTGAAGGAAGCGGTGCCAATCCCTCAGGGCCTTCGCCGATAAAACCATGATCTTGAGCTTGAATATTCAACCATTCGGCGACTGAACGCAGCTGCCCCTGCTCCACTTGGCATAAGCCACGATTCACGCCACCGTGCTCGGACAAGGTCAGCTCAATCGGATAAGCCACCATCATCCAATCATGGGGTCTGGCGGTTAATCCCTTCGCTAAAGAAGCAAAGGCGCTGTCGCCGTAAAAATCATCGGCATTGATCACCGCCATTGGCCCATTGACACTATCACGGGCGCACCACAGGGCATGTGCCGTTCCCCAGGGCTTTAAACGATGGCTTACATCCGCAAGCTGCGCTTCGTTAGGCAAATCGGTGAGCGACTGATAACAAAAGTGATACTCAAAGTCCGCCGGTAAAAACCGTGTCAACAAGTCGTGGAGTTCTGCTTCCAGTTCAGGGCGAATCACCATCACGGCACGCTTAAATCCGCTGCGGATCGCCGACAATATCGATAACACCAACATGGGTTCGCCCCCAGGACCGAGTGAGGCCAATTGCTTATCGCCGCCAAAACGACTACCTAGCCCTGCCGCCATAATGACTAAGGTCAAATCTGTATTCATGTGGGATTAGTGTTCAGTTCGTATTAAAGATATTTTCCCGAACCTCGCCGCAATCGGCTTTGCGAGCACATTTAAAACAAGATTGGAGAAAAAGAGGAGCAAAAGTGTAATCTACCCCTCTAGTCCTGACTAGAATTTTATCGATTTAACGGGCTAAATAATTACCAAAATTGCGATTAGGCTCTAAAACCGCTTGGCTGCCCTTGAGGCTGAACTTGTAACCACACAAACCGATGCTGCCACGACGAGCCAGATCAGTGATGATACTGGCGGTGTCCAGCGGCGTGAAACGCGCCTCCGTTGCCGAATCGTCCAGCAAGTCTACGCTGATAGTGCGATACTCAGTGCCATTATTAAACACCAGCGCACTACAACTCTTATCGCCCTTGGCCGTGGCAATAGACCACAGGTTTTGCGGCTTACCACGTTCACCTAACCAGCGAATAATTAACACATCTTGCTCTAACGCCACCGAAAAACCATCGGGCATATCTAAGGTCACACGATCGCTTGCAGCAATAGGCGCCGAGGGCACGATAGGAGCAGCCTCCTCATCCTGTGACTCATCACTATTGGGCCATAATCCCCAAACCAGTAAGACTAACAGCACGGCGCCAAGTCCACCGCCGACGGGCAACCAATAACGGCGCTCAAGCTTAGGTAATTTAGGCAACTTAATATAACGTCGATAAGGCGCGAAAAACTCGGCAACCCCTCTAAACAATTCAGTCATCGAGCCCGACTCTTTCGCCTCGGCGCGGCGACGACGCACTTCTTCAGCATGCTCTGTATCGTTAAAGGCTGCGGTATCTTCATCGGGATCGAAACGCCATACTGGCTCATCACTGTGCTCGGCAGGGTCGAGCGGTGCCCGTTTAAACTCCGCGCCCTTTAAATCGACTTGGGCTAAATCCACATCGGCGATGTCGATACGGGTTTGCTCGACTCGGCTCTGATTAGCAGGGCGAAAATCGGCGTGGCCCTCGAGTAACGCATCTTGCACGACAAAGTCAGCTGGATTTTGCGTCATTTTCGTTAACGCATCGAAACGCAGCTCATCTTGACGCAAGGCATCCAACTCGGCGTCCACAACGGGGGAAGCACTCGTAGGCACAGTATGAGAATAGGTTTCGGCCTCTGTCGATACCGGAATATCCGGCGCAGCATGGGAGACTGTGGCATTCTGTGCCGCAGCAGCCTTTGGTGTTAATACGGGCTCAACTCGGCGACGGGGAATAGCCTGCGAGGTAGGGGTATCTAATGCTGGGCCATAATAGCCCAAACGGTATTCCACTAACGTGGGAGAGGTTAAACGCGTGCCCCAAAAGGTCGCACCAGCGCCCAAGACCAGCCCTAGAATGGCGACTACGGGCGGCGCAGCCACTATATACAGCGCCAGTAAAATTAGTAGCGGCAGAATAAATACCGCAACCAAGGCCTTAGGCTTAGCCGCATCATTTAAACGGCGCAGCGCCGTAAGGGCGAGCAAAGGTAAGCCCACTAGCGCTAAAAGATACATTAAAAAGTTCGGCCCAAACGCGGCGACAGCCAGTGAAATGCCCAAATACACACCAACACTGATGGCCACAAAGCGGGGACGGGAATCACGCCCATGAAGGCAGAAAAGAGATTTTAACAGCACGACCCTTCCTTTATAGTGAAATTATCCTAGCGCACACGACTCTCAATGTCGCATAGGCACGAGCGTAACGAATTTAGCCGCAATTGTCAGTGCAATAAGGCGCTAGACGGATAAAAATGCCGATAATATCTATCTAAAACTAAATCAGGCTTAAATCTCGGGTCAACGGCTCTGTGTCTAAGCACGGTGATTTCAAACCTTGGCCCACGCAGTAACGGTGAAGAGTGAAATTCGCCAATCGGGACAACGTCCTTCAATAAAAACCGCCATAGACTACAATTGCCGACTAACTAGCCCTAGCGTTTTTAAGGTCAAAATCTGTATAATGCTCGGCTTTCTGGGCCCTTCTTGCGTTAACCAACTGGATATTTTGCTCATGACCGCACGCGGAAATTTATTTATTGTTTCAGCCCCGAGTGGTGCTGGTAAATCCTCGCTGATTTCGGCGCTGCTGAAAGACAAACCCGCCGACATGCAGGTTTCAGTGTCGCACACTACCCGTGCGCCTCGCCCCGGCGAAGTAAATGGTCAGCACTACCATTTTGTTAATGTTGAAGAATTTAAAGCACTGATCGCGCAAAATGCCTTTTTCGAGTGGGCCGAAGTCTTCGGTAACTACTATGGCACATCACGCCACGTCATTGAGCACACTTTGACCCAAGGTATCGATGTCTTCCTCGATATCGACTGGCAAGGCGCCCAGCAGGTTAAAGCCGTGATGCCAGAGGCCATTGGTGTATTTATTCTACCGCCCTCAAGGGATGAGCTAGAACGACGTCTCACAGGCCGTGGCCAAGACAGTGCTGATGTGATCGCTAGCCGTATGGCACAGGCGGTTTCTGAAATGTCGCACTATAAAGAATATGATTTTATTATCGTCAATGACGATTTTGACACAGCACTGGCGGATCTGCGGGCGATCATTCGCAGCCAACGCTTAACGGGTGCTAGTCAGATCCACGCGCAAAATGATATGCTTAACGATCTGTTGGCAGGCTAACTGCCTTAGTGTACAATTTTGCGTCATTTTTTCCCTAGATAAACTGGAGTTTCAACACATGGCTCGCGTAACTGTAGAAGACGCCGTAGAACAAATCGGCAACCGTTTTGATATGATCCTGGTTGCGGCGCGTCGTGCTCGCCAAATCGCCGTGCAGGGTAAAGACCCTATGGTTGAAGAGATGAACGACAAGCCAACGGTTATCGCCCTGCGTGAAATCGAACTAGGTTTAGTGAATGCTCACACTTTAGATGCTGACGAGCGTCAGTCTGTGCGTGAGCGCGAAGCTGCTGAAATCGCAGCTGTTGCCGCCATCGCTGAAGGCCGTTCACTATAAGTCTAATTGAGTCACACCTGTTTGGGTAAAGGAGAGCTGCCACTTGTATCTGTTTGAAGGTCTAAAGGAGTCTGCTTCCGGTTACTTAGAACCCGAACAGGTAGAATTGCTCAAGCAGGCGTACCAAGTTGCGCGTGATGCCCATGAAGGGCAAATGCGCACCAGCGGCGAACCTTATATTACCCATCCGGTTGCGGTTGCCCGCATCCTCGCCGAGATGCGTCTCGATCACGAGACGCTGATGGCGGCTTTGCTGCACGACACCATCGAAGATACCTATGTCACCAAAGAGGACTTGGCCGAACAATTTGGCGAAGCCGTGGCAGAGTTGGTTGAAGGGGTGTCCAAGCTCGACAAGCTGAAATTTCGCGATAAAAAAGAAGCCCAAGCGGAAAACTTTCGCAAAATGATGATGGCGATGACGCAGGATATCCGCGTTATTCTCATCAAGCTTGCCGACCGCACCCACAACATGCGTACCTTAGGTGCGTTGCGCCCCGATAAACGCCGCCGCATTGCCCGTGAAACCTTAGAGATTTACGCGCCAATTGCCAACCGACTCGGTATTCACAATATCAAGACTGAGTTAGAGGATTTAGGCTTCCAGGCCTATTATCCGATGCGCTATCGGGTGTTGAAGGAAGTGGTTAAAGCTGCCCGTGGCAATCGTAAAGAACTCATTCAAGGCATTGAGGCTGCGGTACTCACCCGCCTAAACGATGCGGGCATTAAAGGCAAAGTTAAAGGTCGCGAGAAAAACCTCTACTCCATCTATAACAAGATGCAGAGCAAGGAACTGCAGTTCCAAGAGGTGATGGATATCTACGCCTTTCGCGTCATCGTCGACTCCATCGATACTTGCTACCGCGTGCTCGGTGCCATGCACGGCCTGTATAAACCGCGTCCGGGTCGCTTTAAAGATTATATAGCTATCCCCAAAGCTAACGGTTATCAGTCGCTACATACCTCGTTATTCGGCCCCCACGGCGTGCCCGTCGAGATCCAAATTCGTACCGAAGATATGGATCAAATGGCCGACAAAGGGGTTGCAGCCCATTGGGCCTACAAAGGCGGCGCCGATGGCCAAGGCACCACCACGCAAGTGCGTGCCCGCAAGTGGATGCAAAGCTTGCTGGAACTGCAACAGAGCGCCAGCACTTCCTTCGAATTCGTGGAGAACGTCAAAACTGAACTCTTCCCCGAAGAGATTTACGTCTTTACCCCCGAAGGTCGCATTTTAGAATTACCGGTTAACGCCACCGCCGTCGACTTTGCCTATGAAGTCCACACCGATGTAGGTAATACCTGTGTCGGTGCCCGCGTTAACCGCCAAGCTTATCCGTTAAGCCAGCCATTAATCTCCGGTCAAACCGTTGAGATCATTACCGCCAAAGGCGCACGTCCGAATGCCGCTTGGCTTAACTTTGTGGTGACGGGTAAAGCCCGCGCCAAAATCCGCCAAGTGCTTAAGAGCCTAAAAGCAGATGATGCTATCGCCCTTGGCCGCCGCTTGCTTAACCATGCGCTGGGTAAAACCAAGCTCGATAGCATTCCTGCAGAGCAGATTGATAAAGTCGTGCGCGATACTAAGCACGCCAATTTAAATTCCTTACTCGCCGACATCGGCCTTGGCAATGCCATGAGCATAGTCATCGCCCAACGTTTGATTGGCGATAATTTAGAGAATCAAGAGAGCCGCGATTCTCACCTGATGCCAATCCGTGGCGCCGAAGGCATGTTAGTAACCTTCGCTAACTGTTGTCGCCCCATCCCAGGTGATGCGGTGATTGCCCACGTGAGCCAAGGTAAAGGCTTAGTCGTCCACATGGAAAACTGCGCTAACATTCGCGGTTACCAAGGCGAGCCAGATAAATACATTCCCGTACAGTGGGACAATGTCGAAGGCGTCGAGTATCAAGCTAATCTGCGGGTGGAAATTGTTAACCACCAAGGTGCGCTGGCGAAGATCACCTCGATTATCGCCGCCGAAGGCTCGAACATTCATAACCTTAGCACCGAAGAGCGCGATGGCCGCGTTTACTTGATTAACCTGCGGATTTCGGTGAAGGACAGGATCCATTTAGCTAACGTGATGCGCCGCATCCGGGTACTGCCCGAGGTGTTGCGTACATCCCGTAATCGTTGATCATTACTTTAGAGAGAGCGTCATGGCAGAAAAAATCATTATCGCGACCGAAAACGCCCCAGCGGCAATTGGCACTTATTCTCAAGCGGTTAAAGTCGGCAATACAGTGTATTTATCCGGCCAAATCCCACTGGTGCCAAGCACAATGCAAATCGTGAGCGATGATTTTGAGGCGCAGGTAGTGCAAGTGTTTGAAAACTTAACCGCCGTTTGTACCGCTGCTGGCGGCACAATCAACGATATCGTTAAGCTCAATATCTTCCTAACGGACTTAAGCCACTTCGCGAAAGTGAACGAAATCATGAGCCGTTACTTTAGCCAACCTTACCCTGCTCGCGCCGCTATCGGTGTGAAGCAACTGCCTAAGGATGCACAAGTCGAAATGGACGGCGTGATGGAGCTGTAAGCTTCCACCGATTTTACGAGGCGCTTAGGCGCCTTTTTTATTGCCTAATGCGCCCGCGGCTCCTGCTCTGACCTGTGATTAAGTTCATTTTCATTTCATACTCAAACGATAGGCTAGTCCGCCAATTTTAAGATTTTACAATCTTGCAAACTATTTGCGTGGCCTCACAAAACTCGCCATACTGGGCACCTATGTTGGGGTTAAAATAACAATAAAGAACAGGGAATTGCCTATGGATAATGCGATTAAGACGCCAATCGAAATGTTGGCGCACTGGGCGAATACACGTGGGGATGAAATCTATTTGCGCCAGCCCATCAAGGGTCAATACCTTGATTTCACGTGGAATGAAGTGCAAGAAAAAGTACAGCAACTCGCGGGTGCACTGCGCCATTTAGGCCTAGAGCCGGGCGATAAGATTGCCGTGCTCTCTAAAAACTGTGCCGAATGGTTTATTACCGACCTCGCCCTGATGCACGGCGGCTATATCAGCGTTCCCATCTACCCAACCGCCAATACAGATACTATCCGCTATGTGTTGCAACATAGTGGTGCCAAAGCGATTTTCCTCGGCAAGCTCGACCACTGGGCCGATCAAGAAGCCGGCGTCGGCGGCGAATTACTCCGCCTTGCCATGCCCTATGAGACCATGCCGGCTCAATATCAATGGGAACAACTGCTCAAGATGGGCAACCCTTTGATTGAAGCGCCGTTACCTGAGCCAGATCAGACCATGACGCTGATTTACACCTCTGGCTCAACGGGCCAACCTAAGGGCGCGATTCAAACGTTTGCCAGCTATGGCTGGACTTGCCAAGCGGTGGTACGCGATCTGCGTACCAATGGCAACGACAGATTATTGTCCTACTTACCGTTAGCGCATATTACCGAGCGTGTGGCGATCGAAGGCTCGTCTTTCTATTCCGGCAGTACCGTCGCCTTCGTCGAAAGCTTAGACTCCTTCGTTGCCGATGTGCAGCGCGCTAAACTGACGGTGTTTTTCTCGGTTCCACGGCTATGGAGCCTGTTCCAGAAGAACATTATCGACAAGATTGGTGTTGGCAAACTCAATCTACTGCTTAAGATCCCACTGATTAGCAGCCTAGTAAAACACAAGATCCACAAAGGGTTAGGACTCAGCCATTGCCGCTTACTCGGCTCTGGCTCGGCGCCTATTCCGCCTTCACTCATTCATTGGTACCACAGCATTGGCTTGGATATTTGTGAAGCCTGGGGCATGACGGAAAACTGTGCTTACTCCATCATCAACTACCCCTTCGATGCGCGTAAAATTGGCACTGTGGGTAAACCTGTGCAGGATTGCCAAATCCGCCAAGGTGAAGACGGCGAACTGCTGCTGAAGAGTCCCGGCCTGATGACGGCCTATTATCTGCAACCCGAAGCGACAGCGGCGGCCTTCGATCCCGATGGTTTCTTCCATACTGGCGATCTCTGTGCCATCGATGCCGATGGTTGCGTGACTATTACCGGTCGGGTGAAGGACAACTTTAAAACCGCCAAGGGTAAATATGTCGCCCCAGTACCCATTGAACGTAAGCTCGCGCAGGATCCCCATGTGGAGCTGATTTGCGTCATTGGTTCAGGCCTGCCGCATCCCGTCGCATTAGTGCAACTTTCCGAGGGTGCGACCTTACAAGCCCGCGAAGAAGTTCGCGCATCCTTAAAAGCCACCCTCGATAGCGTGAACCCACATTTAGAGTCCCATGAGCATGTGGATGCGATTGTGGTCGTGAACGAGCCTTGGACCATCGAAAACGATGTGTTAACTCCGACGCTGAAGATCAAACGTCATGTGCTGGAGAAAGCATTTAGTGAGCGTGTCGACGGTATTCGCGGCGCGCAAGTGCGCTGGGAAGATGAGTTATCTGCAAAATAATCCATCGAATCTTTAAGTAATGACATTCACCTCTAAAGCACACCTTTTCGGTGTGCTTTTTTATGACATATTCTGTCAAAACGCTTGAAAAACACGTATCATGTGCGCCTGTCAGCGTAAGGTGATACACCTTAAATCAATTCACTCAATCAGGTTTAACAGAGTCTAAAATGCTCATTGCACTTTCAATTATCGGCGGCTTTATCATTTTAACCTTAGGCGCAGAAGCCTTAGTCCGCGGCGCGAGCTCTATCGCCCTACGTCTTGGCATCACGCCCCTCATCATCGGCTTAACCATTGTTGCCTTTGGTACCAGCGCGCCCGAACTTGCGGTGAGTGTAAAGTCAGCACTGGCGGGCAATAGCGGCATTGCACTGGGTAACGTGATTGGCTCTAACATTGCCAACATTGGTTTGATTTTGGCGATAACTGCGCTTATTCGCCCGATTCAAGTACAGTCACAAATGGTAAGACGGGATATCCCCTTGATGATCCTCGCCTCTATGCTGTTTTGGGGATTGTTATTTGATGGCGAACTCAGCCTGATTGACGGCGTGATCTTATTGTCACTGCTTGTTGGCTACCTCGTATTCAGCTATTTCAGCTCGAAAAATACCACAGATGCCGACGGCGAAATCATCGAAGAAGGCCCTAAAAACCCATTACTATCAGTGGCATTTATTGTCGTGGGTATCAGCATGTTAGTCGGTGGCGGGATTTTATTTGTGAATGGCGCGGTCGATTTAGCCAAGGTATTTGGCGTGAGCGAAGTTATTATCGGCTTAACCATTGTCGCTATCGGCACCAGTATGCCAGAGTTAGTGACCTCTGTTTTAGCGGCGCTCAAAGGTGAAAGCGATATCGCTATCGGTAACGTAGTCGGCTCTAATCTATTCAATATTTTAGGTATTTTAGGTGTAACTGCGATTGTGCACCCAGTTTCGGCACTAGGTTTCCAATCCTTCGACTTTATCGTGATGCTCGCCTTAGCCGTGGTGATTTTACCCTTCGCTTGGTCAGGTCTGCGTATCGGTCGCCGTGAAGGCGCCACGCTGCTTGTCGCTTACTTAGGTTACATGGTGTACCTCGTCAACCAAGCCAGCACCCAAGCGGTCGTATAACGCGCTGCGCCTCTTACAAAACACCGGAGCTTCTCCGGTGTTTTGCTTTTAGGCTTAAGACATGACATTTGTCATGCCCAATTGATGACCTTTGTGCCTGCACTCAGGCCAAGGTATTTCTGATAATGAAGCCGTTCCCAAGCAATGGGTTATCACTTCAATAAGGAAATACCATGAAAACATTCTTACTATTATCAAGTCTTGCCCTCGCCTGCGCCCCTGTATTCGCGGCTTCCAACTCGAGCTCAAATATCGCTGCAATAGACAAAGCGGCAAGCACCTTGAATATCGAAAAATTGCAACAGCTCAGCACAACAACGCAGGATTACGAAGCGGCTTATGCCAACTACCGCTTAGCCATCAGCGCCAATGTGATGGGACAAAAAACCTTAGCGGATCAGGCCTTAACCTCAGCGCAAACTAGCTTAGAAGCCCTCAACAATACTCAAGCCGATGCCGAATCCCTCGCGCTATTATCATCCGTGTATGGCATGCAAATAGCCTTGGACAACAGTAAAGGTGCCGAGCTTGGGATTAAATCCGCCAATGTCATCGCCCAAGCCGAACAGCTGGCACCGCTTAACCCGCGGGTGGCATTAGTGAAAGCAATTGCCGCCTATAATACGCCCGCCATGTTTGGTGGCAGCATGCAGCATGCAAAGACCCTCGCCAGCAGCGCCATTGAGCGGTTTAATCAACCTTGCGAGAACATTTGCTGGGGTGAGGCAGAGGCTTACACTTGGCGCGGACTCGCAAAACAGGAGTTAGGTGACGCCCAAGGGGCTATCGAAGATTGGCAACAGGCACTGCAAGTGGAAAAAGATTATGGTTGGGCTAAGTTTTTACTTCAACAAAATCAGCAAATAAGTGCAAAATAACCCCAGAACAGGCAAAAGGATTGGCTGACGTTTGCGGCCAATCCTGCCATCGGTAGCCAGCTATTGGCCTTAGGCGAAGCGTTATGACTCAACACTCAGTGCAAATAGAACAAAAAATCGCATGGGTTTACCTGATAAATTTGGCGTTTTATCTGATCCCGCTGTTTGTCACGCCCTATCCGAGCTGGCAGATAGGACTCATTTTAGCCGTACTTATTCCCTTTATTTACAGCTACTTTTGGGCCTATCGCTGCCATACTCGAGTGGCTTATCGACCCATCAGCGTCATGCTATTGTTGGCGATTGCCATCACCCCCATCAATCCTGGTTCTATTTCTCTCTTTACCTTTGCCAGTTTCTTTATTGGCTTCTTCTATCCGCTCAGGGTCAGCCTGTTAAGTTGGTTTGGGATTTTGGTTTTACTGTTCCTACTCAACCACTTTAGCCAGTTCAATAATCTGTATTTCCCAGTGTATGGCTCGGCGTTAGTTTTCGGCGTTGGCATGCTGGGGATTGCCGAGCAAAAACGTTATCAGCATAGATTGAAGGAGCGACAAAGCGCGCAGGAGATCAGCACCTTAGCGACCATGGTTGAACGGGAGCGTATCGCCAGAGACTTGCACGATATCATGGGGCACAGTCTGTCATCGATTGCCCTAAAAGCTGAACTGGCCGAAAAACTGCTCGCCAAACAAGAATATCAATTAGCGACCACTCAGCTGCAAGAGCTAGGACAAATTGCCCGGGAGAGCTTGAGCCAAATAAGGCATACGGTCTCAGATTATAAACATAAAGGGTTGGCCAGCTGCGTCACCCAGTTATGTAACGCCCTAAGGGACAAGGGCATCGCGGTGGAGCTACTAGGCGAGTTGCCCAAATTGTCCGCCAGAGCAGAGAGTCAACTCGGTTTAGTGTTAACCGAGCTGGTGAATAATATTCTGCGCCACAGCAGCGCCAGCCAATGCCGCATTCAGTTTCGCAAGCAAGCCGATAGCCTTATCGTCGACGTGCAAGATAACGCCCCAACAAGCCCTATTATCGAGGGTAACGGCCTCACAGGGATCCGCGAGCGGCTCGCTAGCCTTGGGGGACATTTAAGCTATGATCTTGAACAGGGATACGCCTTTAGCGTCAGTTTACCTTTGCAGGGAGCAACAGATTAATGCACATTCTTCTCGCGGAAGATCAGGCCATGGTGCGCGGCGCGCTCGCAGCACTGTTAACCCTAGCGGGCGGTTTTACCATTACCCAAGCCAGCAATGGCGATGAAGCCTTAAACCTGCTGAAACAACAGCATTTCGATCTACTGCTAACAGATATCGAAATGCCGGGAAGAACAGGTTTGGAGTTGGCAACTTGGCTAAAAGAACAGCATAGCCATACCAAAGTTGTCGTTATTACCACCTTTGGCCGCGCAGGTTATATAAAACGCGCCATTGAAGCAGGCGTGGGTGGCTTTTTACTGAAAGATGCGCCCTCGGAAACCTTAGTCCATGCCATTCAACAAGTGATTGCGGGTAAGCGGATTATCGATCCTGAACTGGCAATCATGGCGATTGGCGATGTCGACCCCCTCAATGATAAAGAGCGCCGCGCCCTACGTTTTGCCAGTGAAGGCAAATCCACCGCCGAGATAGCCGAGATGCTGTTTATTGCCGAAGGCACGGTACGCAACTATTTATCCGAAGCCATTGCCAAACTCAATGCGAGCAACCGAATCGATGCCGCCCGCATCGCCAAGCAAAAAGGTTGGTTATAGCTCTGCTAGTTGTCATAAATGCAGTAAATGCGGTCGAATTTTCCTAAGGCTAAATCATCCCGGTGGATAATAAAATTCAACTGCATCGAGTGCTCACTATAGACTGCTTTGAACAGCACCAGATAATCTTCAGCATTGCCGCCTAATTCAGCCGCAGCGTGGAGTTCGGGGGCTTTATAGCGGCTATCACCATGGCCATTAATGCTGGCGATACCATTGTAATACGGCAGCGGCTGCTCGGGGAGCAGCAATGCCCGAAAGTTGGATGACTGCCAGTCGGTATTAGCCCATTGCGATTGAGTGAGAATCTGACCAGGGATAAACCCGTGCTCATTCAATTGTATCAGCTCATAGCCCTTGAGCTGATCTTGCCACTCAGGTACCAATTCATCATCCACAACCGCTAGGGCCTCCAGCACCATAGCTTGTTGCGGTTCCGGTAGCGCTTGTAAACGGGCCTTGGCTAACCTTACTAAATGCGGGTTGTCACTATTAATCATGTCAGGGGCTATCATCTTTATGCTGGCTATTCCCTGAAGTTGATAAGCCGCTTCATACTCATAGTTTGCACATACAGCATCGTCGAACTTAGGTTCGGCAATCGCTTTGCCAGACTTCAGTAGCAGATCTTCAGCGACATAATAGACATGGCCGCGAAGCATTTCCGAGAATCGCCAGCGCTCCAAAAAGAACAACAATCGCCCTTCTCGGGGCAAATAAGATTGAAACGCCTTCAGGTCGCTACAGTTGAGCTGTGCAATAAATTGCATGGGCACACGGAAGGCCTGCGCCGCCTCGTCCCAGTCCCAATCCTGCGACCAACAATAATGCTCCTCGATATACTCGCGAGTGTGGTCGAATTCCTCAGCGTAAGCATCCAGCATCTCCAATCGCCCAACCAGAGTCACCGGATAATCCATGCCGACAGGCAAATCTGGCAATCCACCTAGTCGGCTGTTACCTAACTGGGCATAGTCTTCGTCTGCACAGGGATAGAGGTCGACACTACTGCGAATAAACGCCGAAAGAACGTTGGCAAGCTTGGGGTCTTTAAACTGTGCCAGCTTTTGCTCGAGTAGCTGCTGACGAATGGGGGAATTTTCTGCTAACAACATATCCATATTAACCTCACTGCTCCAATATTAGCTTTTTATCATTTCTATCAAATATTTGCTATCGCTTAACCGTTCAAACTGCCAACGCTGTCACGCTAACACTAACGCCTGAGTCAGCCGCTTGCGGCTCTGGCGAACAACGGCCAAGTGAATTGAAAACCCTTAGGCGAATTACTGCTACACTCAAATTCTGCGCAAAAAGATCAACAAAAGGATTTGTTTATGGCGATAGCCTGCGTGCATACCCGAGCCAGTTGCGGTGTTGAGGCTCCAGAAGTCATAGTGGAAGTGCATCTCAGTAATGGGCTGCCCGCCTTTAATCTGGTGGGCTTACCCGAAGCCTCGGTCAAAGAAGCGCGCGAGCGTGTACGCAGCGCTTTGATCAATGCGGGATTTGAATTCCCCATGCGGCGGATAACGGTTAATCTCGCGCCGGCGGACTTACCTAAACAAGGAGGTCGTTACGATTTGCCCATCGCCATAGGCATTCTGGCGGCTTCGGAGCAAATCCCCGCCAGCAGCCTTAAAAACACCGAATTTGTCGGCGAGCTCGCGCTCTCGGGGCAGATACGCCATTGCCAAGGATTACTGCCCGCCATCATTGCGGCTAAACGCCATAATAATCAGTTAATTCTTCCCTTAGAGAATCGCCACGATGCCGAGCTTGTGGGCTATCACGGGGTCTATTTTGCTTCCCATTTGCAAAGCCTAGCCGCATTTCTCCACGGACAAGCGCCATTGCCTATGCTTGAGCAACAGCTCGAATGGATTAGCGATGAGGCGCCAACCACCCAGCCTTGCCTGAGCGATGTCATAGGCCAGTATCAAGCTAAACAGGCCCTCGAAATCGCCGCGGCCGGAAACCATAACCTGTTGATGCTCGGCCCGCCAGGCACGGGTAAAACCATGTTAGCCAGCCGAATTATGGCGCTACTGCCCATACTCAATTATGAAGAGGCATTAGAGGTCGCCGCCATCCATTCGGTGGCGGGCATTAATATCAAACCGCAGGATTTTCTAAAGCGGCCATTTCGTGCGCCGCACCATACCAGTTCATCCATCTCCTTGGTCGGCGGAGGCAGCATTCCTAAACCGGGGGAAATCTCCCTCGCCCATCGCGGCGTGTTATTTTTAGATGAAGTCGCCGAATTCCCTCGTAAGGTACTCGATTGCCTGCGTGAACCCATGGAAACGGGCGAAGTAGTGATCTCCCGCGCCGCCGCTAAGTTAACCTTTTTGAGCCGCTTTCAGTTGATCGCCGCCATGAATCCCAGTCCCAGCGGCGATATTGAAGGGACGAACCGCGCCACACCCGATCAGGTTCAGCGTTATCTCGCTAGACTCTCGGGTCCTTTTTTAGATAGATTCGACCTCACCATCGAAGTCCCCAAACTCCCCGCGGGCACACTCGCACAACCAACAACGACCGGCGAAACCAGTGATGAAATCGCCAAACGCGTCAAACGCGCCCGCGATATTCAACTCGCTAGGGCAGGCGTGCTCAACAGTGAACTCTCGGGAAAACAGCTCAAGCAATTCGGCGGCCTTAGCGACGCCGATTTAGGCTTTTTAGAGCAGAGTGTCGTTAAGCTCGGGTTATCCGTTCGCAGTTTCCATCGCATTCAACGTGTTGCCCGCACCATTGCCGATTTGGAACAAACCCCCAATACCGAACGGCGCCACCTCGCCCAAGCCTTAGGTTATCGTGCCATGGACAAGCTGTTAGCTCGCTTATCCCAGCAGTATTGAGGCTCAAAATGTTAACAAATGCCCCGACCAGCTGCCGTAAGATTGAGCCAAACGCCGACACCGAGTAACATAGGCCTCCAATTTTTATCAGGAGGCACTAATGGGGACGCTGTTTTCACAATTAAAAGGCTGCATTGCCTTCTTAGGCTATGTCGTGAATACCTTGTTTTGGGTGATACCTATAGTGCTCGGCAGCCTGATAAAGCTTATCCCTCTGCCACCACTGAGAACGGCCATCAGCTACTTTCTCGACTTTTGCGCGAGTGCCTGGATCAGCGTCAATGGCGTGATTGAACGAGTGCTGCACCCAGTCGACGTCGAACTCACGGGTGACACCCAATTCTCGACCAAAGAATGGTATATGGTGATTGCTAACCATCAGTCATGGGTAGATATTTTAATCCTGCAACGGGTGTTTAACCGCCGCATTCCCTTCCTGAAGTTCTTCCTCAAACAGGAACTGCTTTATGTACCAGTATTAGGACTCGCGTGGTGGGCATTAGATTTTCCCTTTATGCGCCGCTATAGCACTGCACAGCTGAAGAAAAATCCAAAGCTTAAGGGCAAAGATATTGAAATTACACGTAAAGCCTGCGCGAAATTTAAGACAAAACCCGTCAGTGTGATGAACTTTGTCGAGGGCACGCGCTTTACTAAGGCTAAACATAAAAAGCAAAACTCACAGTTCCAACATCTGTTAAAACCCAAAGCGGGCGGCATGGCCTTCGCGCTATCGGCGATGGGAGAACAGATCCACAAGTTAGTGGATGTTGCGATTTACTACCCAGGCCCAGTTCCTAGCTTTTGGGACTACCTGACAGGCAAGCTGCCAAAGGTTAAAGTACACATCAAAGTGAGTGATATCGCGCCGGACATGCGTGGCGACTACATGAATGACCGTGATTTCAAAATTGGCTTCCAAGAACAATTGAACGACATTTGGCTCGCTAAAGACCAAGTGCTCAGCCAACTGGCTGGCCAAGCGGACCAAGAAGTAAGGTAAAACCTCTATGTTGAATTTCCTTCCCGGCCCAGTGCTGTTTATTCTCAGTCTGAGCCTGCTGATCATTAACACCGCCCTTTGGGGAACCTTGGTTTGCCTCGGTGGTGTAGTGAAAATGCTGATGCCTGTCCCAAGTGCTCGCAACGCCGTGACCGCACTGATGAACCGTTTTATGTGGGCATGGGCGAGCTGCAATGGTGGCATTTTATATTTGATTGCCAAAATCGAGTGGGATGTCCAAGGCCTCGAAGGACTGGATAAAAACGGCTGGTACTTGTTGATCAGTAACCACCTCAGTGGCTTTGATATTGCCGCGCAGACTTACCTACTGCGTAACCATATTCCTATGCTGAAGTTCTTCCTCAAAAAAGAGCTGATCTATGTGCCTATTATGGGCCTAGGTTGCTGGGCGCTCGACATGCCCTTTATGGACAGAACCAGCCCGGCAAAACTCAAGAAAAATCCAAAGCTTAAAGGTAAAGATTTAGCCACGACTCGCCGCGCCTGTGAGAAGTTTAAAAATATGCCCACCTCGATCATTAACTATGTTGAGGGCAGCCGCTTTACCGAAGACAAGCGCAAGCGTCAGGATTCACCTTACCGCCATTTACTGCGTCCTAAGGCGGGCGGTATTGCCTTTACCCTGTCGGCCATGGGTGAGCAATTTACCAATCTGTTGGATGTGACCTTAGTGTATCCCGATGCACCGGATGATGTGTTATTCGGCGTGATGAACGGCAAAGTGCGCAAGATAGTAGTGCGAGTTCGCGCCTTACCTGTGCCGCAAGTCGATGCGACTCGCTACTTTGCCGAATCCGAGTACCGCGTCGAGTTTCAGCGTTGGTTAAACCAAATTTGGGTCGAGAAGGACGAGCAAATCGATGCGCTATTACTGCAACATCGACAGCTCACGGATAGCGCCACCAGCACCCACACACAGCTCCACTGATACAGATTTACGAATACAGCTTCACTAAAGTAAAGTGAGTCGATAGCGGGTTAGGCTTACCTAGCCCGTTATTCCGCCTCAAGCTGTGCCAGCCTCGTTGCCGCTTGCGCTAATTCCGTTTCATTAAACACACTCACACCCGCCGCCTGCAGTAATTCCGCCGTTATTCCCTGACCTGCGATTAAACGTTTACTGAAGGTGCCATCATAAATATGTTGATTGCCACAGGAAGGACTACGCGCCTTTAAAATCGCAATCTTAATACCTTGATCCTGAGCCAGAGCAAGCGCCTTTTGTGCCCCCAGCCTAAAGGCCGCAGTCACATCTTCTCCCTGCGCCGTTAGCACTAGCTCGCCGACACGTTCGGCCGCAGGCCTTGGTGTGGGTAATCCGCCCGCACATTCAGGACAAAACGCCACTATGCGGCCTTCTCGCTGCCATCGCTGCATCCACTCGTCTTGCAGCAGATTATGACCGCCATCATAACGTACCGCCTGCCCAAGCAAACAACTGCTAATGAGGATTTTCTCCATCCTGCCCCCCCTAATGCCTTAACCCCGAGAGCCTTAACCCTGTGAGTGCCAACCAATACCTTCTCAGCATTGTACTCAATAAGTCGCAATGGGGTAAAAGCTGCGTTTTATTGCACTATCGGCTCACACGCCAAACTCAAAATTGTCGACAATTATTAATTATCAAATAGAGAAGATAAAATTATTAAAATCAATAAAAATACAAAATAACAAACAAATACAACTACTAAACATTTAAAAGGCAAAAATATAGACTTACGTCTAAGTAAACACATTGTTGACAATAAACTTTAACAGGACTATTTTTACCCATTATCGACAATCCAGCAATCAACGAGTGATGCGAAGTATGTTGAAGCAAGAGACCATATTCCCCACAGATGACACCCCAAGCTCAGTGGCCCATGCCGCGACGAGCCCAACGAATAAGGTGAAATCCCTCGCCAGCGAAAAATCGTCGACCACCTTAGCCGATCAAATTTTGGTGCAAATACAAACCAGCATCATCAAGGGTGAACTGCCTGCTGGCAGTAAGATCAACGAGCAAGCCCTAGCCGAAAAATATGGCATCAGCCGCGGCCCGACCCGCGAAGCGCTGCAAACCTTAGAAAGACAACGTCTCGTTGTCCGCGCCCCCCATGTCGGTGCCCGTGTTGCTCAACTGACTGTGAGCGAGTTAAACGATTTATATCAATTACGTAGTGTGCTCGAAGGCATGGCCTGCGAACTTGCTGCCAGCCGTATTACCCCAGAGCAGCTAGCCAAGTTAGAAGACCTGCTCGCCGTGCAAGAAACCGCGCTGGCCAATGGCGATACCTATTTCCAAGAGGAAGGCGATGTCGACTTCCACTATCAAATTATCCAAGCCAGCGGCAATAAGCATCTGCAAGAAACCTTAATTGGCGGGCTATACCATCTGCTGCGGATGTATCGCTATCAGTGCACCAATAAGAACCGCCCAGTAAAAGCCATTGCCGAACATAGACGTATCGTCGAGGCCATCGCCCAGCGTGATGGCGAACTCGCCAGTCTGTTGATGCGTCGCCATATAGAGCAAGGCCGTAAAAATACCGAATTACGCTTGATTGAATTACAAGCTAACGCCGCCGCGAAAGAAACCTTAGCCAATATTAACTAAGGCGTTGCGGCCCATAAGCATCCAATGCTGAACACTCAGTACCCTAAATAGGATAAGGACAAGACCATGACCCAAAGCGCAGGATTACGTTTTCGCCAAGCTCTTGCTAACTCAAAACCGCTGCAAATCGTCGGCACCACCAATGCCTATTTCGCCCTGATGGCGGAGCAAACGGGTTTCCAAGCCCTGTATCTGTCGGGCGCGGGTGTAGCGAATGCCTCCTACGGTTTACCGGATTTAGGCATGACCTCGATGAACGACGTGCTGATCGATGCCGGTCGTATCACCTCTGCAACCCAACTGCCACTGCTGGTCGATATCGACACAGGTTGGGGCGGCGCCTTTAACATCGCCCGCACCATTAAAGAATTTGAAAAAGCCGGTGTGGCCGCCGTGCACATGGAAGACCAAGTATCGCAAAAACGTTGTGGCCACAGACCCAACAAGGCCGTGGTAAGCACAGAAGAAATGGTTGACCGTATCAAGGCCGCCGTCGATGCCCGTACCGATCCTAACTTTGTGATCATGGCGCGTACCGATGCGGTTGCCGTTGAAGGTTTAGAAGCGGGTATCGAACGTGCAAAAGCCTATATCGCCGCCGGTGCCGATATGATTTTCGCCGAAGCCTTAACTGAGCTGGACCAATACCGTCACTTCAAGGCTCAGGTTAACGCGCCGATTCTGGCGAACATGACCGAATTTGGCCAAACCCAATTGTTCAATAAAGAAGAACTTGCCGAAGCGGGCGCCGACATGGTGCTTTACCCACTCGGCACTTTCCGCGCCGCTAACCAAGCTGCACTGAAAGTGATGCAAGCACTGATGAATGATGGTCATCAACGCAATGTCTTAGACACTATGCAGACCCGTGCGGATCTGTATAAGTACTTGGGCTACCACGCCTTTGAAGACAAGTTAGATCAATTGTTTAGCCAAGATAAGTAAAAGATGAGTACAGACCATGGACGTCAGTAGAAGCTTATGCTTCGCGTTGTTACTGATACCCAGATGCGTGAGCCGCGACCTCAAATAACGGCTCACACATCACCGACACGCTGCAACCCTACATAAGGCCGAAACGAGTATTTCGCCAACATTATGCAGCTTTAACCAAAAAGGTAGACGGCCAATTTTGAGCCTGTCTGCAATAACCATAGCGTTAACGGAAGGGAAGGATTATGTCAGACGCAAAAAAATTAAGTGGTGCAGGATTACGTGGCCAGAGCGCGGGTGAAACCGCATTAAGTACCGTAGGTGTATCGGGCAGCGGCCTGACCTACCGCGGTTACGATGTGAAGGATCTGGCCGAAAACGCGACCTTCGAAGAAGTCGCCCACCTCATCCTCTACGGTGAGCTGCCAACCACAGCACAACTCGAAGCCTACAAGACCAAACTTAAAGGCATGCGCGGCCTGCCACAGGCATTAAAAGAAGTGTTAGAGCGCATCCCTGCCGACGCTCATCCAATGGATGTGATGCGTACCGGTTGTTCTATGCTGGGTAACCTCGAAGCCGAGCACAGCTTTAGCGAACAAAGCCAAATCGCCGATCGTTTACTTGCGGCCTTCCCATCGATCATCTGCTACTGGTATCGCTTTAGCCACGATGGCGTGCGCATCGAAACCGAAACCAACGATGAGCAAATCGGTGCCCACTTCCTGCACCTGCTGCACGGCAAAGCCCCATCGGCGCTGCACGCTAAGGTCATGGACGTATCGTTAATTCTGTATGCAGAGCATGAATTTAACGCTTCAACCTTTACCGCCCGCGTGTGTGCATCGACCCTGTCGGACATGCATTCCTGCGTCACAGGTGCTATCGGTTCACTACGTGGTCCGCTACATGGCGGCGCCAACGAAGCGGCGATGGAACTGATCCAAGATATGAAAGACGAAGCCGATGCCCGCGATGTGCTCATGGGTAAACTCGAGCGTAAAGAGAAGATCATGGGCTTTGGTCACGCCATCTACCGTGAGTCAGACCCACGTAACGCCATCATCAAAGAATGGTCTGAAAAACTGGCCGCCGATTACGGTGATGATCGTCTCTACCGCGTATCGGTAGCCTGCGAAGCCCTGATGTGGGAACAGAAAAAACTCTTCTGTAACGCCGACTTCTTCCACGCCAGTGCTTACCACTTCATGGGCATTCCAACCAAGCTATTTACCCCAATCTTCGTTTGTTCACGTGTAACAGGCTGGACGGCGCACGTGATGGAACAACGTTCAAACAACCGCATCATTCGCCCAAGTGCCGACTATGTGGGTGTATCACCACGCAAAGTGGTACCCATTGCCAACCGTTAAGCAAAACTGACCACACTTAGCGCGAGACTTCACTCAAGGTGCATCTCGCGCCGACTTCATTTTCCGAAATGGATGATGTTATGAGCACTGTTATGAACACCCAATATCGCAAGCCTTTACCCGGCACAGCACTCGACTATTTCGATACCCGCGAAGCCATTGAAGCCATTGCCCCCGGCGCCTATGCGAAATTGCCTTACACCTCGCGCGTGTTAGCGGAAAACTTAGTGCGTCGCTGCGAGCCAGAGGCGCTAACCGCCTCACTAAAACAAATTATTGAATCAAAACAGGAACTGGATTTCCCTTGGTTTCCAGCCCGCGTCGTGTGCCACGATATTTTGGGTCAAACCGCGCTGGTTGATCTTGCGGGTCTGCGTGATGCGATTGCCGCTAAGGGTGGCGATCCAGCGCAGGTTAACCCTGTGGTTCCAACCCAGTTGATTGTTGACCACTCGCTAGCGGTGGAATACGGCGGCTTCGATAAGGACGCCTTTGCGAAAAACCGCGCCATCGAAGACAGACGCAACGAAGACAGATTCCATTTTATCAACTGGACGCAAAAAGCCTTTAAAAACATCGATGTTATCCCACAGGGTAACGGCATCATGCACCAGATAAACCTAGAACGTATGTCACCTGTGGTGCATGCGCGCGACGGCGTTGCCTTCCCAGATACCTTAGTGGGCACCGACAGTCACACGCCACACGTGGATGCGCTGGGCGTTATCGCTATTGGTGTGGGTGGACTCGAAGCCGAAAGCGTGATGTTAGGCCGCGCATCTTATATGCGTCTGCCGGACATTATCGGCGTTGAGTTAACGGGCAAACCGCAGCCTGGCATTACTGCCACCGATATCGTTTTAGCCCTGACCGAATTCCTGCGTAAGGAAAAAGTGGTTTCATCCTACTTAGAGTTCTTCGGTGAAGGCGCAGAGGCATTAACCTTAGGCGATCGCGCAACCATCTCTAACATGACCCCAGAATTTGGCGCCACCGCCGCCATGTTCTATATCGACCAACAGACGCTGGATTACTTAACCCTGACGGGCCGTAGCGACGAGCAAGTTAAATTGGTTGAGACCTATGCCAAGACCACAGGTTTGTGGAGCGATGATCTTAAACATGCAGAATACCCACGTACCCTGCATTTTGATCTGTCATCGGTTGTGCGCACTATTGCGGGCCCTTCTAACCCACACGCCCGCGTGCCAACCTCTGAGCTTGCCGCACGCGGCATTAGCGGCGTGGTTGAAAACGAGCCAGGTCTAATGCCAGATGGCGCAGTGATTATTGCCGCCATCACCAGTTGCACTAACACCAGTAACCCACGCAACGTGATTGCGGCGGGCCTGCTGGCACGTAACGCCAATGCCAAAGGCTTAAGCCGTAAACCTTGGGTGAAAACCTCACTCGCCCCCGGCTCTAAGGCGGTACAACTGTATTTAGAAGAAGCCAACTTGCTGCCAGAGCTTGAGTCATTAGGCTTCGGTATTGTCGGTTTTGCCTGCACCACCTGTAACGGTATGAGCGGCGCACTCGACCCAGTAATTCAGCAGGAAGTGATCGACCGCGATCTTTACGCCACCGCCGTATTATCCGGTAACCGTAACTTCGACGGCCGTATTCATCCTTACGCTAAGCAAGCCTTCCTCGCATCACCGCCATTAGTCGTCGCCTACGCAATCGCGGGCACCATTCGTTTCGATATCGAGAAGGATGTGTTAGGCCACGATAAAGACGGCAACCCAGTGCGCTTAATCGATATTTGGCCAACGGATGCCGAAATCGATGCCGTGATTGCAGCAAGCGTGAAGCCAGAGCAGTTCCGTAAGGTCTACGAGCCGATGTTCGACCTGAGCGTCGACTATGGCGATAAGGTCAGCCCACTGTACGACTGGCGCCCACAATCGACCTATATCCGCCGTCCTCCTTACTGGGAAGGCGCATTAGCGGGTGAACGCACCCTCAAGGGCATGCGCCCATTGGCCGTACTGGGTGACAACATCACCACAGACCATTTATCACCCTCGAACGCGATTATGATGGACAGCGCGGCAGGCGAATACCTGCACAAGATGGGTCTGCCAGAGGAAGACTTTAACTCCTACGCGACCCACAGGGGCGACCACTTAACCGCCCAGCGCGCGACCTTCGCCAACCCTAAACTCAAAAACGAGATGGCGGTTGTCGATGGCAAAGTTAAGCAAGGCTCACTGGCGCGTATCGAGCCAGAAGGCCAAGTGACCCGCATGTGGGAAGCCATTGAAACCTATATGGATCGCAAACAGCCGCTGATCATTATCGCTGGTGCCGACTATGGTCAGGGTTCATCCCGTGACTGGGCTGCAAAAGGCGTGCGCTTAGCGGGTGTTGAGGCGATTGTTGCCGAAGGCTTCGAGCGTATTCACCGCACTAACTTAGTCGGCATGGGTGTGTTACCGCTGGAGTTTAAGGCAGGCGAGAATCGCGCTACCTATGGCATAGATGGTACCGAAGTGTTTGACGTCTATGGTGAAATCGCGCCAAGAGCGGATCTCACAGTCGTGATTAGCCGCAAAAATGGCGAGCACGTCGAAGTGCCTGTTACCTGTCGCCTCGATACCGCTGAAGAAGTGTCTATCTATTCTGCCGGCGGCGTATTGCAGCGTTTTGCGCAGGACTTTTTAGAGTCGAACTTGAAGTAGCTTTCGCAAAACAAGTAACACTCGCACAAGGGGCGGCGACTCGAGACTGAGACGTCGCCTTTACAACTGACGCAAGCGTTTAACGAATCGCTATTCCCCTTGGAGTTAATAGCATGAGCAAGAATCCGTTTCCGCCCCAAATTAAAGTTGCCGCCACCTATATGCGCGGCGGTACCAGTAAAGGGGTGTTTTTTCGTTTACAGGACTTACCCGAAGCAGCCCAAGTACCCGGCCCAGCTCGAGATGCCCTGCTCCTTCGCGTGATTGGCAGCCCCGACCCCTATGGCAAGCAAATTGATGGCATGGGCGGCGCCACCTCAAGCACCAGCAAAACCGTGATCCTGTCGAAAAGCAGCCAAGCCGACCACGATGTCGACTATCTGTTTGGCCAAGTCTCAATCGACAAACCCTTTGTCGATTGGAGCGGTAACTGCGGCAACTTAACCGCCGCCGTGGGCGCTTTTGCTATCAGCAATGGGCTGATTGACGCTGCGCGCATTCCGCAAAACGGCGTCTGCACAGTGCGTATTTGGCAGGGCAATATTGGCAAAACCATTATTGCCCACGTGCCGATTACCGATGGCATGGTGCAAGAGACTGGCGATTTTGAACTAGATGGTGTGACCTTCCCCGCCGCCGAAGTGCAAATTGAATTTATGAACCCCGCCGCTGACGAAGACGGCGATGGTGGCAGCATGTTCCCCACGGGTAACTTGGTGGATGTGCTCGAAGTGCCTGGTGTTGGCAGCTTTAATGCGACCATGATTAACGCCGGAATTCCGACCATCTTTATCAATGCCGAAGACTTAGGTTACACGGGCACTGAGCTGCAGGACGATATCAACAGCGATAATGCCGCTCTAGCCAAGTTTGAAACCATTCGTGCCCATGGCGCGGTGCGCATGGGGCTTATCAAGCATATTGATGAAGCCGCATCACGCCAACATACGCCTAAGGTGGCCTTTGTTGCTAAGCCGAAAAACTATGTGTCATCCAGTGGAAAAGCCGTCGCGGCAGAGGAGATCGATCTGCTGGTACGCGCCCTATCCATGGGCAAATTGCACCATGCGATGATGGGCACAGCCGCCGTGGCGATTGGCACAGCAGCGGCGATTCCCGGCACTTTAGTCAATCTCGCGGCAGGCGGTGGTGAGAAGGAAGCGGTACGTTTTGGCCACCCTTCAGGCACTCTTCGCGTCGGCGCTCAGGCCATGCAAACAAACGGCGAATGGACTGTCGTCAAAGCCATTATGAGCCGCAGCGCCCGCGTGCTGATGGAAGGCTTTGTGCGCGTACCGGCGGCTTAAGCCAAGAAAAGCGTTCAACCAAAGACCTTGCTTCTCCCCCTTCCGGCAAGGTCTTTTTTTTATTTCGTTATTAGGCAAATCCCAATATGTTGGCATTCGGTAAAAACTGCTAAACTCCCCCTCGATAGCAAGATAATCACAAGCCGCATTTTGCGTCCTGTAAATCCGTGAATATACTGATTATTAATTTGATATTTAGCTGAGCTCGCGTCTTTGATGCACTATACGCGACATCCCCAAGGTAAGTGCACTATACCGCCCTGTTTTGGGTTAATGGGTTTTGATAGGGGTAACTTTGAGCCATCCAATCCTTAAACTTTTCTTCGCCGCACTCTGTCTTCTTGGCGTATCTGGAGCGCCGCTTACAGGCTTGGCATTACCCTTAAATGCGGCTAACACACAGCTGAAATTTGAACATATCCGCAGCGAAGAAGGCTTAAATCAAAATACCATTACCAGCCTGTTTATGGACAGCGCAGGCATGCTCTGGATTGGTACTCAGGATGGATTACACAGCTACAACGGTTACAACTTCAATCTCTTTATCCACTCGCCGAACGATCCTAAGAGCATTTCCGAAAGCTATGTAACAGACATAATTCAAGATGCGCATGGCTATATCTGGGTAGGCACTTTTAGCCAAGGGATCAACCGCTTAGATTTAAAAACCGGCACCTTTGAACGCTTCGGTGTCGAGCAAGGTCTGACCGACCCTAGAGTCACTAAACTCAACATTGTCGGCAATACTCTGTGGATTGGTACACAGGGCGGACTATTTTCGCTCTCCACCCGTACCAACAGAATTACCCAAGTGTCATTGGGGACGAGCATCGACCCCCAAATCACCAGCTTAGCCAATGTGGATAACACCTATTTGCTGGCGGGCACTAAGGCCAGTGGCACCTTTGCCGTAACGGCCAATACCATCACCCGACTCAATGTACCTCAGGATGTGGTGGCCTATCAGATCAAGGCGAATTCTACCCGCGCCATTACCTTGGCCCTTGGCAATCAGCTCTGGCACTATGATCTGGTATCACAGCAGGGACAAGTACTCTGGCAAACAGAACCTAATGTCCCTTACATCAAAGACTTTATCCAAACACCCCAAGGGCAGTTTTGGGTCGTGGGGCCTGAGGCGGGTTTGATCCAGCTAGATCGTGAAGGTGAACATTTTGTCGCGGCCTACCATAAGTACGATACCAAGCGCCCCACTAGCATTAGTGAAAACAATATACTGTGTCTGTTAGAGGATCCGTTTGGCAACCTATGGATTGGCGCGAGTTATTCGGGGCTAAATAAGATCAATACCCGTCGGCAGTATTTTCAGCATTTATCTGAATACTCAACAGAATTTCCCCTGCAAAGTAATAATATTCGCTCAATTTACCGCAGCCAAGATAACGCTTTATGGATAGGGACCGAAGGCGCAGGACTCAAGCGGCTCGCATTCAATCACACTCAGTACGAGCATTACACTTCATTTTTTGCCAACGCCTTAGGCCTAAAGACGCAAAACTTAAACCTGACCGTGCGCTCCATTGTTCAAGACCAGCAAGGCACGCTCTGGTTTGCCAGTAACTATGGGCTGGGCCGCCTAAGTTCTAGCGGTGACTTTAGTCTGTTAAAGGTTTCCGATAATCAAGATACCTCCACAGAAGCTAACCATATCCGTAGTTTAGCGCTAGATGACCACAACAGGCTGTGGGTTGCGACTACCCATGCCCTGTATCGAAAAGCCTCAGAGAATGATGAGTTTACGCCCGTCTCCATCACCAATATTGATAACTTTCACCCCGAGCAAAATATTCTGCTCACCCTAAGAGTGGATAACACCACACTGTGGATTGGCTCACTCAATGGTTTAGTTAAACTGGATATGCAAACGGGGAAAGGGGAAGCGTTTTACCACGCCCCCCATGACAAAAATAGTATTATCAACAACCGTATAAGAGACATTTTAGTCGCCAGTAATGGCGACATCTGGTTTGCGACCCATGGCGGTATGAGCCGCTTATCGGCACAAGCCGACACTCCGATATTTAAGGATTATACCCGTGAGCAAGGTCTGCCCAGCGACACCATTTACGCCCTGCTGGAGGATGCCGATCATCATATTTGGTTTAGCAGTAATGCGGGTATCGGCAAGTTAAATCCCGTCAGTGGCAAAGTCATCAATTTTAACGAGCAAGAAGGCCTGCAGGCGCTCGAGTTTAACGGTGGCGTGAAACTTAAAGATCAAGATGGCGACCTCTGGTTTGGCGGCATTAACGGGATCAATCGCTTTAATCCTAAAGCATTGCCCGACAAACGGGGCGAAGCCCGAGTCGCACTCACCGCCTATAAGATTGCCGGTGAAAAACACACCATCCTCGATCTTAGCCACCCGCCGCAAATCGTGATGAACTACACCGATCAATTGGTCAGCTTTGAGGTCACCTCGATGGATTTTAGCTATACGGGCAAAAACCGTTTTAGCTACTATCTCGAGGGCTTCGATAACCAATGGCACGATTTACCCACGGGGAATGAAATCACTTTTACCAATATCGAACCAGGCCATTATGTACTGCATGTACGGCATTCCTTGGAGTACAACAACGAAGGTAACTATGCACTGTTGGTCGATTTAAGTGTAAACGCCCCCTTCTACCGCACTCAATTTGCCTATGTGCTTTATGGGTTACTGGCATTAGCCTTATTGGTCATTATCTATCGGTGGCGTAAACAAAAACGCCAGCAGCAACAAGAGTTTGAGACCAGCATCCGCGCCTCCGAAGAGCGGCTAAAATTGGCACTCTGGGCTTCGGGCGATGGCATGTGGGATTGGAACATCCAAGAACAGCAGGTCTATCGTACCCATACGGATATTCCGGTTTCCCAATGGAGTAGCCACACACTGTTGCACGACAATGCCCACCCTGAGGATAGGGAGCGGTTTAAACAAGTCTTGACCGACCATCTACAGGGGCGCACACCATTTTTTGAAATGGAATATCGCATCGAGCATTCACCGGGTAACTGGCTGTGGATCCTTGAGCGCGGCAAAGTAGTCGAAACCAATGAGCTGGCCAGACCCGTGCGTATGACGGGCACCACCCGTAATATCACTTCGCGTAAGTTGATCGAAAACGAGCTAGTGCTCTCTTCTCAAGTGCTTAACAGCATGAACGAAGCCGTTGTGGTGGCAGGTTTGGACTATCGTATCCGCTCGGTAAACCCCGCCTTTAGCGCCATTACCGGATATTCGGAGCGGCAAATCAGCGATAAATATTTAATTCACTTAGCCTACAGCCGACAACAGCGAGATCTGTTCAATGGCATTGAGCAGCAACTGCTGCGCCATAAACATTGGGCGGGTGAAATTTGGATCCGCAACAAGGCACGCAAGGCGATTCTGGTATGGCTTGAGATCAATCAAGTTATCGATGTGAAAGGGGAAACCAGCCACTTTGTGGCGGTGTTTACCGATATTACAGAACGTAAAAAGGCCGAAGAGGATCTTCGCTTCCTCGCCAGCTTCGATACTCTGACAGGGCTGCCGAATCGCACCTTGTTCCAGGACAGGCTCAACCACGCCATATCTCAGGCCCATAGATCGAATAATATCGTCGCCCTGCTGTTTTTAGACCTCGACCGCTTTAAGCATATCAATGACTCTATGGGGCACCATATTGGCGATCTGCTGCTCAAAGCCGTGGCCCACAGGCTGCAAAGTGCTGTTCGCGAAGGGGATACGGTTGCCCGTTTAGGCGGCGATGAATTTACCATTATTTTGGAAGGTGTGGCGAAAACCAAGGCGGCGACGCTGATCTCAGAGAAAGTGCTCAAAGACTTTCAGGCGCCCTTCTTACTCGATGATAAGTCCCTGACTATCTCAACCTCGATTGGTATCAGCTTCTATCCCAATGATGCAAAAGATGTGGATTCGCTGATCAAGTTTGCCGACACCGCCATGTACCATGCCAAGGCGCTAGGTCGGAATAACTTTCAGTTTTACACCAATAAGCTCAATGAGATGGCAACGCGCCATGTGCAACTTGAGGCAGGGCTTAAACAGGCCATCTCACGCAATGAGTTAAGCTTGGTGTATCAACCCAAGTTTTGTTTACACAATGGCTCACTCACAGGGCTTGAGGCGCTGCTGCGCTGGCATCATTCCGAACTAGGCCCAATCTCGCCCGCCGAGTTTATTCCGCTGGCGGAGGAAACCGGCATCATTAACCAAATTGGCCATTGGGTGATCAACCACGCTTGCCAGCAACTCGCTGAGTGGAATGAGCTAGGTTTTGGCGATATCAGCATGGCGGTGAACCTTTCGGCCAGGCAGTTGAAGGCCGATATTATTTCGACCATCGAAGTGGCTCTCTCGGTATCAGGTTTACCCGCCAAGGCGCTCGAGCTGGAGTTAACCGAGTCGATGATCATGGGTAATCCGCAGGAGTCGGTTAATATCCTCTCGAAACTCAAGGCACTAGGTTTAACCATCGCGGTGGATGATTTCGGTACTGGCTACTCGAGCCTGAGTTATCTTAAACGTTTCCCTATCGACACCTTAAAAATCGACCGTGAGTTTGTGCGCGACATTACCAACGACCCCGACGATGCAGCCATTACCAGCGCGATTATCGCCCTCGCCCACAGCCTAGAGTTAAATGTGGTGGCGGAAGGGGTCGAAACCCAAGAGCAGCTGAACTTCTTGGCGCTACAAGGTTGCGATCAAGTACAGGGCTTCCTGTTGAGTAAACCACTCAGCGCCCAAGATTGCTTAGCACTGTTGCAACAACGGATAAAATAAAACCAGATAAAAAAATAAGGCTCCCTAAAGGAGCCTTATTTCATTGAATCATTTCACGATTAAGGTGCGACACGCTCAACACGTTTCACCCAGCCATCCGGGCCTTGGATATGGCCTTTCTGGATATCGGTGTACAACTTGTAGATACGCTGAATATGCTCACCCACTTCACCGTTGCCCACGGTCACCACTCGGCCATCTTCAAAAATATAGGAACCGACAGCAGATACCACGGCAGCTGTACCAAAACCACCCGCTTCGATAATCTCACCAGATTCGATATCGGCGATAAACTTATCCAGCATTACAGTCTCTTGGCGCACTTCGCATCCGAGTAACTCACCCAGCTCCATAATGGATTGCGAGGTAATGGATTTTAAGATGGTATCGGTGAAGGTTGGGATGATCACTGTGCCATCTTTCAGAATGTGGAAGTGGTTCATGGCACCCGCTTCTTCAATCTGTTGGTTGTTCGCATCTAAATACAGCACCTGTGATGCACCAAACTGCGCGGCAGCTTTACCGGCACGCAATGAGGCAGCATAGTTACCCGCCGCTTTAGAGGCGCCAGTACCACCCGATACGGCGCGATGGTAAGTCTTGCTGATCAGCAGACGAATACCTTTATTCACACCCGCCGCGTAGTAAGCACCACTTGGGCTTAACACTACGCAGAATGTGTAGCGCGTACTTGGACTCACAGACAGACGGTCTTCGGTCGCAAAAATAAAGGGGCGAATGTATAAACAGGCACCTTCTTGCATCGGGAACCAGAGACGGTCTACGTCGATCAAGGCGTTGATCGCATCGATTTGCATCTGCTCATCGATATTAGGAATACAGACAATATCCGCAGAACGATTCATACGCTCGGCGTTTTTGTTGATACGGAAAGTGTAAATTTCGCCATCTTCATGCATAAAGGCCTTGGCGCCTTCGAAGATTGACTGACCATAATGCAGGGCCATCGCACCCGGAGCCATTTCAAACGGACCGTAGGGCACAATACGTGGATCGCGCCATTCACCATCGCGATAATCCATTAAAAACATATGATCGGTTCTGAGGCTACCGAAGCCCACATTTCCTTCGGGCTTGAATTGCTCAGTACGGCGTTCGGACGCAGGTTTTAAATCGTATTTTATTTCCATCGCATACCACCTTGATTACTGAACAAGCAGACTAGGTAGCGGCAGGAATAAAGTCAATAGGTGAGATTCATCTAAAAGTCTTAGCCGATAAAATAAGCGGTTAAAAAGATGTCTTAACAACTTGCCGTTAGGGCAAATCGCTTCATTTGACTCCCCTTATTGACTTTGGATATCGCCCTGCGGCGCCTCAAGCCAGCCGCCCACGGCTTGTATGGGTTCTTCATTTAGCGTTAACCAGGCCACCCACGCCAAACGGGGCGCACTAAACGCTGATGCGGGAATGGCATCGAGGGATTGGGTAAACTGCAGCGTAGGGTCTTTGGCATGTTCAAGCACTCTACTCGCGGGCAAAGATTGCAAACTCAGCACCACAAAATCATGGGTTAATTGCCTATGGCGATTCTCGCCGCGTTTGATCTCAGTCGTAAAACCCGAGCCGACCAAGGCCAAATGCAAACGCACTCGATGCAAGTCTTTATCCTGCGCCCAAGTGGACAGCGGCTCAAAACTCGCCTCAAGCTGCTGGTTGGCGATACTCACCTTAAGCACACCCACCTCAGGTTGAGGCATAGCAAAGTTCCCATTTAACTCACCCGAGAACCACCCACGCCACTCCTTAGCATTAATCACAAACTGCGGTGTATACACTTGTCGCGTATGCTTTTGGTTTAAATGCTGATATTGGCGTTCACTGAAAGCCCTTTGGCCAAAAATATCCTTCCATCCTAGGTAATCCCAATACGTCACATGAAAGGCTAACGGAAAATATTTCTGCCATAGGTCGGTCTTATTAAACTGCTCAGATAACCAAGCCTCGGCGGGCGGACAACTACTGCAGCCCTGTGACGTATAAAGTTCGATAATATAGGGGCGAGTCACGGCACTCTGCGCTTGAAAAGGCGCCAACGACTGAGCCAATACGGGTTGCCAAAACTGCAACCACAAAAGACCAACGAGTAAGATGCACTTCATATTCAATTCTCCTATCGCTGAGTATGAGACCTTGAATTACATCTAAATCATTCAACTGAGAACAAAGATGATGTCTGACTACAAAATGATCCCCTGTGCCCACTACGACTACCTTGAGCTGGCCTGTATGCACGGCTATCGCCTCGACATTGAATTGCAGGACGGCAGTCTGTGCCAAGCACGGGCAATCACGACCCAGACCCACGCCGATAAGACTGAATGGCTGGTCGTCGAACATCAAGCTGGTCAGCAAACACTGCGGCTAGATAGCATTATCGCCATCACTCCCACAGATCCCCATGCCAGTTTTGGCCGTGTTATGATTGCAAGCCGGTAGTAAAGGAGCATAAATAAATGACAAGGATGATACTGTTGCTGGAATTAGGCGATTGGGCAGGAGGTCACCACGGTCAGTCCCCCTACTTGGTGGAGTTTGATAGCGAGCGACTCGATTCTCCCTTTGACGTTAGCGAAGGTTGGGGACATGGATTAGGCGGTAGCAGTTATTCGTTGGCACGGTTTGTTGAAACTGAACATTATGCCCAACTCAAGCACCACGCACCTTGGGCCACGACCATCATAAAGCAAGGTTTACCAACGCTGGATATAGGGGCCATCGCTCAAGGCTTACTGGCGCAGTATTCCTCGCACCGCCCCAATATTCCGGCGAACTTAGCCCGCTATTTCTAACTGAAGATCTTGCTCTAGCTAATGATCGCGTTCTAATTGAAGATCCCGTGGCGTAGCCTTGTCATGGTAGATGTGCCATAACATTTAAGGCAGCAATGGTTGAGGGCGAGTAAAGCCAAGTTCAACTTAGCTTTACTGCTAACTTAGATTAGAAGCGAGTTACGCCTTAACGACGGCGGCAATCACAGAAACTTCAACCAGATATTCTGGCTCGGCAATGGCCGCCTGCACACAAGCACGGGCAGGCGCATGGCCCTGTGGCACCCAAGCATCCCAAACGGCATTCATGGCATCGTAGTCATTCATATCCTTTAGATAGATAGTGGCTGACAACAAGTGTTCCCGAGAGCTGCCCGCCTGCGCTAACAGAGTGTCGACTTCCTCTAGCATAGTCGTCGTTTGTTCGGTGATATTTTGATACTTATCCTTCGCCACTTGGCCACATAAGTACGCTGTGCCTTGGTGGATCACTATGCTGCTCATACGTGTACCAACATCTAAACGGGTAATGCTCATAGGGATAATCTCTTAAATCAAATGGTTAATTCTGCAGGCATTCTACCCCGAAAGGCTCAGTTTGTCTGCGAACGAGCGCTCAGCCAAGGTGGATAAAAGCGTGTCATTAAGGCCAATAACCCTAGCGCAGTGCCTATGACCCCAAACCACACGAATAGGGTTGCAACCGATAAGTTAACTAACTGAAATCCCACTAATGCCGCACCAGCTCCGATTAATGCAAACGGCAGTTGAGTCACCACATGGTCATGGGGTAAGCAGCCAGAACTCGTCGCACTCAGCACGCTAGTATCGGAAATCGGCGAGCAATGATCGCCAAACACCGAGCCCGCCATCACCGCACTCAATACAGGTAACAGCAAGCTGACATCCATGTTATGGGCAATTTCCCCACCGATGGGGATCATAATCGCAAAGGTGCCCCAGCTTGAGCCTGTGGTAAAGGCCATGATAGCGCAGAGTAGAAACATCCCCGCCACCAGCAGACTCGGGGATAAGTACAATTTAGCCCAAGCCGCTAACAAGCTCGCCACGCCCAGATCTTGGATCACTGCGCCTATCATCCAAGTACAGAGTAAAATCGCGATGGCAAAGGCGATCATCCGCACCCCATGCGCCAAGTCCCCCAGCAGTTTCCCTATGCTTCGGCCCGACAACATCAACAACACTAGCGTCACTAAGGTCGATAACAGACAGGCATCGCGCATCGCTGCGCCAATATCGGCTTTAGCTAACCAGGCCGAAACATCCCATGACGGCACCTGCTGCGCGCCAGACCAGAGAGTTAAACCGACAGAGGCGCACAGTAAGGTCAGCATGGGAATCGCAAGCAACCAAGGATTGCCTTGGGAGGGAGTTAAACTTGGCTCAACGGGATCTGCCACCAATACTGCATTCTCGATGGGGCGAAACCCCATCCCAAACCAAGCCACAATCAGCGACAAGCCTAAGGTGGTTATCGCATAAAAATTGAATAAGGCGACGTCGATGAAGGCCTCAAGGGCGGAGACGGGTAAAAAGCTGAGTCCCGCCAAGAGCGCCATCACATAGGGTCCCCAGCTAGAAAAAGGCAAGAGCGAACAGAGCGGCGATGCATTAGAGTCGACTAAATAGGCCAACTGCGTCTGACGGATGCCATAACGCTGGCTCAGAGGTTGGCAAACATGACCCACGGCGAGGCAACTAAAAATACCATCGATAAAGACTAGCCAGCCCAACAGCACCACACCAATACGCGCCTGTCGCCCCGTGCGAATACGTCGATATAGCCAATCACCAAATTGCTCTACCGCACCGCTTCTGGCGAGGAGCTGCGTCATGCTGCCCAGCAGCAACATGGCCATCAGCACGTTTAAATGCCACCACTGCCAAGCGCCTTGGCTGTAAAACTGCTTAGCGCCTATCTCCAAGAGATAGCCCAAGCTTTGCCCTATATCGAAGTGGGCAATGATTAAGGCGCCCGAGAGGATACCGACACCCAGTGCCACTAAGGTACGCCGTAGCCAAAGGGCTAGCACTAGGGTTAATAACAGGGGAAGTATCGCAAGCAGATTCGGCGACATGGGCCTTTCCGATAATAAATAAACCCAAGAATACTAACGAGTTAGTAACAAATGCAAAAAAACTTAAATTCGCACGCGGTTATCGGGCATTTTTTAACCAAACGACAAAGACTGCTATTCCTTATGCTATTGGCACTGCTAGAATCACAGTCCCATCCAGAAACTATAGGACTCTCCAGATGAGCCTTGAATTACTGTCCAAACTGGAAACCAAGATCCAGGCTACACTCGAAACTATCGAGCTTCTAAAAATGGAGCTAGAGGAAGAGAAGCAAAAGACGTCGACCTTGAGTGAGCAAAATCAACAATTATCTGAGCAAAACCAACAACTGCAACAAGAACTCGCTTCTTGGAACGACAAAGTCACCGGACTTGTTGGCCTGCTCAACAGTGAAATCTAAGCTGTTTTAGTTTGATGATTCTGCGATTCAATCAGTTCGTTCAGCTCTAAGATAGCCTGCTTCACTTTTGGCAGGCTTTTTCTTGGCAATAAAAAACGCCCCTTTTCAAATTCTAATCGACCTAAGTCTTTAACCCATATCACGCCAGTGAGAAAAATACGCGCATGCTTTGCAATCAGCTTCGGTGCGTATACAGGGAAAACTCTCATACAACCCCCTACATGCTTTCTTGTTGTTATTGACTACTGCTATTTGACAGAAAGATTACCAATTGAGTTTCATCCTTTAAGTAATATTTTCAAGATTTACATTTCAAAACCGTTAGTCATTTGATTTTCCTAGATAATAAAAAACTCCACGACAAGTTAACTCAACAGTCAAAATTTTGACTATTGACATTATTTTGACGCGCCCTTAGAATCATCTGCGTTACTCAGGGTAAAAATGAGTCATATGACTCAAGTCCGTACTCTCCATCATCGGAAGTACGGTTTTTTTTGCCAAATTTCGGCTAAGCACAACACGACCCAATTGCGCTCTGCAGACTAGGCAATCACACCCAATAAAAAAGGAGCGCTAGGCTCCTTTAATTTTATGCTCGCAGTATCAATCAGTTAGATTACAAAATGATGATAAAACAGCGGCAATCTGGTGATCATTACTGTTTCTTAGCTAAATAATAAGCGATATCTAACAGCTCATCGTAAGACTTGATCGCACCCGTTTCGACGCGGTACTTGCCATTCACCACTAATGCAGGCACACCTGAAATCTTCGCGTTTTCAGTATCACGCTTCATCTTCGCCATTTGCGCTTTCACCATAAAGGAGTCTGCGGCTGAATCGAAGGCCTTACCGTCAACGCCGTTAGCCACGAACAGGGCACGCACGTCATCACGGTTAGTGAAGTGTTGTTTCTTTTCATGGATGGCAGAAAAGAGGGCCACATCCATTTTATCGTCCACATTCAGTTGGTGCGCTACCGCAAAGGCGCGTGACATTTCTACGCCCATTTCCTTACCGATAAAGTCTACGTGGGCTTGATTGAATGCCACACCTTCTGGCTTCTCAGCCAAAATTTTAGGCACTACAGTTTTAGAGAAGTTGTAGCAATGTGGGCAATAGAAAGAGAAAAACTCGGTAATTTCAGGCTTAGCTGTCGCTGGGCCGTCGTTAATCACTGTGTAGTGTACGCCTTCTTTGTACTCAACTGCCGATACAGTTAATGGAGCCAATAACAGCGCTGCCACCATAAGTAATGCTTTTTTCATGAATTTTCCTTAAATCAATTTTCAAAACTAGCTGGAGCCTAACATATTTCATTTTTTGAGTGTAACTCAAGCCGAGAGTTCAATCGGTTTGGGCTAAGAGGTGCGTAATTCCACCCTGTTCACACATTTAGTAGGGGAATCAGGCTCAGCGGCGGCTCATCGAGTGCCGCGAGTTGCTCCTTAAAGGCTAAGATCTGCTGCTCCCAATACTTTTCATCCCCAAACCAGGGGAAATGCATAGGGAAAGCAGGATCCTGCCAACGCCTGCCAATCCAAGCGTTATAGTGCACCATCCGTAATGCGCGTAGGGGTTCAATCAACGCCAACTGCCGAGTATCGAACTCACAAAACTCTTCATAGGCCTCGAGTAATACCTCGAGTTGCAGTTGCTGCTGCGCTCTATCGCCCGTCAGCATCATCCATAAATCTTGAATAGCCGGTCCCATGCGGGCATCGTCTAAATCCACAAACCCAGGCCCATCGGGAGTCCAAAGAATATTCCCCGGGTGCAAATCCCCATGCAGACGAATAGGCGTAAAAGATTGCTGCACCCAAATGCGATTCACCTTCGCCAGCACTTGCTCTACTACGGTAAAAAACGCGGGGCGCAGTGTGCTTGGCACTAAGTCTGACTGCTTTAACCAGGCTAAAGGTTCATCGCCTAAAATCTGGGGATTCAGTGGCTCACGGGCCTTAAACGTCGACTGCGCGCCGTACTGGTGTATACGACCGATAAAACGCCCAACAAATTCCAACTGCTCTAAATTATCCACTTCGAAGGGACGACCGCCGATGGAGGGAAACAGTGCAAAGCGAAAGCCATGGAAATGATGCAAGGTCTGCCCTTGTACAGATGCGGGCACCGCCATTGGGATTTCCTGTTCGGCAAGGGCGATGGCATAGTCGTGCTCTTCTTGGATCTGCGCATCGGTCCAACGATCGGGGCGATAAAACTTCACCACATAGCGCGGCCCTTCATCGCTGCGAAATTGATACACGCGGTTTTCGTAGCTATTGAGCGCGAGTAGGCCTGTCTCGGGATACACCCCAAGACTCTCGATCGCATCTAAAATCAAATCCGGCGTTAAGGCTTGAAAGTCAAAGGCTGCGTCCGAATGCGTATCATCGACCGTCCCCTGAGATGGGGCTAACTTATCTTGGCTCATTGCGACTCTCTCATACATAGGACTTTAACAGTGTGGCAAGGTATTCCAGCACCTCAAAATCGGCCTCACGTTCCACACTCAGCCAACAGATATTGCCGTAAAACTCATAATTGAGCCAAAGCGAGGTGCCCTCAAACTCCAATAGCCATTGATGGCGATCCGCGCCCCATTGGCGCTCGCGCACTCGGCAGTCTAAGGCATGGGCTAATGGCTCGGCAAAGGCCTCGAAATGGTCAAAATCGATATCGCCGCTCACACTTAAGCTTAACGCGGCTCTATCTAACTGAATGGCTTCTAATTTCATCTTTACTTCCATCAACTGCTGCACGACATAATCAGCCCTTGTCCCCAATCGGGTGGACGTTTGGCCAGATCTTCATGCTCAACTTGTTCGGCAAACGGCTGGCGCAATACTTGGTGCAAACGCTCTAGCGGCGCAAGATTTCCCTCCTCCACGGCAATAATGGCCTCTTGAGCCAAATAGTTGCGCAGAATATACTTGGGATTGACGCTATTACGCGCCTGTTGCCAAGCCTCAACATCAGCAACTTTACCCAACCGCGCCTGATAGGTCTGATACCAAGCATCAAACTCCTTGAGATCGATAAAATCATCCCGCAGCGACGAGTGCACACTGCTTGGGTCAAGTTGACCGAAGCGGCGCCAGGTGTTGCTGTAATCCAGCTGATTTTTCTCCATCAGCACGGTAAAGCGGCCAATCAGTTCTAAGTCCTGCTGATCCTGCTCGGCTGTCGAATCCACTCGCTCAGCCAGCCCTAACTTAGCGCGCATCAGCATCAAATAATGCTGCACTAAAGCATGCTGATATTGATTCAAGGCGGCAATTAGATCATCGGACGGGATCACAGGCGTCAACGCCTGTGCTAAACGTTGCAGGTTCCACAGGCCAATGCCGGGCTGCTGACCAAAGGCGTACCGCCCTTCTGGGTCGGAATGATTGCAAATAAAGTCTTCTTGGAAGGTATCGAGGAAGGCAAACGGGCCAAAATCGAAACTATCCCCCAAAATCGACATATTGTCGGTATTCATCACCCCGTGGGCAAAGCCGATAGCCTGCCAATGGGCGATGAGCTTAGCGGTATCTTGTACTACCTGCAAAAACCAGGCTTTATAGCCCGCCAGATCGCAGCTCAAATGCGGATAATGCTGCTTCAAGGTAAAGTTGAGCAACTGCGCCAGCTTATCGGCTTGACCACGCTCGCTATGGCAGAAAAATTCGAAATGACCAAAGCGGATATGGCTGCGCGCCAAACGCACGGTAATGGCTGCGGTTTCTTGGCTCTCACGCCAGACGGGCATATCAGAGCCAATCACCGCCAATGCTCGGGTCGTCGGCACACCTAAATGATGCAGCGCTTCGGAAACCAGAAACTCCCGCACCGCTGAGCGCATCACGGCTCTGCCATCTCCATGGCGAGAATAGGGCGTCGGCCCGCCGCCTTTGAGCGCCACATCCCATGCGCCTTGGGGACCTAATGCCTCACCCAAGATAATCGAGCGACCATCGCCTAATCTAGGCGTATAGCCACCAAACTGATGGCCACTGTACACCTGCGCATAATAACTTGCGCCCTCAACGGCCGCGTTACCCGATAATCCCTGCAATAAGGCATCCGTCGGCTGTTGTAAGTCGATTAACTTGGCGGCATCTTCACTCCACGCCAGCCAATGGGGATTGCTTATCCCCTGCGGATAGACTTGAGCGTAAAACTCAGGCAACTGGGTAAAAAAATCCTGTTTAAACTTCATCAATGCTTTTCCTATTGAACGAGCTGCTTACACACGAGCACGGACTTGTCGTTAAACTCGCACTGCAGGCCACATTGATAGACGCCGGCACCGCTGGCCTCGAAACCACTCACACCCGATCCCGTTAAGCGTTGTAACCCTTGGGCTTTGCGTTGGCATTGTTCGAGGGTGTCGTAATAACCATTGATATCATCGGTTTGTAATGGCGTCGTTGGCAGTGAGGTCGCCGCAGGATAATAGAATAGCGTCCATTCGGGGGTTTTAGTGCAACCACTCAAGCCAAGGCTGAGGCAGGCAAACAAGATGGCCAAGGATAATTTCATTTTGACAATTCGGTTAAAACAGCTCGCAACACACTTCATAAAAATAGCCCATAAAAAAAGCGAACCTTAGTTCGCCTTTTGCGCGGTAAGTATCAGGATTCTACACGGCTTTACCCAGTTAAATAACCGCTTTTCGGCTAAGGGTATCTCAAGCGCATTATTAAGCGCGTTTGAGCGCCAAAAGCTCGAATTCTACAATCCGACCTTAGGCCGTCACCGCTTTCGCCTGCGCCTTCTCGATACGGCTAATTCGTCCTTCAAATCCCGTGACTGTGCCATCCGTTAAACCAAGTTTGATCGCCTCTTGGCAGAGCGCAATTGCTTTATCAAAGTCTTGGGTATCGTTTAACAGGGTCGCAAGCTGCATAAAACCTGGGGTTTTAAGCTCAAGATCTTTGGGCTTTTCGGCATTCGCACTGTGGAATAACGCAAGATACAACCCATGCAGCGCTGCACCATAGGCTAAATATTCGGCCGATTTGCGCTGCTTGTAGCACTCGGCAATCACGTTTTGTAACGCGTTATAGCGAGCCAATGCCGTCTCTGCACTTTGGTATTCTTCTGCTGCACGTTGCAGGGTCACATTCGCCCATGAACCAAGTGCTGCAAGTGGTTCGTCTTTTGCCAAACGAGTGCTTGCCACCTCAGGCGAACTCTCGGCGCTTTCTTTAGCCTTAACTGGGGTGTCGACGACTACCGACTCTTCTTGGGCCTCACTCGCCTTGGTGACCGGAGCTTCATCCTTAGGGATTGTAGAGTCTTTATCAGCATCGGCAGAATGGACATCGGCAAGGATAATCACACTCTTTTCATTGCTAGCAGCGGGGATCTCGACATCGATAATATCTTCGCTTATCTCGACCCGACTCGTGGACTCAACGTCCCTAGGCATTAATTCAACTTCGGGTGCTTTGGCCGCAGAAGCGGCCGCTGACTCGTTCGTCGCAGCAGGAGCAATGTCAGGCGTGGGTTCAGCCTCATCGGGCGAAGCGCTTGTATCCCTTGTCTTTTCGGTTGATTTCTTCGCCATCATTGCTTCTTGTTCTTCCTTCGCCAAACGCTGGGCACGACGAAATAAAAACACTCCGATAGCGATCAGTATAAAAACGACAACGACCTTCATTCTTCTTCACCTTTAATGGCTGCTTCCCATCAGAAGCGATTGCAGTTGGCTTGCCAGGGCGACTCAATAACCTGAAGCTGACAAGGGATTCTGTCCAAAAGTTGAGCAGAGATTAACCGCTATTAAAGTCCATAGTGTCTGTGTAAATCAAGTATTTATGCCGTTTTATCCGATCTTGCACGCAAATCGATAGGCGCAATTCGGCTAGACTGTTAGGGTTTATGACCATTTGCAAAAATTAAGGAAAGCCTAATGCAAAACATTCTGATCGTTGCCCACGCCAGCCCCTATGGCACTGAAAAGCTCTTCAATAGCCTACGTATCGCGTTGGCGCTGAAGGACCAAACCGAGCAACAAGTTGATTTAAGAATCTTTTTAATGTCAGATGCGGTGTTTGGCGCCCTTAAGCATCAAACGACTCCGGACCTCAGTTACAACCTACAACAGATGTTTGAGATCCTAAGCGCTCAGCAAGTCCCGATTTTACTCTGTAAAACCTGCGCCCAAGCGCGGGGCGTTAACCCCGAGATGCTGCTCGAGGGCGCCGAAATTGGCACTTTGCAGGATCTCACTCGCTGGACGCTGGCCGCCGATAAGGTGATGCATATTTAAAGTCTCATTTTGTGCGCATCTTCATAAATTGACACTTCAATTTTGAACAAGCCCGCGCCGCTGCTTATGATGGGATTATCCGAGTAACAGACTAAGGTATTCCCATGGACTCAGCGGCCCTACTCACAGGTAAACTGCGCTACGAACATGAAACCATTAGCGCGATGGCGAAGATCTATTGCAAAGCTAAGCACCAAGGCCAAACGGCATCCGGACTGTGTGAAGAGTGTTTAGCGCTGCTAGAGTATGCCGCCGTTCGCCTCGATCGCTGCCCCTACGGACAAGATAAACCCACCTGCAATAAGTGCCCAGTGCACTGCTATAAACCGGCGCAAAAGGCGCAGGTCAAAGAGATCATGATTTTCGCTGGCCCACGAATGCTGTTACCGCATCCCATTCGCGCAATCAAACACTTACTAGCAGAGCGTCAGCCAGTACCCGCATCTGTACCTGAGGCGGCATCTAATCGCCATCAACGCATCGCAATTTCACAGAAAAACCTTTAGTAACACTTTTGCACCTCGAAATTCCCTGTTATAACAAGGCGTCGAGGTGCTTAAAATGAACGAATTTAATACGTTTTTTGCTCAAGCCTATTGGTGGTTATCCCTATTTGGTGGCTTACATTGCCTCGCGTTAGCTATTTATATTCGCTACTTCTACCACTCAAACAATAACCAAAAACTGCTTGCGGGCTTCTTGAGTCTTATCGGCTTGTACTTCCTGACGGGCATGCTCAACCGCGATAACACGCCGATCCCTATCCATGTGTTATTTAACCTGATCACCCCGATTTACTTCTTGCTCATGCCGCTGCTCTACCTCTACTGCAAACGCAGTCTAGAGCAAAACACCTCACCCATTGGCTTTTCGCGGCATTATTGGCCAGCACTACTCACCCTATGCTTGGCCATGATTGATATCGCGGTGCGGTTGAATCTACACAAAAATGCGATTTGGTTTCAGGCGGAATTCTTTAAATATCGGCAAGATATCGATTTCAGCCATTGGAGTCTGGCCTTGCCTCTGCTGCTGTTTATCCAAACGGCAACCTATTTTGTTGCGCTTTGGCGACTGTTCCAACGGCATAAACTGCGCCAGCAACAGAATAACGATGCACCGCAGCAAACCTTAAAGCTGATCCGTTTCCGCTGGTTGTTCGGCCTGACCTTAGCCATGCTATTTAACTGGTTGTTAAGGGTATTTGTGGTAGTGCTCCCCTTTTATCTTGGGCATTCACTCTCGACCCTATCCCACGCGCTGCCACGCTTAAGCCTGCTGTTAAGTTTTTACCTGCTGGCAGCTTATGGCCTCAAGCAGATCACCCGCACCGCCTATCTAAGAGGACATATGTCGGCCCCACAGCCAAAGGCAGAGCCTCAATCTTCTGAGATACTCACGCCCGAAGAGTTTGAATTCCTGCAACAACTGCAGCAGGAATCAACCGATAACAAAGAAAAATCGACCGATACGCCCCCAAAGCCACAGAACTAAATCAGCACTGAGTAATCAAAACTGGCAATATGCCACACTGAATAAACTGAACCCGAGCTGACACAAATGCAGCTTTAGGCTGTCATTTGTTAAAACAAAAGGTAGTCTGATGGAACCTAAGCATTAAGGAGGAACGCCATGAAATCATTTTTATCCCTTATCGTCGCATCAACCTGTCTGATTGCCAGCTTTATGGCACCCGCGGCTCAGGCCGACGATAGCTACACCGAGGCTTTAAATAATTTTCACCAAGCAAAGGAAACGCGCAAATTCTTTGATACCGCCTATGGTTATGCCCTTTTCCCCACTGTCGGTAAAGGCGGAATAGGTATTGGCGCCGCTTACGGCAAAGGTCGCGTCTTTCAAGCGGGGCAATATATGGGAGACTCTAGCCTGACCCAACTTTCTATCGGTTTTCAGCTAGGCGGACAAGCCTATAGCGAAATCATCTTCTTTAAGGACGCCAAATCCTACAACGAGTTCACCAGTGGCAGCTTTGAGTTTGATGCCCAGGCCTCGGCTGTTGCGATTAACATGGGCGCTAATGCTAAAGCGGGCACCACAGGTAACTCGGCAGGTGCTGGCCAAGCAGGTGGTAATCAATCGGCAACCGCAGCCTATATCAATGGTATGGCGGTATTCACGGTAGCCAAGGGCGGATTAATGTTTGAAGCCGCACTGGCGGGACAATCCTTCTCCTTCGAGCCCAGAGGCAACTAAGCTTTAGTCATGTCGTCCCCATTAAAAAAACCTCCTATCCCACAGGGTTAGGAGGTTTTCTTTTATCCTCGATGGTGCTTACTCATGTCCCCAAGGGGCTGGCGGTAAAGGTTGCGGTTGGCTCAAATCAAAATCCACTTGGAAATGACGATTCTCGCGGGTCAGCAGGTAGCTGAAAGTGCTTGGCGTAACTTCCATATGCCACACATTGGTGACTGACTGGGTCAGGCCATTTTGCATAAAGTTATCAATCGATGGCTGATCGATGGGGAATGACTGCTTTTGGCTGCTGCCGACACTCGCCGTATCGCCGCCATACATAGTCACTTTATCTTCCGTCCCGTCTTGATGGCGGTGATCATGCTTTAACCTTAAGCCTTGAGTCGTTTTCGTGATCACCCAAGTACGAGAGTGGTCATCACCCACATGGAAGGGGATTTTCAGCTCAGTATCACTGCATTCACGCACATGCATCACCAGCGCTTTATCACGAAAAGCCGCATCTGCACTGTCCGTTGACACTACTTTACCCGCAAAGGCTTTACCGCAATGGGATGCTAATTGATTGAAGAAAGTCTCTTGCGCCATGGCAAGTGCAGGTTCGGTCGCCGCATTGGCAAATACCGGCGTCGCCATCATAAGGCCGACGATTCCAAGGCGTGGTAGGGTGATAGTTTTCATTATGTTTTCCATGGAAAATTCGATGAAAAACACGCTAACACAGGGGAATAAATTTAAACTTAATTCCCCTGTTTAGCTTAGAGGCGTTACCAACCGATATACAGACGTGAACGGTTGCCTAAACGTTTTTTGATAAAGCGAGCCGTGATAATACTGCCCACCATCAGGAAGGTAAAAATCGCCGCCGAGAACAGGATGCTAGTGACCCAAGACCCTGGCGGTAAGCGATAACGCAACACAGTGGCGACCGTATTAAACAACATGTCGAATAACGGGTGGATGAAGAAAATTGCAAAGCTCATCTCGGCGGTTTCCACTAACCAAGGGATGCGGCTGCGTTTCGACAACCAATCACAGAAGTTAAGCACTAGCACACACAGACTCAGCTTTTGGATAAACTGCCAATCGATACCGTTATATTCAAAAGGCGCCTTATGGTAGTTACCAATGTGCTGCACTATGTAGCTTTGCTCAACCAGACTCACAATTAGGAAGATGACAGCTAACGCACTGAAAATCGAGCCATAGCGCGTCACAATATGTTCATCTTGGGAATATAAAATACCAATCAAATAGAAAGGCATAAAATACACCACTGAGTGGATAAAGTTGACGTTACCTATGGGTCTGTGGAGCAGAATCGCCACCACACAACTCAGCACGAATAGGGTCCAACGCATCTGCTGCGAGCAGCGGATAAACCACAAAAACACTGGCGAGAATAAAAACACCGCCATGATAAACGGGATATACCAGTGCGGATACAGGATGTAGCCGTTACGTACGGTATAGAAAACGCTCAACAGTAGCTTATCAAGCGACTGATGTTCCAAGAAAAACCAACGTAAACACAAGAAGAACAAGCCAACGGCAGAGACGACCAAAAAGGGATAAAGTACGTTTTGCACTTTATTCTTCATAAACTTGCCGTAATCGAAGTCCTTATAAAAAATCCGATGGAAAAAATAGCCAGAGATAAACACGAACAACGCCGTGCCCCCCCTGAGTAAATTTTCCAGCAATAACGGAAACCCTTCCCCAGAGTTATAAATACTGTGGCCAAGCACGATAAAAATAATCGCGATGCCGCGCATGTAGGTAAATTCGAGCTGATTTTTTCTCATATTAATTCATCGCACAGTAGAGGGTTCTTCCCTCAACAACACTTGCAGAAACCCGGATGGTGCCATGGATTTCCGGCTCATTGAACACCAAATACTGACCTTCGCGCTGAAAGGTGAACCCCAAAGGTAACAGAGTTGCGGCTTCAATGCCCTCACAATAATTCTGTAATGGCACATCCAACAACGGACTACCACTCACATTTAAGTTACTGAATTGTGAACTCATACCTAAATAGGCTTGGGTCATTTCTTCTTGATAGGGCACCACATAAAACCCAGAACGCACCTCACCCACGTCGATAAAACTGCTGCTATCGCTCACACTCGGCATCACCAATAACGGCACTTTCGGGTCTTGCACATCCTTAAGTAACTGGGTCAGTTTTTGCTCCGTCGCCGGATAGTAGGCCAGCATGTCCTGCAGCCGTTTCTTCTGCGCCATATTCTGGGCAACGGGCGGAGCAATCGGCTTGATGCGACTCAGCAGTAAATCCACGGGCAACATGCCCGACATCACTGACTCCTTCCACACATAGGCATCTTGAGTGCTATCGAGCAATATGCCAGCCAGCGCGCCGATATTCTCGGCCTCGGCCGTCCAGCCGCCAAGCATTTGCTGCTGTTGATAATAATCCTGCACGTACTGCAACAGGATTTGCTGATAGCCGAGGTAAGACTGGTTTTGACTTAAGAAACGCGCTCCCGCGATTAACTCGACATAGCGCGCACTGCCTTCGACCAAGTCATTTACATAACTGACTTTATCTTCGTTAGGCGCCGTTTGCCGCCACACTTGTAGCCAGTAAGCGGCATAGCCTAAATACTGCGCCTGCTGCTCGGGTTGTTTTAAGGCTGCCATCAAGGCATTAAACAGTTGTAAACGGTAATAGCGAGCATCGAGGTTAAGCGGATAAACCTCTCCTTCATATCGACGCGCATCCTCCAACACCCGCCACTCGGATTGGGCATAAAAATGAAACGCCTCGTGCACACTGTTGCCAGCCCAAATCACAAAAGGTAAATCGGCGGTTTTAGTCGTGCTATCGAATTGAATCGTGGGCGACTCGAGCTGGATAAGCACACCCGCTTGCCCTTGATATTGCGGGAAACCAAAGTTAATCGACAGTCCAGAGTGCAAGTTAACCGACTCTAACACGCTGTTGTCTTGGATAATTTCACCGCCGGGTTGGCGCAACCACACATTGCCTGCATAGCTGAAGAGATGCACTTTATCGTCGAGACGAAATCCTGGCCACAGGGCTTCACTCTGGCGACTGGTCTGAGCCATAAAATCGAGGTACAGGCGGGCGAGTTGTTCTGGCGAGGCCTTATCGGCGAACACGGGGGTGGCGGCAGAGACTCCTAAAAACCACAGGATCACCGCCATAATATTTTTCATTTAATTGCCTAAACACACACAATGGGTTCACAAAACAGCGCTAGCATATAGCGCAATTAACCAATAGTGAAACGTTTCACAAAAAATATTTTTACCCTTAAAAAACGTGGGTAAAGCCTATTCATTAACCACTAATAAAATCATATTTTTAGCCTAAAAGATGCAGCTATTTTCGCGACTAAGGCTTAGGCTCAGCCGGCTCATCGCCAAACCACAGCGCCAACTTATCCGCCGCTTGGGATTTCACCTCATCATCAATATAGAGCATAACCATAGTGAGCGCCGCCGCTAAGGCGCCCAAGTCATCGGTAAAGCCCACTAAAGGTGTTAAATCCGGGATCGCATCCAAGGGCGAGATAAAGTAAGCCAAGGCCCCAAAAATCACTGTCTTGGCCCACTTAGGCGTATTGGGCTTTTGCGCCGCATAATAAAGCCACAGGGCACGCTCAACCACTTCACGCCCAGCCTGACGACCAAACATTTTGATTTTGTTCCAAAAACCAGTCTCAGTGAATTGTTCTTCTGCCATGTCGACTCCTTGTAATGACGGTTAACGTAGCTCACAGTGTACGGCGATACGCGGCGGGTGTCAGGCCAAAGGCCTGTTTAAAGCGTGCCGAGAATTTTTCTGCCGATAAATAGCCGCAGGCCAAGGCGATTTGCAGCACGGAATCCGTAGAGTTTTGCAATAGTGCTAAGCCCTGACACAAACGCACTTCGGCGAGCAATTGCCTAAAACTAGTGTCTTCCTGCGCCAGTTTACGTCTTAAACTGGCACTGCTCATATGCAACTTATCGGCGATTTCCTCTTGCTGCCATGGGGCTGAAGGATGTTGCCCCAATAAGCCCAGCACAGCTTGGCTCACATTTGCAGGCTTATGACTGTAGAGCCAATTGACGCTCGCTTGCTGCGGCAGACTGAGCAGCAAGGCGGCTAAATAATGCATCTGCACCGACGTGGGTAGCGCCAAGGTCAGGCTGTGCAATAGCGCATTCCAGGCAAAATCGACCGAGCGTGAAATCGTTTGCGTGGGTTTAGGTATCACCCTGTCGGTCGCCGCCAGCATAACGCCCGTGGGCAACTCATAGGGCAAGAGGAGTTGCACCGCTCGATAGCGTCCACTCATCGGTTGATTGACGAAGCTGATATGGCTTCCGGCGGGTAACAATAATAGCTGCTCAGCATTCACGGCTAGGGCATCATCTTGCCAGAGCAGCGACTTCTCCCCTTGGATCACACGGATAATCGAGGGCTGATGCACAGGTACCCGCGAAAGTGACTGCGCCAGTTTAGAGTCGTATTCAAACATGCGGATCATGCATCAGCCCTGCACTATTAACGCTGATACACAGCGGTCAGCTTAGCGCTACCTAGGGCCTGTGCATTGAGCATAAAGCCTAATAGCGCAGGAGATGCCTCTTTAGGTAACTCTAATGGCGAGGCCAGCGCCCACACAGTAAATATATATCTGTGCATGCCATGCCCCTGCGGCGGGCAAGCGCCACCAAAGTCGGTGGTGCCAAAGTCATTCTTTAGCGCAATCGCTCCTTTAGGTAAGGCATTGGCTTTAGATGCCCGCACCTTGGGCTAGCTGTTGTTGATCGCCGTTAATATTGTAAACGGCCCAGTGCCACCAACCACTGCCTGTAGGCGCATCGGGATCATAGGCTGTCACCGCATAGGCTTTTGTGCCCTTGGGGGCGTCGCTCCAAGTGAGTTCGGGAGAAAGATTCTCACCATTACAGCCAAACCCATTAAAAACAAATTGATTCGATAATTGCTGACCTTCACCAATATCTTTACTCGATAAGGTCATGGCCTGCGCCGAGCTGAATACCGCCGTTAATAACCCAAGTCCGACTATCCACTTATGTAAATGCTTCATCACTGTCTCCTATAGATACGTAACACCGCTAATTTACGTCAGCTCCAGGTCATAAACCTGCCTCAAAACGCCAAGTTTCTTCCCTAAATGCTCAAAATTGAGAAAAAGTGTCGACTTTTTGTCATCTTTAAGCACCTAAGTGATTTTGTAAAGACATTAACTGCATTTTTATTCAAACATAGCATGCCTTATAAATTGCCAAACATATAAATACAGCGACTAGAGTGGAATTAGATATTTATTATTTATAAATTTATGCATTTTTTAATTTTAAAAATAAACTGACAATATTTACTTTCGTTATTTAGCTAATGATACTTAAGGATGATTGACTGTATTTATTTTTATAAAAACATTGAAATAAATAATTACAGTTAATTAAAAATAAGACACGGATCATATTTTTATTGATAACACATAGATAAACTCAAACCCGTAATAAAACTTACCAACCATTTTCTCTAATCTCATAATGGAGTTGTATATGAAGAGGAAATCAAAAATCATGGCTCACATCCGGCGCACCAGACATATCATGATGCCAAGCCAACGTGACTATTTCGACCATTCATACATCTTTCTTCGCTAATCTTCGCGTAGGTAGTAGGCCAATTAACAGGTCTAAAGTGGTATTGCCCTTGTAAGCGCATACACTTATCGTACTGTTTTTTTTGCAGGTTTATTATCTCGCATCTAAATCAAAGCATTCTTTAGTCAGTGCAGCCAAACTGCGGCCAAATAATTCTCTCTGGATAAATCTATCTATTTTATTCCTGGACGATTTATAGCCTCATCATATCTGCACACGGAATAGCCATATCTAATTTAATGCCATTAATATTTTTTAATTAGGTATAGGCCAAGTTGTATCCAAAACTTTTTAAAGTAAAAGGGAAATTAACGATGAAATCATTAAAAGTTGCCGCCAGCTTATCTGTTAGATCATGTTTTGAAATAGACAGAGAAGTCGTCAATGTATTAACCACAGATTTTTGCGATGTGGGTGCGGCTGTAGTCTCTGTTGATGATGTTAAACATGGTATTGTTGAGAAAATCAAAAATACCGGATTGAAACTGCCTATTTTCGTATCGGTTTGTTGTGAAGAAACCTTCCCAGATGATATTTGCTCTTCTATTACTGGGGTATTTGAGCTCTGCGGTAGCAATACCGATTTCTATGGTAAACAGGTCGAAACCGCCGTCCAAAAATATGAGCAAGCCCTATTACCGCCGTTCTTTGGCACGCTGAAAAAATACGTTGAAATGGGCAACTCCACCTTCGCCTGTCCGGGCCATCAGGGTGGTCAATTCTTCCGAAAACATCCTGTGGGTCGTCAATTTTTCGATTTCTTTGGCGAAACCATTTTCCGCTCAGATATGTGTAATGCCGACGTTAAACTCGGCGATCTGTTAATCCACGAAGGTGCGCCGCTGGATGCACAAAAATACGCGGCCAAGGTCTTTAACGCCGATAAAACCTACTTTGTGCTCAACGGCACTTCTTCTTCAAATAAAGTGGCGACCAACGCACTGCTGGCGAAGGGCGACCTGGTCTTATTCGACCGTAACAACCATAAATCCAACCACCATGGCGCGTTAATTCAAGCCGGTGCAACACCGATTTATTTAGAAACCGCCCGTAACCCCTTCGGCTTTATTGGCGGTATCGACGCCCACTGTTTCCAAGAGTCTTATTTAAGGGAGCAGATCCGCGCCGTAGCACCTGAGCGTGCCGATGAACAACGTCCATTCCGCTTAGCCATTATCCAACTAGGCACCTACGACGGCACTATCTACAATGCTCGCCAAGTGGTTGATCGTATTGGTCATCTATGTGATTACATCCTGTTTGACTCGGCTTGGGTGGGCTATGAGCAATTTATTCCGATGATGAATGACTGCTCGCCTCTGCTACTCGAACTAACGCCTGAAGATCCCGGTATTATCGTGACTCAGTCAGTACATAAACAGCAGGCAGGTTTCTCACAGACCTCGCAAATTCACAAAAAAGATAAACATATCAAAGGCCAAGCCAGATATTGCAACCATAAACGCTTCAACAACGCCTTTATGATGCATGCCTCTACCAGCCCCTTCTATCCGCTGTTTGCCGCATTGGATGTGAACGCTAAAATGCACGAAGGCGCCAGCGGCCGTTATCTATGGCGTGAAGCGGTCAAAGCCGGCATTGAAGCTCGCAAGTTACTGCTGAAAAAATGTAAATATATCAAGCCATTTATCCCAAGCATGATCGAGGGACGCCCATGGCAGGATTATCAAACCGAACAAATGGCCGATGATTTACGTTTCTTCGAGTTTGAACCCGGACAAAAATGGCACTCCTTCGAGGGTTACGAAAAAGGCCAATATTTCGTTGACCCTTGTAAATTCCTATTAACCACACCTGGAATCGATGCCGAAACCGGTAAATATACTGAGTTTGGTATTCCCGCGACTATTCTGGCTAACTTCTTACGTGAAAATAATATTATTCCCGAGAAGTGCGACTTAAATTCGATTTTATTCCTGATGACACCTGCGGAAGATATGGCAAAGATGCAACACTTAGTGTCGCAAATATCTCGCTTTGAGAAATTAGTCGATGAAGATGCGCCATTATCGGAAGTATTGCCTAACGTCTATAACGCCAATAAAGCCCGTTATAAAGACTATACCATTCGTCAACTCTGCCAAGAAATGCACAACCTTTATGTCAGCCATGACGTAAAACAACTGCAAAAAGAAATGTTCCGTCAGGCGCATTTCCCAACCAAAGTGATGGACCCGCAGGAGGCCAATCTTGAATTTATCCGCGGCAATGTTGAATTAGTGCCACTGTCGCAAATCGAAGGTCGAATTGCCGCAGAGGGCGCACTGCCATATCCACCAGGGGTGTTATGTATGGTGCCAGGTGAAATATGGGGTGGCGCAGTACAGCGTTATTTCCTAGCCCTTGAAGAAGGCATCAACTTATTACCCGGATTCTCCCCTGAATTACAAGGTGTTTATCTCGAAAGCACCCCAGAAGGAAAAATCCAAGCCCTAGGTTATGTATTAAATAAATAATTGAAATCAGACTGCAGAGTTAATTAACCCCGCTCTGCAGTCAATTTCAACCTTCTATAATGAATTATATTATTAGGTCATTATTATGAGTAAATCAGCAAATAAAATTGGCGTTATCCAATTAACGATTATTACCATAGTCAATATGATGGGCTCAGGTATTATTATGTTGCCCACCCAATTAGCGCAAGTCGGTACTATCTCTGTGCTTTCTTGGCTTGTTACCGCTGCTGGCTCAACTGCGCTGGCCTTTGCTTTTGCTAAGTGCGGTATGTTCAGTAAAAAATCCGGTGGTATGGGCGGTTACGCCGAATATGCCTTTGGCCGCAGCGGTAACTTTATGGCGAACTACACCTATGCGGTTTCGCTACTTATCGCCAACGTCGCCATCGCTATCTCCGCCGTGGGTTATGCCGCGGTGCTGCTGGAAGTAAACTTAAGCCCAATGGCTATCTGTCTTGCCACCATTGGCGTGCTTTGGTTAGCAACAGTGGCTAACTTTGGTGGCGCTCGCATTACGGGTCGCGTGAGTAGTGTGACCGTGTGGGGGATTATTCTGCCTGTAATTGGTGTGTCATTAATCGGTTGGTTCTGGTTCGACATCGACCTCTACAAAGGCGCTTGGAACCCACATGATATGCCTTTCTTCAAAGCCTTAGGCGGTTCAATCGCGATGACTTTATGGGCATTCCTTGGCTTAGAATCGGCTTGCGCTAACTCAGAGGCTGTTGATAATCCAGAGAAAAACGTACCTATCGCCGTAATGGGCGGAACCTTAGGTGCAGCACTTATCTATATTGTTTCAACCAACGTGATTGCCGGTATTGTACCCAACGCCGAGCTTGCCAGCTCAAACGCCCCATTCGGTTTAGCCTTTGCGCAAATGTTTAGCCCTGTGGTCGGTAAAATCGTCATGGCCTGCGCCATTATCTCCTGTACCGGCTCACTGCTGGGTTGGCAGTTCACTATCGCGCAAGTGTTTAAAGCCTCTGCCGATGAAGGTTTCTTCCCTAAAGTGTTCTCTAAGGTCAGTAAAGCCGATGCTCCAATTTGGGGTATGACTATCATCGTTTCGATTCAAACCTTGCTGTCTTTGATGACCATCAGTCCATCACTGAGCAAACAGTTTGAAGCCCTAGTGAACCTCGCCGTAGTGACTAACATTGTGCCTTACATCCTGTCGATGGCAGCCCTAGGCGTGATGCAAAAACAACTCAAAGTGCCCGCGAACAAGGCCCGTGTCGCCAACGTGATTGCGGTTATCGGCGCCCTGTATAGCTTCTACGCCCTCTATAGCTCTGGTGAAACCGCCGTGATGTTAGGCGCTATCGCGACCTTCTTCGGTTGGACCATCTACGGGGTGATTTCTAATAAAACACCAACAGCTGAGATCAAAGCGGCGTGAGCACGTCTCCCCTGCGATTCTCACCCATTACTAGATAAGAAACATAAAACCAATCCGTCTTCAGGGACCTTAAGCCACAGTGCCTAAGGTCCCCAGACAAAACTTGCCTAATTTCAGTGGAACTATGAAAAAAACATGCATCGCTCTAATGCTACCTATGCTGTTGGCCGCCACCAGCAGCCAAGCGGTTGAACTCTATAACGATCAAAAAAACTCATTAGATTTAAGTGGTTGGTTAGGCTTCGCGGCACTCAACGACAGCCACGATACCTCAGTAATTGATGACTCCTCCCGAGTACGATTTAGCTTTGAACGCAGCGAGAGAAATGGGTGGACCGCCTTTGCCACCACAGAATGGGGCATCAACATGGTGTCCAGCGATGACAGTTTAGTGATGCAAGGTGGCAAACTAGCCGCCGAAAAAACCGAAGACTTCCTCTATAACCGTTTAGGTTATGTCGGTATGTCACACGATGAATGGGGTAGCCTCAGCTTTGGTAAGCAATGGGGCGCTTACTATGATGTCGCAGGCACCACGGATTTACCGAACGTCTTCGCCGGATATAGTGTCGGCGCCTACGCCTTTAGCGATGGCGGCTTAACCGGAACAGGCCGCGCCGACTCCGCGTTTATCTACCGTAATAGCTTTGGCCCAGTGCAAATCGCCCTGCAATACGCCGCCAAAACCAATGGCAATGTCACCTTAAAAAACGATGACGGCAGTGAAATGGCTAACTCTGAGCTCGATTTTGACAGCAGCTACGGCGCCAGTCTGACCTACTCACTCACCGATAAATTTAAGCTGCTCGCCGGCTTTAACCGTGGCGACTTTGAAGGCCATCTAGGTAACACTCAAGTCGATGAAACTAACGAAATCGTCGGTATCGGCGCCATGTATGGTGATTACTATCACTACGCCGATAACCGCGAAGCCAGCGGTCTCTACGTCGGCTTTAACGCCCATCAGAGTAAGAACAATGAGTTGGTCGGCGGCGAACTCTACGACGCTACTGGCGCTGAGCTGATGACGGCCTATCAATTCGATAATGGCTTTGTGCCTATGATTGTCCTCAGCTATTTGGACCTAGATACAGATGCCAGCACACCCATCCAAGGCAAATGGACCCGCCAATTCGCCATGCTTGGCCTGCACTACCGTTACAGTAACGACACTGTGATGTTTGCCGAAATGAAGTTAGATTTCAGCAACATGGATGATTCAGCACTCGAAGCGCAGGAAGATAATGGCTTTGCGGTAGGGATTAACTACTTCTTTTAGGAATGGAAAGTCTTCATCAGGCTCTCCCGTACATTGAGGGATAGTGGCTCACGTTCCTCATATCCGTGGGCCCATTTGAGACTGAGGTGCGGCGCACGTTCCGTCTACAAACGCTCGCCACACACTCATTGGATGGTACCGCTGGTTTACCATCATCTCTGCGCCACTCCAAATAGGTTTGCTGGAGTGGCTTTTTTTCGCCGTTACTTAGCGTGCTGACGGCCTGAAGAGGCTTTGTTTCCACGACCTTGGTGGCCAGCCTTACCCTGCTCTGATTTTCCCTTAAAGCCCGACTGACCAAAAGGTGCCTTAGCCCCCGGACGACTGCTCTTAGGCTGCTGATTTTGCGCTGCATTCGCACCAGACTTAGGTCCCTTAGGCTTGCTTGCGCTCGGTTTGCCTTTGGCATCGCCTTTGCCCTTACGCTCATCGAACTGATTACCCGAGAAACGCGTCAGAGCTTTTTGCCCTTGGTTAGCATCCTTCATCCATTTCGGACCACGTTCGTTGCGCCCCTCAGGTGGAACCAGGTGATTCGGACTGTTACCAATCAAATCTTCACGTCCCATGGCAATCAAACCTTCGCGGATGATAGGCCAACCCGCTGGATCATGGTAACGCAGCAGCGCCTTATGCAGGCGGCGTTGGCGGCCCTTCTTCGGCACTGGCACCACTTCACTTGTGTGCTTCACGTTTTTCAACGAGTTCAACTCAGTGTGATAAATGGTCGTCGCATTTGCCATTGGCGATGGATAGAAGTTTTGCACTTGGTCGAGCTTAAACTTACGCTCCTTCAACCAAAGCGCGAGGTTGAGCATATCCTCGTCGGTCGTGCCCGGATGCGCCGAAATAAAATAAGGGATCAGGAACTGTTCTTTACCCGCTTCCTTAGAATACTTGTCGAACAGCTCTTTAAACTTATCGTAGGCGCCCATGCCGGGTTTCATCATCTTGCTGAGCGGTCCTTCTTCGGTATGCTCAGGGGCAATTTTCAAATAGCCGCCCACATGGTGCTGGACCAACTCTTTGACATAGGCCGGATCTTCAATCGCTAAGTCGTAACGCACGCCCGAAGCAATCAAGATTTTCTTAATGCCGGGCACGGCACGAGCGGCGCGGTACAAGTCGATAGTATGTTTATGATCTGTGCCTAAATGGCCGCAAATCGATGGATACACACAAGATAAACGGCGACAGGTTTTCTCCGCTTTTTCGCTGGTACAGCCGAGGCGATACATGTTGGCGGTGGGGCCGCCTAAGTCGGAAATCACCCCAGTAAAACCGGGAACCTTATCCTGAATATCTTTGATTTCTTTGATAATCGACTCTTGCGAACGGCTCTGGATAATCCGGCCTTCATGCTCGGTAATCGAGCAGAATGAACAGCCACCAAAGCAACCGCGCATGATGTTGATCGAGGTTTTGATCATGTCATAGGCGGGGATTTTGTCCTTACCGTAGGCAGGATGCGGCACCCGTTGATAGGGTAAATCGAACACGGCATCCATCTCGTCGGTATTGAGCGGCCAAGCCGGTGGGTTCACCCACACACCACGGTCACCGTGGGGCTGGAACAGCGCTCGCGCACAACCCGGGTTTTGCTCTTGGTGCAAAATCCGCGAGGCATGGGCGTATAAGTATTTGTCCTCAGAGACCTTTTCAAAGGCTGGCAGCAGCACATAGGTTTTATCCCAAGGCTTAGGGCGTGGTGGCTGCACACTGATGGGTTTTGGTGCATCGTTATCGAAAATTTTAACATCCGATGGGCCAGATAAATTGGCACAGCCCACATCGTCGGCCCCATAGGGGTTCGGGATAGGATCGATCTTATGCAGCTGATCTATCTTGCGAGAATCCATCCCACGCCACTCGGGCATAGGCTCTTTACGGATAACGGCAGTGCCGCGCACATCCTGAATATCCCCAATGGCTTCACCCGCGGCTAAACGACGCGCCACTTCGGCCAGCGGACGCTCGGCGTTGCCGTACATCAAGATGTCGGCCTTGGCATCGAAAATCACGCTGCGACGGACTTTGTCCGACCAATAATCATAGTGCGCAATACGGCGCAGACTCGCCTCGATGCCGCCAATGATCACTGGCACATCTTTAAAGGCTTCTTTACAACGTTGGGTATAAACGGTCACTGCACGATCGGGGCGCTTACCGCCCACATCGCCAGGAGTATAAGCATCATCGCTGCGGATACGACGGTCGGCGGTGTAACGGTTGATCATCGAATCCATATTGCCGGCGGTGACACCAAAAAACAGATTCGGGCGACCAAGCTGCATAAAGGCATCTTTGCTCGACCAATCGGGCTGAGAAATAATCCCGACGCGGTAGCCTTGGGCCTCTAACATCCGGCCAATGACCGCCATGCCAAAGCTCGGGTGGTCCACATAGGCGTCACCAGTGACAATAATAATGTCACAGCTGTCCCAGCCTAATTTCTCCATCTCCTTGCGAGACATAGGTAAGAAAGGCGCGGTGCCGAAGGACTCGGCCCAATACTTGGGATGGCTAAACAGTGTGGATTCAACTTGCATCGATTTTGACCCAAAAGCGTAATGTCAAACAAAGGTGCAGGCAAAAACAGGCCGCACCGATTTAGGGACGCGGAGTATAGCAGGCAAACAGGGATAAGTGCGATTAAAAAAACAGCAGCCGAGGTGTTTTTCGGGGTATTTGCACCAATGTGCTCAATACCCCTAAAGTGGCTATGGATATGGCTTAGACGGCCATTACCCTATCTCAGCCATTACAGACTTTGGGCAAAATGCACTAAGTTGACTAAGGCTAGGCTGATAGTCACTAACCAAGTGAGCAACACGCCCCAAAAACGGCCGAAATGATAACCGCCTTTCCCCTGAGTTAACCCTATCGCATGGAGCAAGCGCGCCACAATCCACAGGGTACCAAAACAATGCAAATAGAAATGCGCTAAGCCACCCGCCTCGGCCACCAGCATTAAAATCAATACGATGGGCGCATTCTCAATCAAATTCGCATGTACCCTGCCCGCCAGCGCCAAGGCATTGTTACCACCATCGCCGATACCGATTTTTTGGCTTCGTCTTAATTTCACCACTCGATAAGCCAGCGCTATTATCAACAACCCAGTCAAGCTGGCGTAAAACCCTGTTACCATCAACGGCATAGCGATTCCCTTTTGATTAACATCACCGCGGTGTAGACCGCAAAAATTCAGCAATTTATTTGTATTAAGCTTAAAAGCCATTAACCTTTTAGCGACAAGATAGGTTAATATGCGCGCGTGATCTCTTACAACTTTTTATACAGTGAATAGCCCGATTGGATAACGAACAGTTTCTCGAAAAGCGTAAATTTATCATTAAGCTAGGCAAGGCTTTACATAAGTTTGGCACACCCGCTTACCGTCTTGAAACCCATTTGCAAACCGTCTCACGGACACTCGGAATCGAAGGTTATTTTTTAATCTCCCCGACCTCGATGACCTTCGTATTACAACACGATACCGATCAAGAATATAACCATGTTGCGCGGGTTAAACCCGGCGAATTGGATTTAGGCTCCCTCGCCCGCACCGATGAACTGGTAGATGAGCTCACCTCGGGTAAACGCACACTCACCGAAGCCTTAGACAGGCTAGAGGAAATTGCCAACAAACCCAACCCCTACGGCCCAGCATTAACCTGTTTCTCCTTTGGCACCTCGGCGGCCGCCTTTGCCATGTTGATGGGCACGGGTTGGAACGATGTCTTTTGGTCAGGCTTGTTAGGCTTGCTAGTCTATGGTTTTGTGTACCGCGCCGAGCGTTCGACGCGCATGGCAGAAGTGTTAGAGCCTTTCGCGACGATTGTTTGCGCCATTGCCGCCTGCGCCATTGCCCGCATTGACCCCAATATTAATATTCCCGTGGTGATCCTCTCCTCCATCATCATCTTTATTCCTGGCTTAGCCTTAACCTTAGGATTGGCAGAACTGGCGGCACGCGACCTGATCTCGGGCACAGCGCGGATTATGGACGCTAGTATGTTGTTGTTTAAGCTGTACTTTGGCGCAGTGCTGGGAATGGCGATTGGTAAAGCCTTCTTCGGTGAAGCCATTCATATCGAACCTGAGGGCTTACCACGCTGGGCGATTTGGTCGGCGGTGCCGATCCTGTCGATGGCACTGGTGTTTATCTTTAAGGCACGGATGCAAGATTCACCTTGGGGCGTACTGGCGGGGATAGTGGCATTCTTCTCCGCCATGTTAGGCGGACACTTTTTTGGGGATTCTGTCGGGATCTTCTTCGGCGCCTTGGCGGTAGGGGTTTATTCCAATCTCTATGCCCGTTGGATGAAGGCGCCCGCCTCGATTGCACTGCTGCAAGGTATTGTGATCTTAGTACCCGGCAGTAAAACCTACATAGGGCTGAACGCGCTGATCTCCGGCGAAACCATGCTTAACCAATCCCATATTGGGTCGCAGATCTTTTTGATCTTTATGTCGCTTATCGCCGGACTGATTTTTGCCAACGTCGTGGTACCACCAAGACGCACGCTGTAACATCTCCTCTCAGGGCTGGCGCCAACTCCAGCCCGATTCTTAAAGCAACCTTAAGTAAAATCATAATCTTATTAAAATGTTTCCTTGACTAATGGCCACTTCCCGTGTGTTATTAAATTGTGAAGCGCAGCAGAACCTTAAGCTGTCGCCATCCAGTTTACGGGAGTGGTTTTATGCAGAAGTTTACCCTGTATGCATCGATTCTACCTTGTTGCCTCTGTGGTCTAGTCAACCTAGCCAGAGCGGATGAGGCTTTGCCTAAAACGCCCCCCGAGGAAGCCCCTAAAAAAGTCAGCAAGATTGTCGTGGTGAGCAACCCGATTTTCGATGAGTCCGATCCCGACGCATTTTTTATCCACCGCTGGGCTAACTATCTGCATATCAACACCAAGGAATATGTGGTTCGAGATAGGCTGACCTTTGATGAAAACGATACTGTTACCCAAAAAGACCTCGATGAGTCACAACGTTTACTGCGCGCCGAACCCTATATCCGCGATGCAAAAGTCTATGTCAGCGAGAAGGATCCTGAGTCCGACGTCCACCCAGATGATGAATCGATTGTTATCGAGACCTGGGATAACTGGTCACTGCTCCCCACTGCCAGCTTCAGTAGCTCGGGCGGTGACACCCGTTACTCCTTTGGCGTGAAAGAAGACAACCTCTTCGGTACAGGCATACGCACCCGCTTAAAATATCAATCGGATGAATCCCGTACCGGCTATAAGTTTGCCTTCGAAGCGCCCATTAGCATTATCGACCACGGTATTGTCGCCGCCGAGTTTTACGATAATAGCGATGGCCAAGCTAAGCATGTGTATGTCAGCAAGCCTTTCTATTCATTGAATACTGAGACCATGTACTCGGCGGAGTTTTTGGATGATAGCCGCACCGATATCTTGCGCCAGAACGGCCATGAGGTGAACGAGTTTGAACACACTGTCGACTATCTCAATCTGCAATATGGCTGGTTAATCAATAAGAATAACGAACACTTATCGCGTTTTATCACCGGTTTTACCCAAGATAAGCATGAGTTTGCCAATTCAGAGGTTTACCCGACTTCCGAGTTACCGCAGGACAGGGACTTTATGTATCCTTGGGTCGCCTATGAGTTTATTCAGGACGACTTTCAGGTACTCAATAATGTGCACCTTATTCGTAATAACGAAGACTTTAACTTAGGTTGGCACCACTATATTCAATTGGGTATCGAAACCAATGATATCGGCGACAATAACCCAGTGGGTTACCACTTCAAATGGCAAACCACCCGCGGTTACAAGTTTGATGAGCATTTATGGTTACTCGAAATGGGCGCCACCAGCACCTTAGGCACCACCCAAAAAGATACTTATCAAGCCAATGTTCAAGCCGAATACTTCTATCAAATCAATCCTAAATGGATAGCCTATGGCAAAGCGTGGGCGAGTGTGTCGAATAACACGTACCTCGATCTCACCGAAGGGCTCGGCGATGAAACCGGGGTTCGCGGTTATCCCAACGAATATCAACAGGGCGATAACCAATGGTTACTCACCGCCGAAATCCGTAATTATCCCAATATAAACTTATACCAATTGGCCGAACTCGGCTGGGCGGTATTTGCCGATGTCGGCCAAGCCTCGGGCGGTCCGTTAGCGGCCAATAACGAGGTCAGCGGTCCGCTTGCCAGTGTCGGTATTGGCGCGCGGATTTATTCCTCTCGCTCCAGTTACGGCAACGTCGCCCATATTGACCTCTCAGTGCCCTACACAGGGGGCGATTCGGTCAACAGTTGGGAATGGCGTTTTCTGGTGAAGCGCAGCTTCTAATCCATGGTTTAGCGCGCCTAGGATATGCGCCTCGTTTTATCGCTGAGCACGCAGTTTTAGCAGTAAACGCTTGTCAGCCATCGACAAAGCGCATAGCGTAACTTAAGCGTTTAACGGGAATAAGGGACTAAGATGAAAAACTTCGCCGCTGGGCTTAACAACTTTTGGGTGGGATTATTCACGGGGATCATGCTGCCGCTGATTATCGTCGCGGGATTGTTATACGCCACCGTCGATAAATTCACAGGACTCATAGAAGACGCCGCCATTGCACCTTTAATTAGTCGCAGCGAACAAACCTTCGACAGGGTCGATAATCTGCTCCTCACCTTAGACAATAAAGTCGACGACGCAAATTTAAAGGACTTAGCACTCTTAGCCCCGTTAAAGAACGCGCAATTGTTCCCAGAGCTGCAGGCCCTCGCCAGCGGAGTCACTAACCTCAAACAGACAGTCACTGAGATCGATAAGCAAACCCTATTAGCAAACCTGCAGGAAAAACTGCAAGCCTCACTGGCAACCAAATTCCCCGAGGATAAAGCGAAAGAACTCGCTCAGAATCTTATTAATATTGCGCAAGTGCTTACGAGTGAAAAAAACACTTATCGGCAGCAGTAGAACAAACACCGAATAATGAAGCCCATAGCAACAAATAGATTATAGGGAAGACTCTTATTTTATTGCTATCCAACCCGCTAACCACTCAGCAAATAAAAAGCCCGTTAACCTAAAAGGTAAACGGGCTTTTTACTGAATTTGATGAGTTGGCCGATAAGCCGGGTCCTGTCTTGGACAGTCATTCATCTAGGCCTGCAATCGCTCACAGGCTCAAGCGACCTACCCGGTTCCAACGCGAGCCACGCCATACGGAACCCTATTTGGTCTTGCTTCGGGTGGAGTTTACCTTGCTACGGACTATTGCTAGCCGCACGGTGCGCTCTTACCGCACCCTTTCACCCTTACCACCTTAGCCGAGGCTATGATGGCGGTCTCCTCTCTGTTGCACTTGTCGTCGGTTCGCACCGCCCAGGCGTTACCTGGCACCCCGCTCTTTGAAGCCCGGACTTTCCTCCCCGCTCTTGCGAGCGCAGCGACTGTCTGGCCAACTCGGCGCGGATTATAGCCTAAGCAATCTGCGCGTACCACAGTTAATCCCGCCGATGTGCACCAGTGCTTATAAATCAGACTCTAAACCAAACTTGTACAGAGCATTCTTTTTAAGACCGTGAATTTGCGCGGCAATGGCGGCGGCCTTTTTGAGGGGCAATTCTTCACAGAGTAATTTCAAGGTGTTGATGGCGACAGTCGGAATGGCGTCATCATCCTCCGCGGCGCGATGACCATGCACCATCAGCACTATCTCGCCTTTTTGCTGGTTAGGATCGCTGCTGACCGTGGCCAACACCTCGGCCACAGGGCCAGAGAGGAAGGTCTCGAAGGTTTTAGTGACTTCCCGAGCCATCACCACTTGCCTCTCGCCGCCTAACACTTCGACCATGGTCGTCAGGCTATGCTCGATGCGGTGCGGTGATTCATAAAAAATCAGTGTGCGAGGGTCTTCCTTGAGCTCGAGTAACTTATCGGCGCGCGCCTTCTCTTTAGAAGGTAAAAAGCCTTCGAAGGAGAAGCGATCCGACGGTAAACCCGACGCGCTTAATGCGGTAATCGCCGCGCAAGGGCCGGGCAATGGGATCACTCTGAAACCCGACTGGCGCACATGGGAAACTAAGTGATAGCCGGGGTCAGAAATCAGCGGTGTGCCCGCATCGGAAATCAGCGCAATCGATTGCCCTGCGGCTAACTGCTCGACAATCCATTGGGCGCGAGCGCGCTCGTTATGGTCATGCAACGCGATAGTTTTGGTAGAAATACCAAAATGACTCAATAACTTGCCGCTGTGGCGCGTATCTTCACAGGCAATCAATGCGACCTGAGTGAGCACTTCGATAGCACGTGGGCTCATGTCCCCCAAGTTACCAATGGGAGTGGGAACAATGTAGAGTGCGACGCTTTGGTCCATATATACCTCGGTAATGACAGTGCCAAGACTTTCGTCAAGCGCAAGAGAAGGTTAAACTAGAGGCAGCATCTTACCAGAGTGAAGCCCAGTGTTAAAAAGCCTGAATACAACTAAGTTCGTTTCCGTGGCCATTTTATCCGCAGTGTTGGCGGGTTGCGGCAGCCAAGCGCCCAGCTCAACCGGTACTGCCCCCACAGTGGCCACCTCTTTAGCCTCTGCACCATTGGCGCCCAATGTGTATTTAGCACAGGCCGCGAATAGCAAAGATCCGCAGCAGCGCGATACTAACCTACTGCTGGCGGCGCATGCCTATATCAATGCCAATGACTATGCGGCGGCGCAGAAACTGCTGAAGTCGATGCAGCCAAGCCTGACTCAGACTCCTACTCTGGTGGCCGAACATAAATACCTGACGGCGCGGGTATTAGAGCATACATCGACCTATGTCGAGGCGCTCAAGACTCTGAGCTATCCAAGCACTTGGGTGTTACCCGGCTGGCAAATGGCCGCGTATCATCAATTTAGAGCGCATTTATTCCAACTGAATAAGCAACCTATCGAACAAGTGCGCGAGCTGAGTTTATTGACCACCTATTTACCGCCCGCCGAGGCGAGTGAAGTCAATAACCAAATCTGGCAAGTGTTGCAGCCAATGCATGAGCAAACCCTGCAAACCTTTATCCGCGATGCCAACAACCCAGTATTTGCCGGTTGGTTGCAGCTCGCCTATATCGCCAAACATTATGCGGTTGACCCTAATCAACTGGTTCGTTACTTAGGCGACTGGCAAAAGCAGAATCCTTATCATCCAGCGGCGGCGAAATTACCGACCGATTTGGATCGGGCACTCAATGCCAAGCCTTTTATGCCGAAGAATATCGCCGTTCTGCTTCCGCTTACAGGCCAGCGCGCGGGTGCCGCCAACGCGATTCGCCAAGGGATTTTGGCCAGCTATTTAGCCAAACCCAATGAGCAGGTTGCAGTTAATTTTTACGATACCGCCAATGATGCCGTAGCGGCCTATCAGCAAGCGGTGAACGCGGGCGCCGAGTTTATTATTGGCCCCTTGCTGCCAAATGAAATCGATCAATTGCTGGCACTGAACAGCAACACCAGCCCTGCGACCAGCACGCCATCGGGCTCTGCACCTGCAGCGCCCGCAGCACCGACAGCACCAATCCCGCAGCTGTTTTTAAATCAAACCGATAAGTTTGTGCCCGATATCAATAAGTTCTACTTTGCGCTGTCACCAGCCCAAGAAGCTGCCGATGCCGCAACGCGTATGTATCAAGATGGCGTGACTATGCCATTACTGCTCGCCAGCAACGATGCCACAGGCAAGCGCATGGCAGAAAGCTTTATCCAAGCTTGGAAAAAGAAAAGCGATACCCCTATCGAAGTCTATTACTACGATGGTGGCGATAAGATGAAAACCACAGTGCAGGATGCACTCGGTGTCCGTGATAGCCAAGCGCGTATCGCGCGGATAAAAGAGCTGCTCGGTAATTCGATACAGGCCGATTTTCGTTCGCGCCAAGATATCGATGCGATCTATATGATCTCGACGCCACAGGATTTAACCTTGCTCAAGGCCTTTATCGATGTGAACTTCAGCGTCTTTACTCAGCCAGTGCCGCTGTACACCTCAAGCCGCAGCCGCATCGACAACGAATCGAGCCAAACGGCGCAGGATTTAAATAACCTGACCATGAGCGATGCACCTTGGCTGATGCAAAACAGTGAAGAAAACCTGATGGTTAACACTCTGTGGTCGGGCTGGAATAACGGCCAGAAACGCCTGTTCGTGATGGGCTATGATGCCATGGATTTGATCAGCAAACTGGCGCAGATGCGCTCATTCACGGGTTACCAGTTCAATGGACGTAGCGGCGTATTATCCGTCAATCCTGACGGCGTAATTAACCGCCAATTAAGCTGGGGACGCTATCAGAGAGGCAGTTTCCGTCAACTATGACACTCGGACAGCAGGCAGAGTCGCTCGCTCAAGGTTACCTCGAACAGCAAGGGTTAACCTTTGTCGAGCGCAATGTCCGCTATCCCTTTGGTGAAATAGACCTCGTCATGCGCTATAAACACCACTGGGTATTTGTTGAAGTAAAATATCGCTCAGCAAATCAATTTGGCGGCGCAATACAAGCACTTAGCAAAGCACAAATCGGCAGGATCCGCATGGCGGCCAGCCACTATTTACAGACGCATAAACTGGATGTGCCGTGCCGATTCGACGTTGTTGCCATCGAGGACGCGCAAATCCACTGGCTAGTCGATGCTTTTTAAACGAGGCCTTCGACTCAGCTAATCGAATAATTTTTAACGCTTATGCCTCAACTCCACCGTGGAAATATGGCATCATAGCCACACTTTATCCTGAAAGGATGTATCCATGTTAGAACGCATTAAAGACAGCTTTACTGAATCTATCCAGACCAAAATCGATGCAGCCGAAGCACTGCCAGAATCCATTGCCAAAGCGGCCGAGATGATGGTGCAATGTCTTTTGGGCGGCAATAAAATTCTTGCCTGCGGTAACGGTGGCAGTGCCGGTGATGCTCAGCACTTCTCGGCCGAGCTATTAAACCGCTACGAAATTGAACGTCCACCATTGCCCGCGATTGCGCTGTCAACTGACACTTCAACCATCACAGCGATTGCCAACGACTACAGCTATGATGAGATTTTCTCAAAACAAATCTTAGCCTTAGGTCAACCTGGTGACATTCTGTTGGCGATTTCCACCAGCGGTAATTCAGGCAACGTGATTAAAGCTATGGAAGCCGCCCTGAGCCGCGATATGACTATCGTTGCCTTAACCGGTAAAGACGGTGGTGCAATGGCGGGATTACTGAGCGTAGGCGACGTGGAAATCCGTGTACCTTCTAACGTGACTGCACGTATTCAAGAAGTACACTTACTGGTTATCCACTGCCTCTGTGACAATATCGACCGCACACTCTTCCCGCAGGACGAACAGCAATGAGATATGCTGCCCCACTGTTAATGGTTTGCATGCTGCTGCAAGGTTGCGCCGGTGCCGTTATGGTGGGCGCAGTTAGTGGCGCCATGATGGCCAACGATGAGCGTTCGGTGAAGACTCAGCTCGACGATACCAATACCGATTTTAAGATCACCAGTGCCCTGCTGGAGCATGAAGATCTGAAGAAACAAACGAATATCACGGGTGTTTCGGTTAACGGTAATGTGCTGATGATTGGCCAGGCCCCTAACTCAATGTTGAGGGATAAGGCGATTAAGGTCGTACAAGATCTTAAGCTTGGCGGTAAAATCCACAATCAGATCCGCATCGGTAACCCGACCTCTTTCACCACCCGTAGCAATGACACTTGGGTGACGACGAAAGTGAAGGGACGCATGCTCAACGAGAAAGAGTTGGATGTCACCCGTATTAAGGTCATCACAGAAAACGGTGAAGTCTTCCTACTCGGACTCATTCACCGCTCTCAGGCCGATATGGCGGTCGATATCGCGCGCAACACCGCGGGCGTGCGTAAAGTCGTTAAAGTATTCGAATACATCGAATAACCGATTGAGCCTAAGCCCTTAGGGTTTAGGCTCGCCTTCTACCGCTTCTAGTCCTAACGCTTCTACTTGGATGTTATCCATCACCTTGGGTGACTTGGCCATCCACATGCCAATCCAAGGTAAAAACAGTGATGGTAAGACAATCAGCGCCGCGCCCAGCCAACTTAGGCTATCTAACCATTCATCGAATAACAGCCAGCCCAAAAAGACGATAAATAACAGGCCGGTATATTCGGCAATCGCAATATCGCTCGCCTGTGCGCGACGATAGGCCAGCACGCAGAACCAGTGATAAATCAGCAAAAAAGCATTACTGAGTAGTGCTACGGCTAACAATCCCCAGCTCAGCCCCTCAAGCCCTTGAAAAGCAGCGATGGTTAAGGTCGCAGGAATACCCAGCAGGTTATACAGCATCAAAGTTAATACTGGATGTTCAGTATTTGGGACTTTTTTCAGGGTCAACTGGTTGACGGCAAAGGTAAACGCCGAGAATAACACTGCTAATCCAAACCAGTTCATCTCACTCGGTCTGAGAATAATTAAGATCCCAACAAACCCGAGTAATGTGCATACCACTTGTCCAGTGGTGATCCGCTCCTTTAAAAACCAATAGCCCATCAGAATAATCATCAGCGGCGCCGAGTAAAACAGGGAGCTGACCGTCGCGAGCGGCAAAGCCATTAGGCCAATAATTAAAAAAAGCGCGCCAACCGAGCCTATGTTGGCACGCCAAAGGTGGACCGAAATATGTTCCGTCTTGGGTCGCTGCGAGTACAACCAAATGGGGATTAACATCAATACTGAAGTGATTTGTCTCACGAGTAGAAAAGTGGCCGCATTTGCATCTTCTGGCAGCCATTTGATCGATACATCGTAAAAAGCACTAAATAGATTACCCACTATCAATAAAATCAAACCGATAACAACAGGGCGCTGCATTTTTTACCATCCGCAAATCTCAATGCTGGCATGATAATCCCCGCAAAACTTAAGCTGAAATGATGCTTTCTCATGCTAGATGAATTAAATTCATACTAAATCTTTTAGGCGTTGAAAATCATGAGAAAGCTTCCGCCATTACGCGCACTACAAGTCTTTGAAACCGCCGCAAGGCAACAGCATTTTTCCAAGGCTGCCGCCGAACTTTGCATTACCCAAAGCGCGGTTTCACACCAAGTGCGTGTATTAGAGGAATATTTTGGTGAGCAGCTTTTCGACCGTCAGGGACGAAAATTGCAACTCACACCTAAAGGCCAGAGCTTATTTATTGAGTTAGAAAGGATTTTTAATGAGTTAAGCGACCTTAATCTCAAGATCCGCGACACCCCAAACCAACAACTCTGTTTGGCGGTGTATAGCTCTTTTGCGGTGAAATGGTTGATTCCAAGATTAGCAAATTTTAGGCGCCAATATCCCAGCGTTAAAATTCGCCTCGAGATGATCACTCAAGACCCCGATCTCAGCACCAGCACGGCCGATATCTTTATCGCGGGCAAACTCAATCAGCGCGGCTATTGGCAACAGTTACTGCATAAGGAGCGGCTCATCCCAGTATGTAGCCCGAGTTTTTACCCCAAGTGGCGTGATATTAACTTAAGCAATTTTCAGCAACAGGCACTGCTGATTGTGGATGAGGGGCCGCTGGGACTCGATTGGCACAAATGGTCATCGGCTCACCAGATCCCGCTGAATAACGAGCAGCAACATATTTTTAGTCATATCGTAATGGCGATTGAGGCGGCAATTGCGGGCCAAGGCCTCGCCCTCGCCCCCGATTTTATGGTGGCAGGTGATATCAGCACTGGCAGACTGGTTGCGGTTAATCTGCCCGATGTTCATACGGGCTTTGAGTTTAGTTTTATCTGTAAGCAGCGCCGTCTGGCTGAACCCGCGATTGCCGCCTTTTCCTCTTGGCTAAAATCGCAGGCCTAAACGCTTAACCAACCCAATGAGTAACAGACATAAAAAAAGCCAACCTAAGAATAGGTCGGCTTAATAACGTGTTGTGTAATGGACTTTTTAGGGCAAATTACACTAACAAACCAATCTTCTCGTACACCTTTTTAAGCGTCACTTCGGCGCGAGCCTGGGCATTTTCGGCGCCCGCTCTCATCACTTGGTCGAGGTAAGCACGGTCGGCACGCAGCGCACGGTAACGCTCCTGCAGCGGCTCTAACATACCCACTACAGCTTCACCCGCGGCACCTTTTAAATGACCATACATCTTGCCTTCAAACTCAGCTTCGAGGCTGGCAATGCTTTGACCTGTGATACCCGACATTAAGCTCAGCAGGTTAGACACGCCTGGCTTGTTTTCCATATCGAAACGCACGACTGGCGGCTCATCACTGTCGGTCATGGCTTTTTTCAACTTTTTCATGACCGCTTTTGGATCTTCAAGCAGGCCAATCACGTTGTTACGGTTGTCGTCCGACTTAGACATCTTCTTCAGCGGATCCTGTAGCGACATCACCTTAGCGCCATGCTCAGGGATAAAAGGCTCAGGAATGGTAAACGTCTCGCCGTAAGCGTTGTTAAAGCGAGTCGCGATATCACGTGTTAATTCAAGATGTTGTTTCTGATCTTGGCCAACGGGGATTTCATTTGCTTGATACAGCAGAATATCCGCCGCCATCAGTACAGGATAACCAAACAGACCGACGTTAATATTGTTGGCGTGCTTTTGTGACTTATCCTTAAACTGCGTCATACGGCTCAATTCACCCATTTGGGTATAGCAATTTAACGCCCAACCCAGTTGGGTATGCTGTGGCACTTGGGATTGGATAAAGACTGTGCTTTTCTTTGGATCGACACCACAAGCTAAATACAGTGCAAGTGTATCTAAGCAGGCTTCACGCAATGCTTGAGGGTCTTGGCGCACGGTAATGGCATGCAAGTCCACCACGCAATATAGGCAGTCGTGGCTATCTTGCATGGCAACCCATTGACGCAATGCACCCATGTAGTTACCTATGGTTAATTCGCCGGACGGCTGTGCACCGCTGAGTACTATGGGTTTGGTCATTACGTCATTGCTCCAAATAAAGATAAAAAGATTCGATTAAACTGGCTGAGCGAGATTTAGCCAGCGCAGGATCTCGACAAACTGCTCACATACAGCGTCAGGGCCAGTGAGCCCAATATCTTCACCGTAGTTGTAGCCATAGGTCAAGCCGATTGATGCAACACCTGCCGCTTTCGCCGCTAAAATGTCATTTTTAGAATCGCCCACCATCAACAACTCAGTTTTATCGAGTTGCCATTCGGCTAATAGATGCTCGAGCGGTAATGGATCGGGCTTCATCTTCGCCAGCGAATCACCGCCAAGTACCAAGCTAAAGAAATCATTAATCTTAAAGGCTTCAAGCAAAGGCAAGGTAAAGCGATAAGGCTTATTGGTCACCACCGCCAGCTTAAATCCCGCATCAAACAGGATTTGCAGCACTTGATGCACATCGGCATAGAGTGCACTGTGCTTCTCAAGATTTTCTTGATAGTGATGCATAAAGATAGGCATAGCCGCATCCAATGCCGTTTGCTCAACGTCTGTACCTAAAGCGTGGCTCATGGCGCGGCGCATCAGCATTTCAGCGCCATTGCCCACCCAAGTTCTCACCTGTGCCTCGGTACACGTAGCTAAACCTAATTCGGCGAGTGCCGCCTGGGTCGCGACCGCAAGATCGGGCACACTGTCAATCAGTGTGCCGTCGAGATCAAAGGCAATCGCTTTAATCTGTTCCTGCATTATTTGACCTCAACTTTCGCCAACTCGGCGCGCATCTCGTCGACGACGGCTTTATAGTCTGGCTTACCGAAAATGGCAGAACCTGCGACAAACATATCGGCGCCTGCGGCGGCGATTTCGGCAATGTTATCCACTTTAACGCCACCATCGACCTCTAAGCGAATATCGAAACCGCTGGCCTCGATACGCTCACGCACTTGGCGTAATTTATCTAAGGTCGAAGGAATAAAGGATTGCCCACCAAAACCTGGGTTGACCGACATCAGCAAAATCACGTCTAGCTTATCCATTACATGGTCAAGATAGTGCAGTGGTGTTGCTGGGTTAAACACTAAACCCGCTTTACAGCCCGACTCTTTAATCAGTTGCAGAGTGCGGTCGATATGCTCAGAGGCCTCGGGATGGAAAGTAATAATAGACGCACCCGCCTTGGCAAAATCAGGCACGATACGATCAACAGGCTTAACCATTAAATGCACATCGATATCGGCCGTGATGCCATAGTCACGTAACGCTTTGCACACCATAGGGCCAATGGTTAAATTGGGCACATAGTGGTTATCCATCACATCAAAATGTACTACGTCAGCCCCTGCATCTAACACGGCTTTAACGTCATCCCCTAAACGGGCGAAGTCGGCGGATAAAATCGATGGAGCAATTAAAAATGGGCGCATAGGACACTCGCTGCTATTGAACAAAAAGTGCCTTATTTTACCCTTAGCTAGGTAATGCCTCTATAGCAAATGCCACATTTATCGCGATTTAAACCCAATAGAAACACAATTGGAGTACTCATAACGTACGGTAAACTCAAGGAGATGCTGAAGCGTTAGAAAGTTTTTAGTGAAGATTGATAAATTATTGTTCATAAACTAAGCGAGTTTGTTATACTCGGGTCGCTGTCGTGGATCATTTAGTGGTTGCAAAGGAAGTATCATGAAGGGGCGGTTAACACAGTTTTCACACATTTTAGGCTCGGTGACCTTTAAGTCATCGATGATGTTGGCATTTACCGCAGTGGTAGTCGCCTCCTTAGCCTTTGGCGTGGAAAAACTCACCGCAAGTAACGATACCTCCGCCTGTGCTTGCAGCAGCGATACTCGTTACAACAACAGCTTACCTAGCAGCCATCCAAATAACCGCTGTGCCGAACAGGCGCAAACCTTAAGCTGGAAGACTTGGCTCACTGGCAAAAATCGCTCTAGCCAGTTCCATTTTGTCGACTTGCTTGAATTACTCCATGGTCATCAAGACAAACCTATCGATGACCTAAAGCCCGCTAATTCACAACAGTCCTATTGATGCTCAGCCGGATCTGGCAAGTCTTTCACAGTACAATAGCCGCCTTCTTTGGGGTGCAGTCAGATAGAAATCGTCAAAAAGACTTCCAGACCAACTCACCATTACCGTACATATTGATGGGGATAGTGTTAGCAATTGCCTTAGTCGCCAGCCTGATTCTACTTGTTAGCCAAGTTGTTGGTTAAGCCACTCGATACTACACAACCCAGTATCAATCATCCTGCGGATCATAATTCTCATCGTACAACGCAATCAGCTCGTCGACTTTGTTACGACCACTGCCATTTTGGCTAATGTTGCGCTGCACTTGGATCTTGGCAAGGTGGGCTCCGCGATACAACTCACGTGTCAGCGGAATATCATGGTTACTGATCACGACAGGAATGCGTTGCTCTAACGCCATATGGCGCGAATAACGCGCCAGCAGCGCCTGATCATCTAGGCTAAAACCCGCACCGACATAGGTGGTAAAACTCGCAGTGGTCGAGAGTGGCGCATAGGGTGGATCGCAATAGATCACATCGCCAGTACGGATTTGCTCGAAGGCTTTTTCATAGCCGATGCACTTAAACTCGGCACGCTGAGCTTTCTTTGAAAAGGCTAGAATTTCCTTCTCAGGGAAATACGGTTTCTTGTAGGAGCCAAAGGGCACATTAAAGCCCCCTTTGCGGTTATAACGGCAAAGGCCATTAAAACCATGGCGATTCAAGTACAAAAAATAAACCGAGCGCAAAAAAGGATCGCGGGATTTATTAAAGTCTGTACGCACGCGGTAGTAGGCATCCTTTTGATTCATCTCATCGACGAATAGCTTCCTGGCCGCCTCAATGTATTCGACAGGCCTTTCTTTCACTATGTTGTAGAGATTAATCAGATCTTGATTGATGTCGCAGAGTAAATAGCTGGGATAGTCAGTATTTAAAAAGACTGAACCTGCGCCGACAAAGGGCTCAACTAAACGCTCACCTGTCGGTAAGTAGTTCGCGAGCTCATCCACCAATTTAAATTTTCCGCCGGCCCATTTCAGGAAGGCTCTATGTTTTTTGATCATTTAACTTGATGAATGCCGACAAAAATAAAGGCCATGATTGTACTCTGTTTATTCTGAAATTTCACCGCTTGAGCGCGTTTCTTGTAGTTGATAACCGCCGAGTTCTGCCCATTTTTTTATCAGGGGTTGGCTAAGATGATACTCTTTGACCAATTCTGCGGCCGCCTGCTGTGCCGATTGACTGTTGTTAAACTGCCCTACTAACACCACCCAAAACTGTTTGTACTTGGCGACTCGCACCTCTGGCACATTATGCAGTTTCTTAAGGAGTGACTGTACAGTTTCACGCTGGGAGACGGTCGCAATTTGGATCGCATAGCCGGTTTTCGGCCGCACCGATACGAGTGATGCAGGCTCAGGAGTTGCATGCACCACCTGAGCAGCTGAGTCACCTTTCGCGTGCTCTGTAGGAGCTGGCGCAGGCTCTGCCTCATCAACCTCGGTGACGGTTCTGTCGCCCTTACTTGTCGCTTCATCGACTGGTGGCGCTATGCCAGTCTCTCCTTCCACTTGAGGCTCTTCCCCATGGAACTTAGCCAATGGGTCCGCTTGTTCCACCGCTTCCGCTAATAATGCCTGCGCTAACGACTCGGATCGCTGCCTAAAATACGGCGCTAGTATCTGTTTGCCATGGGCAAGAAACTCTGCGGAATCCACAGCAGGATAAGTCACGATCTCAGGAATTGGCTCACTGGAAAAGGGTTTAGCCAGACCAAGCCAAATTACTATGGAAATCAGCACACTGGCGAGCCCAATTAGCGCGACTTTGTATTGTGTCCATACTGATTTTTTCTCACCCTGACCATGTAGAGCCAGCTCCAGCAAGGACACCACCTCCTGAGGAGTGCCCGTTTGCTTCTCGAGCTGAGCACGCACTATATCCCTTGGCGTAAACGGATTTTGGTCACTATATCGCAGCAAGGTTTGATACAGCGCCTCGCGCTCCGGCAGGCTTAAGGGATCAATGCTGACTGGCAGAATTTGTCGTCTTAACGACTCTGGCAGCTGAGGGAGTAAGTCGGCTAAAAATGTAGGCGGTACCGCTAACGTCACGGCGATGCGCTGACCCGCGCATTGCACTTGATTGAGTATGATGCACTCGGCCCACAATTCTTTAGAGAGTAAATGAGCATCATCGATAATGATGTGCAGCGGCTTACTTTGTTTCGACGCGACACGCAGTATGGTTTCAGCGAGGGAGATTTCGTCATCAAAAATCGGGGATGACACCAATTGCACTAAAATCTTGCGACGAATTTCAGCATTGTCGGCATGCATAGGACAAATGACTAACGCGGCATTCGACTCATCAAAATCTGTGGCTAGCGCCGTGAGTAGTGTCGTCTTCCCCGAACCGTGCGCACCCACAAGCACCAGTAGCTGGTCGCTATAACTGGCCACATGATGCAATCTTTCTACGAGGGCTTCCTGTGAAGGAAGCAAGACTTGCCCCTGAAACGTCACTCATCCACCACACAAGGTTTATGCGCAGCAGATAACCTGTTCTAGGGTAGATTCCGGAACTTGGCTAAAGACATCAGCTCGACCAATGGCCGTCGGGAGTACCAGCCGGATCTGACCACCTAAGACTTTCTTATCGCGACGCATATGTTTAATAAAACTGTCGAAATCCATCGATTCCGGCGCTGTTACAGGCAGCTCGAAAGCGTGGAACAATTGCACAATACGACGAACAATTGACTCATCAATCAATCCCATGGACTTAGCTGTTTGTGCAGCAAGGACTGTGCCAGCCGCAACCGCCTCACCATGCAGCCAGTTACCATAGCCCATCTCGGCTTCAATCGCATGCCCAAAGGTATGCCCAAGGTTTAATAGCGCGCGGACGCCCTGCTCGGTCTCATCCTGGCTCACGACATCGGCTTTAATCTCACAGCAGCGAGAAATCGCATAGACCAAAGCTTGAGTATCTAGACTTTTCAATGCCTGGACATTGTTCTCAAGCCATTGAAAAAACTCAGCATCCCACATGATGCCATACTTAATGACTTCTGCCATCCCCGCAGCGAATTCACGCGCGGGCAAGGTCTGTAAGCATTCAGTATCGATAATGACGATCTGTGGCTGATAAAAAGCCCCGATCATATTTTTGCCAAGCGGATGATTAACTGCGGTTTTCCCACCAACAGAGGAATCTACTTGTGATAACAGCGTGGTAGGAATTTGAATAAAATCGACCCCACGTTGGTAACAGGCTGCGGCAAAACCCGTCATGTCACCAATAACTCCACCACCGAGAGCCACCAGCACTGAATCACGGCCATAATTGCGTTGCAGCAAAGCCGTAAAAATGGAATCTAAATAGGTTAAATCTTTGAATAGTTCGCCATCAGGAAGGATGACGCTGGTTACCTCACCAAACGAAGCCATCGTGTCTTGGATCTGCTTAAGATACAAGGGCGCGACAGTTTCATTGGTGACGATAAGGATACGTTTTTTCAGCAGGTAGCGAGACAATGTCTCGCCATCACTCATCAAACTCTGGCCAATATAAATGGGATAACTACGTTCACCTAAATCAACCTGAATTTGTTTTGTCATTCTGCCTAGAAACCTAATTGCTCAATGATTTGATTCGCAACAACCTTTGCACTTTGATCGTCGGTCTTAACGATCACATCAGCAATTTCTTCGTACAGAGGGTTACGGATTTCTGCGAGGTTTTCTAATACTTCTCGCGGATCATCTACTTGCAGTAATGGGCGACGCTTGTCTCTTTGAGTGCGCGCAACCTGTTTGTCGATAGTGGTTTCGAGATACACCACGATACCGCGAGCAGATAAATGATTACGGATATCTTTGCTCTGAACTGAACCACCGCCAGTGGCAAGGACAATACCTTGTTTTTCAGACAGATCAGCAATAACCTGAGCTTCGCGACGGCGGAAACCTTCTTCGCCTTCAACGTCAAACACCCAAGCAATATCGGCGCCTGTGCGTTGCTCAATCTCTTGATCTGAATCGTGGAATTCTAAATGCAGCATTTGCGCCAGATGGCGACCAATTGTGCTTTTACCTGCGCCCATTGGGCCTACCAGAAAAATATTACGTTTTTCAGCCATTTCTTGTACGTCTGAATCTTAATGAAAAGTATGCCTATGTCGACTCATGAACAAGCCGACCTACTGTATGTTACCTTGCTCTAATGAGACTTGACCGAGGATTATCTCAGTTTCATGTCTAGTCTGGCAAGTGATGCACGCTATTTATGATAAGAATTGTATTTCAGACACAATAAAGCCAGCAATGTATGCTGGCTTTATTCGACTCGTAACAAACGATTAGAGCTTCTCGTTCACAATTTTAGGCGTCACGAAAATCAACAGCTCTTGGCGCTCATTCTTGTCAGTAGTGTTACGGAATAAGAAGCCAACTAAAGGAATGTCACCCAAGATAGGCACCTTGCTCACGCGGCTGATTAAATTCTGCTGATAAATACCACCGAGTACAATGGTTTCCCCATTATCCACTAACACTTGCGTACCAATACGTTGAGTATCGATAGCGACTGCCGGACCTGTGGGAGTATCCACCGTTTTACCCTGAGAGTCTTGAGTGATTTCAAGATCCAGAATCACGCGGTTATCAGGGGTAATTTGTGGTGTCACTCTTAATGACAATACCGCCTTCTTAAAGGTCACCGACGTCGCGCCACTGGAAGTGGATTGTACATAAGGGATTTCCACACCCTGCTCGATATACGCCGCTTTTTGGTTAGAGGTGGTAATGCGAGGGCTCGCGATAATCTCACCTTTGTTTTCCTGCTCAAGCGCACTCAGCTCTAAATCTAAGATGGTGCCATCGGCAAGCTTTGCCACATGGAAAGCAATGCTGGTAGGGTTTGTCACCGCCGCAGGTAAATTCACGTTCAAACGGTTATCCAGTGTTGGCACAGTACCATTGGCAATGCTGCCTGCGCCTTCAAGGGTTCCTGACGTCCCTTTGCTACCCTGCTGATCAGTCACGCCCCAACGGATACCTAAATCTTCAGACACGTCGTCTTTTACAGTGACCATGCGAGATTCAATCAACACTTGGCGGATAGGAATATCGAGCACTTCAACCAAACGATGGATATTCTCGATGATTTCAGCGGTATCTTTCACTAACACTGTGTTGGTACGCTCATCGACGGCCACTGAACCACGTGGCGACAATAAACTAGAATCTGCCCCTTTGAGTAACTCGGCGATATCAGTCGCCTTGGCATAATTGATTTGCAAATACTCAGAGTAGAGTGGCGCAAGCTCTTTTACTTCCTGCTTATTCTTGAGGTTTTGGCTTTCGCGAATCGCCAGTTCTTCACTTGGCGCCACCATCAAAATATTACCTTCGATCCGCTTATCGAGTCCTTTGGTTTGCAGGATCAAATCCAATGCTTGATCCCAAGGCACATCATCGAGTCTTAAGGTGATATCACCCTCAACCGTGTCACTGGTGACTAAGTTGAAGTTGTTGTAGTCGGCAATAATCTGCAGCACAGTACGGACTGAAATATTCTGGAAATTTAACGAAAGGGTTTTACCGTTATATTTCTTTACCTCTTTGGTCGCCGCAGCGCGCTCTACTTTGTTAATTGAGAGCCTAAAGAGATTGTCTTCCTGTTTGTAATTGAACTCATAGTTACCCGAGACATCGACTAAAATCCGAGTCGTTAAATCGTCCTTAAAAGTTTCAAAATGCTTTACCGGTGTGGAGAAATCCTGCACGTCCATCACATATAACAAGTCACTGTTAATATCTGTGTTGTAAAGCTGAACCTCAAGCTTGGCACCAATTTGTTCAACGTTCGCGGCAACCGAGCGATTATTTAAATAGACTAATAAATCACCACCGCCATTTGCATTGCGACGAAAATCGATATTTTTAACGCTATTAACGAACGGATTATTAGCAGCTTGTGAGCCTGCAACTTCATCGTTAATCGTTAAACGATAAGAATTACCAACGACACTACCTTGATATGGCTTAACCTTAGATAAACCCAACGTCACCATTAAATGGGTATCTTGCTGCGCCGTCACTATGTCCTTCACACCGACTTGGTTAATCGGCAGACGATCCTTAGACAGGCCTGAAATACTGTCATCGAAGGTTAATACCAACTGAGCAGGAGAAGCATTAGAGTCAATTGTGGGTGCGCTAATCGCCCCCTCAAATACTAACTCGACTTCTAATTGATGATCGACAAGAGCATGGTATTTGACATCCATCAACCTATTTGCCGCAAAACTCGATGGCAAAAATCCAAATACTAATGCGATCCCAATAACAGACTTGGCTAAGCCTGAAGATAAAAACGATAACGGGATTTTTATCGCGGCAGAAGATTTCATTATTCCCTCATCCTTCGCTTGTTATTTTCCAGAAAGTTCGATGTTGTTTGTACGTTCAGACCAACAACCAGAACCATCCGGAATTAATTCTACAACTTCCACATTTTGAGAAGTCACTTTCGCTATATGTCCATTAAACAATCCAAGATATTCACCTACGCCCATCCGATATACACTGCCATCATTGGTCTCAATAAGCGCCCAAATCGAATTTCCTTCGCTTAAGGTGCCGCGCATTTTTAGATTGTCTAAAGCATAGGTTTCTAAACGGCCTTTACGACGTTTTAAATCCGGCTGTAAGCAGTTTTTGCTGGTATCAACCACTTCTTCCGTTAACTCTCGAGAAGGTGGGACAAAAGGGCTACGCATTAATTCGGCTTGATACGCAAAATGCTCAAACTTAGGTGGCTCTTTTAAGGGTGGAATATGCGCCACATGCTGTGCCTTGGTAGTAGTAACAAATAGCTCTAAATCACTACGATCGCCAACACAACCCATTAAAAAAAGACTTAATGCTAACAGAGGTAAGAGTTTCATTATTTCTTCCCCTTGTTATTGGCTGCATTTTCGGGAGGTAATTCTGCTCCCTCTTTAAAGCGATAGGTTTTGGCCAAGATATCCATGGCCAGATTACCGCTCTCGTCACGCTTTATCGTAAAATCGTGCAAGCTGACAATACGAGGCAGTTTAGCCACGCCGCTGACCATATTGCCGATTTGGTGATAATCACCTGTGACAGACATTTTTATCGGGAACTCAATATAGAAATCCCGTTGAATTTCAGGTTCCCAATTCAAGCT